>NZ_JAWZSQ010000002.1:0-403404 GCF_034096925.1 Patulibacter defluvii
CGGTCCGCGGCCCGGCGGCGCGCCGGGCGTGGCCGGCTCTCGCGGCGGCGGTCGCCGCGGCGGCGGACCGGCGGCGGGCTCCCGGCCGGCGGGCGGCGGTCCGCAGGGCGGGAAGGGGCCGCGCGGCGGTCCCCACGGCAAGCGATGAGTGGCAACGCGCCAACTTTCGCGATCGATCCTGATTCGCCGGGCGCTCGGCCGTTGTAGCCCACGTCGGGTCGTCGCGTGCGACGGCCCTGGCACCGATGCGGAGCGCCGGCCGGCCACGACATCCGTGGTCCCATCCGATGGAGGTCGGGCGGTGCACCGCGGACGGCGCCGGAGCGACGGGCGGCACACCGTCGCTCCGGCGCCGCCACACCCCCCCCGATCCCCCGGGCATGGGGCCTGGCCGCTACCCCCCTCTGCGACCGGGCCCCGTCCGGGGCTGCTCGTTGCGGGGCGAACGGTCGACGGGCCGGGAACGGCTGGGTACGCTCCCGAGGCCGCGCCCCGTCCGACCCCCGTCGGGCGAGCGGACGCGGTCGTCTCCGCATGGCCGAAACCTCCTCTCCTCCCGACGCCGCCGTCGCTCCGTCGCCCGAGGCGGTCGCCGCCGGCGTGCTGGGGCAGATCGCCGACGCCGCGGGCGCCGTCGGCCGGCTGGCGCTGACCCCGGTCCGGGCCGGCGTCCCCGGCGCGGGCGGCCGCCGGCGCTCGGCCAGCGACGAGCTGGACGATCGCGACAGCTACCTGCTCCGCGACCTGATGCCGGTCGCCTGGATCGTGGCCAGCCTCTGGTTCCGGGCCGACGTGCGGGGCTTCCACCACGTCCCCCACGACCGCCCGGTGCTGCTGGTCGGCAACCACCACGGCGGCAACCTGACGCCGGACAGCTTCGTGATGGTGCTCGCCTTCGCCAGCCACTTCGGGCCCGAGCGGCCGCTGCACGTGCTGGTCGACGACCGCGTGGCGACCTCGCCCGGGCTCGGCTTCCTGCGGCGGCTGGGGATGCTGCCCGCCAACGCCGAGGCCGTCCGCACCGCCCTCTCGGCCGGCGCCTGCGTGCTGGCCCACCCCGCGATCGGCGACGACCCGCGGGCCGCGGCGGCGGCCGGCAGCGCCGCCGGCTACGTGCGGCTGGCGCAGGAGACCGGCGTGCCGATCGTGCCGGTGGTCTCGATCGGCGGCCAGGGCACCTCGTTGATCCCCGCCCGCGGGCGCGGGCTGGCGCGGCGGCTGGGCGGCGGGCCGCTCGGCCGGCTGGCCGCGGCCGGGCCGCCGCGGGCGCTGGTCGGCGCGCTCGAGCACCTGCCGCTGCCGAACCGGCTGGTGGTCCAACTGCTGCCGCCGATCGACGTCGCCGCCCGGTTCGGGCCCGACGCCGACCCGGCGGCGGTGCACGCCCACGTGTCGAGGACGATGGACGAGATGAGCCAGGAGCTGCGACGCCGGCGACGGCCCTCGGTGCTGCGCTGATGCGGGTCACCGAGCGCATCGACCTGCCCGTCGACCCCGCCCGCGCCTGGCGGGCGGCGATCGACCCGCGCGTGATCCGCCGCGCGATGCCGGGGCTCGAGGTCTTCGAGGTCCTCGGCGGCGGGCCGCTGCGGCGCGGCACCCGCGTGCGGACGGTGCTGCGGGTCGGCGCGGCCGAGCTGGGCAGCGAGCTGGAGGTCACCGAGCTGGTCGAGGGCCGCGACCTGGTCGCGACCGGCGTCACCGGGATCGACCTCCACGTCGGGATCCGCGTCCGCGCCCACGACGAGGGCGCGCGGATCGTGGTCCGGCTCGGCTACAACCCGCCCGGCGGCGTGCCCGGCGCGCTGGCCGGGGTGATCGCGCTGCCGGAGATGCGCCGCCGGACCCGCGAGATGCTGCGGGCGCTCGGCCGCCAGCTGCTCGACGAGCCGGAGCCGCGGCGGCTGCCGAACCCGGTGCGGGTGGCCGAGACCGCCGCCCGCTCGGTCCAGGTCTTCGCGCGGGCCGGGGTCTTCCGCCCGATGCGGCCCGACAAGTACGTCACGATCGCTCGCCAGATCGGGCGCTGGGGCGCGACGCCGGCCGGCGCCTACTCGGCCGCCGCCGTCCGCGACCCGCAGCGGCTGGCGATCGTCGACGGCGAGCGGGCGCTGACCTACGCCGAGCTCGACGCCCGCTCGACCGCGCTGGCGGTGGCGCTGCGCGACCGCGGCGTCGGCGAGGGCCACCGGGTGGCGCTGGCCGCCCGCAACCACCGCGGCTTCGTCGAGGCGCTGATCGCCGTCAGCAAGGCCGGCGCCGACGCGCTGCTGATGAACACCGGCCTCGCCGCCCCGCAGGTGCGCGCGGTGATCGACCGCGAGCGGCCGACGGCGGTGATCTGCGACGCCGACCTGCTGGGCGTGATCGACGAGGCGCGCGGCAGCGCCCCGGGCACCCTCTCGCGGGTCGTCTCGGCCTGGGACGACGACCACCGCCCGCGCAGCGGCGTCCGCTCGATCGACGAGCTGATCGTCGAGGGCGCCGGCCGCCGGCTGCGCTACCCCGGCGCGCCGGGACGGGTGGTGCTGCTGACCTCGGGCACCACCGGGCCGCCGAAGGGCAGCCGCCGCAGCCGGATCCCGATCGACGCCCCGGTGGCGCTGCTCGACCGGCTGCCCTACCGCGACGGCAGCACCTTCCTGGTCGCGCCCCCGCTGTTCCACGCCTGGGGCTACGTCAACCTGCTGATGGCGCTGCTGCTGGGCGCGACGGTGGTGCTGGAGCGGCGCTTCGATCCCGAGGACACGCTGCGCGCGATCGCCCGCCACCGGGTCGACGTGCTGATCGCGGTGCCGGTGATGCTGCAGCGGATCCTCGAGGTCGACCCCGAGCAGCGGGCCACCTACGACCTGTCGAGCCTACGGACGGTGGCCAGCTCCGGCTCGGCGCTGAAGGGCAACCTGGCGCTGCGCTGGATGGACGCCTTCGGCGACGGGCTCCACAACCTCTACGGCTCGACCGAGGTCGGCTGGGCCGCGATCGCCGATCCGGTCGACCTGCGCTCGGCCCCCGGCACCGCCGGCCGGGTCCCGCTCGGCGCCGCGGTCCGGATCTACGACGACGCCGACGTGCCGCTGCCCTCGCACCGGCCGGGCCGGATCCTGGTCGGCGGCACCAACGTCAACGACCGCTACACCGACGGCAGCCGGCTGACCCAGGTCGACGGCCTGACCGAGACCGGCGACATCGGCTACCTCGACGACCTCGGGCGGCTGTTCGTGCTCGGCCGCGAGGACGATATGATCGTCTCCGCCGGCGAGAACGTGCACCCGCGCGGGATCGAGGATCTGCTGGCCGACCACCCCGACGTCGAGGAGGTCGCCGCGGTCGGCGTGCCCGACGCCGAGCGGGGCCAGCGGCTGGCCGTCCACCTGGTCCCGCGCGACGGCTCGACGCTCGACGCCGACGGCGTCCGGGCCTACGTCGCCGCCCACCGGGCCCGCTTCGAGGTGCCCCGCGACGTCCACTTCCACGAGGCGCTGCCGCGCGGCGCGACCGGGAAGATCCTCCGCCGCGAGCTGGCGGGCGACGATCAGGCGCCGGTCGGCGGGGGCGCCGGCGGCGGGTCGAGCGCGACCGCCGCGTCCGGCTCGCCGTCGAAGTAGGCGAGCGCCGGGATCGGCAGGAAGACGCCGGGCCGGACCGCGATCTTGGCGCTGTCGGGGTAGACGCAGACGTCGCCCGGCATCAGGTCGCCCATCGTCACGTACTCCAGCCCCTCCGGTCCGGCCTCGATCCGGTGGCCGACCCCGGACCGCGGCGGGCGCAGGAAGAACGATCCCGGCCGCAGCGGGTGGCGGGCCTCGCCGATCACCGCCGTGCCGCCGCCGCCCAGGACGTAGAAGCACTCCTCGGCGATCGTGTGCCAGTGGCGTGGGTTGTTGACGCTGCCCGGCGGCAGCTCGTCGGTCGCCAGCACCAGCTGACGGGCGCCGGCCACGCGGCCGCCGTTGCGGGTCGCCCAGCGGAAGCGGCCCTCGCCGCCGGTCTCCAGCGGACAGTCGGCGAGGGCGACGATCGACGGCGGCCGCTCGGCCGTCGGCTCGGGCAGCGGCAGCGGCCCGGCCTCGGCGTCGGCCTGGAACGGATGCGGCCGCTCGGCCGGCGACCAGCGGGGGCCGAGCCAGAACTGCTTCGTGCGCGGTAGGTAGGTGATGTTGGTCCGCGAGCCCTCGGCGACCACCAGCACCCGCAGTCCGCGCTCACCGGCGATCAGGGTGTGGGCGGGGCCGTTCGCCGGGTGGACCAGGACGTCGCCGGCGGCGATCGGGTAGCAGGCCGGGGCCCGGCCCGACGACTGCCAGCTGAGGCCGTCGCCCTCCAGCACCAGGAAGATCTCCTCCTCGTCGGCGTGGCTGTGGGGCGGGGTCGAGCGGCGACCGGGCGCGACGTCGATCACCGCCACCCCGATCCGGTGGGCGCCGGCCGCCGCGCCCAGCCGCCGGCGGGTGGCCTGCAGCTCGCCGACCTCCCAGCCCTGCTCGGGGACGTCGTCGAGGTGGATCGGCGGGTCGTCGGGGCCGGCGAGCGTCATTCGGTCTCCTCCGGGAGCGCGTCGAGGTGGGCGACGTTGGCGCGGTCGTCCGGCTCGTCGCTGGCGGCGGTCGCGAACCAGGCGTCGAGGATCTCGTCGAGCAGCGGCGCCGAGACCGTCCGCAGGCTGAGGGCGAGGACGTTGGCGTCGTTCCAGCGGCGGGCGCCGGCGGCGGTGGCCGCGTCCCCGCAGAGCGCCGCGCGGATCCCGGGCAGCTTGTTGGCGGCGATCGAGGCCCCGGTGCCGGTCCAGCAGGCGACCACCGCCTGGTCGGCGCGGCCGGCGACGACGTCCCGGGCGGCGGCGGCCGAGGCCCAGGCCCAGTCGTCGCGCTCCCGCGGGTCGAGCGCGCCGTGGGTCGCCGCGACCACGTGCCCGCGGTCGCGGAGGGCGTCGGCGAGGGCGCCGGCGACCCCGTCGAGCGAGTCGGACGAGACGGCGATCCGCATCGGGCCCGACCCTACCGCGGACGCCGTTTGCCGCCGCGGGCCGGCGGGTAGCGAACGGGCGTGCGCGAACGGATCGAGGATCCCTGGGGCCCGGTCACCCCGATCGCCCGCGGCGCGCCGTGGCCCGCCCGGGTCGACCTGCAGCTGGCCGACGGCCTGACCGAGGCCGACGTCGAGCGCTGGACGCCGGCGGCGTCGCTGCTGCACTCGAACGGCGACGCGATGGAGGTCGCCGTCCGCGACGGGCGGATCGTCGGTGTCCGCGGACGCGCCGACGACCGCGTCAACCGCGGACGGCTCGGCCCCAAGGACCTCTTCGGCTGGCAGGCCAACGCCGCGCCCGACCGCCTGACGCGACCGCTGGTCCGCCGCGGGGGCCGGCTCCAGCCGACCGACTGGGACGACGCGCTGGCCACGATCGTCGACCGTTGCCAGGCGATCCTCGGCGAGCAGGGTCCGGGCGGGATCGGCTTCTACACCAGCGGCCAGCTGTTCGCCGAGGAGTACTGGACGCTGACCACGATCGCCCGCGCCGGGATCGGCACGCCGCACCTGGACGGCAACACCCGGCTCTGCACCGCGACCGCCGGCGAGTCGCTGAAGGAGTCGTTCGGCTGCGACGGGCAGCCCGGGTCCTACGACGACGTCCTCGACTGCGACGCGCTGGCGCTCTGGGGCCACAACGTCGCCGAGACCCAGCCGGTGCTGTGGATGCGGATGCGCGACCGGCTGGCCGGCCCCGACCGTCCGCGGCTGCTGGTCGTCGACCCCCGCCGGACGCTGCCCGCGCAGGCCGCCGACGTCCACCTGGCGGTCCGCAGCGGCACCAACCTGCCGCTGCTGCTGGCGCTGGTCCGGCGGCTGCTCGACCGCGGCTGGATCGACGACCGCTACGTGGCCGCCCACACGATCGGCCTGGAGCAGCTGGACCGCTCGACCATCGGCTGGTCGCCGGCGCGGGCGGCCGCGATCTGCGGGGTCGACGCCGGCGCGATCGAGGCGGCGGCGGAGCTGCTCGGCACCTGCGAGGCACTGACCTCGACCGTCCTCCAGGGCCTCTACCAGTCGCACCAGGCGACGGCGTCCGCCTGCCAGGTCAACAACATCCACCTGCTGCGGGGGATGCTCGGCCGGCCCGGCTGCGGGGTGCTGCAGATGAACGGCCAGCCGACGGCGGAGAACACCCGCGAGACCGGAGCCAACGGCGACCTGCCGGGGTTCCGCAACTGGGCCAACCCGGGCCACGTCGCCGAGCTGGCCGAGATCTGGAACGTCGAGCCGGAGCGGATCCCGCACGACGGCCCGCCGACCCACGCGATGGAGATCTTCCGCCTCTGCGAGCAGGGCGAGATCTGGCTGCTGTGGATCAGCGCCACCAACCCGGCGGTCTCGCTGCCCGAGGCGGCGCGGATCCGGCGGATCCTCGGCGACCCGCGGCTGCTGGTCGTCGCCCAGGACATCTTCCCGACCGAGACCACCGCGCTCGCCGACGTGGTGCTGCCGGGCGCGACCTGGGGCGAGAAGACCGGCGTCTTCACCAACGCCGACCGCACCGTCCACCTGAGCGAGCGGGCGGTGGCCCCGCCGGGCGAGGCCCGCAGCGACCTGGAGATCTTCCTCGCCTTCGCGCGGGCGCTCGACCTGCGCGACCGCGACGGCGCGCCGCTGATCGACTGGACGACGCCGGAGCAGGCCTACCGCGCCTGGCAGCGCTGCTCGGCCGGCCGCCCCTGCGACTACAGCGCGATCGGCTACGACGACCTGCGGGCCCGCGGCGGCATCCAGTGGGGCGGCGAGCGGCTCTACGCCGACGGCCGCTTCCGGGCCGCGCCGGACGACGCCGAGAGCTACGGCCGCGACCTGCTGAACGGCGAGTCGTTCGGCGCCGACGGCTACCGGGCGCTGAACCCGGAGGGGCGGGCGATGCTGCGCAGCTGCCCGGTCGTGCCGCTGCCGGAGCCGCCCGACGCCGCCCACCCGCTGCTCCTGACCACCGGCCGCACCGTCCACCACTTCCACACCCGGACCAAGACCGGCCGGGTGCCGGAGCTGCGCGACGCCGCGCCCGACGTCTGGGTCGAGCTGGCGCCCGAGGACGCCGAGCCGCTCGGGATCGGCGAGGGCGACCGGGTCGAGCTGCGCAACGCCCGCGGCCGGGTCGAGGCTCCGGCGCGGATCACCGGCAGCCGGCCGGGGGTGGTCTTCCTGCCCTTCCACTACGGCTGGTGGGACCTGGCCGAGGACGACGCCCGCCGCCACCACCGCGCCGCCAACGAGCTGACGGCGACCCGCTGGGACCCGGTCTCGAAGCAGCCGACCTTCAAGGTCGCGGCGGTCGCGGTGCGGCGGCTGGCCGCGGCGCCGGTGGCCGCGGGGGCCGGTGCCGCGACCGGCGGTCGCTAGGCTCGATCGGTGCCCGAGACCCGCGCTGCGGCCCCGACCGGCTTCGATCCCACCGCCTTCGCCAGCTTCCGCTTCGTCGCGGTCGAGATCGACGAGCCGGCCGCCACCGTGACCCTGCGCTACGCGCTCGACGACGCCGTGACGTTCGCCGAGACGGTCCGCTTCGAGGGCGTCGACTGGCCGACCGACCCGGCCCGCCGCGAGGCGCTGCGGCGGCTGGCGGGGCTGCTGCACCTGCTGGCCGGCGTCTCGTACTACAAGACCGCGGTGCCGCCGGCGATGGTGATCGAGCCGCGGGCAGGGTGGAGCGGCGGCGCGCTCTCGCCGCGGCTGCGGGCGCTGCTGGAGCAGGTCTACACGCTCGGACTGGGGGAGTTCGCCTACACCAACCGGATCGACGTCCGCGAGCGGGTCGCCTTCCCGCCGGCGGCGAGCGCGGCGAGCGACGACGGCCCGCCGGCGCTGCCCGCGACCGGCCGCACGCTGGTCCCGATCGGCGGCGGCAAGGACTCGGTGGTGGCGCTCGAGATCGTCCAGCGGGCGGGGCGCGACGCGGTCTGCTTCTCGGTCGGCCGGGCGACGCCGATCGTCCGCTGCGTCGAGGCCTCCGGCCGCCCCCACGCCGTCGCGCTGCGGACGCTGTCGCCGAACATCGGCGAGCTGAACGCCGCCGGGGCGCTCAACGGTCACGTGCCGGTGACGGCGGTCGTCTCGACGATCGCGCTGATGACGGCGGTCCTCCACGGCGCCGACGCGGTCGCGATGGCCAACGAGCGCTCGGCCTCCGAGGGCAACCTGGTCTGGAACGGGCTCGAGGTCAACCACCAGTGGAGCAAGGGCGCCGCCTTCGAGGCCGGCTTCCGCGAGCTGCTGGCGACCGAGGTCGTCGCCGGGCTCGACTACCGGTCGCTGCTGCGGCCGGCCAGCGAGCTGGCGATCGCCCGCGCCTTCAGCCGGCTGGAGCGGTACCACCCGCACTTCACGTCCTGCAACGCGGTCTTCCGGCTCGACCCGGCCCGTCGGCGCTCGAACTGGTGCGGCGACTGCCCGAAGTGCCGGTTCGTCTTCCTGGCGCTGGCGCCGTGGCTCGACCCGCCGGCGCTGCGGGCGATCTTCGGCGTCGACATGCTCGACGACCTGGCCCAGTACGACGGCTTCTGCGACCTCGCCGGCCTGCGCGAGCACAAGCCCTTCGAGTGCGTCGGCGAGGAGGCCGAGTCGCTTGCCGCGATGCGGCTGATCGCCGGCGGTCCGGACGGCGGCCCGGTCGCGGGGCAGGAGGCGGTCTCCGGGGCCCGCGGCGGCCCCAGCCCCTGGGCCGGCCACGCGGTGGTGCGGCGACTGCGGGCCGAGCACCTGGCGCCGCTCGACGACGATCCGGCCCAGGCGGCGGCGCTGCTGGCCCCGTTCCTGCTCGACGAGCGGGTGGCGCTGCCGGACGACGTCACGCCGGCCGCGGCGGCGATCCTCGGCGCGTGACGCTCCGCCGCCGGTCACGTTCCGGTCGCTGAGCGTCCGAAACGTGACCGGCGGCGGGCGAACAGGCGTTCGGTCCGCGGCGCTTGCGATGATCGCCGCGATGGACCTCAGCACCGCGCAGGCCCGTCGGATCGCCCTCGCCGCCCAGGGGTTCGCCGACCGCCACCACCGGCGGCCCCCGGCGCGGGTGACGATGGCCCACGTGCAGCGGGTGATCGACCGCGTCGGGCTGCTCCAGATCGACTCGGTCAACGTCCTCACCCGCGCCCACCACCTGCCGCTCTTCAGCCGGATCGGGCCCTACGACCTGGCGCTGCTCGACCGCGCCGCCGGTCGCCGGCCGCGGCGGCTGGTCGAGTACTGGGCGCACGAGGCGTCGTTCGTCCCGCCGGAGACGCACCGGCTGCTGCGCTGGCGGATGGCGCGGGTCGAGGAGGAGGCATGGGGCGGGATCCGCCGCGCCGGCCAGGACCGCGAGCTGGTGGCGGTGGTCGAGGCCGAGATCGCCGAGCACGGCCCGCTGACCGCCGTCGAGCTAGAGCGGCGGCTGACCGAGGACCACCAGGTCAGCGCCCGCGAGGGCAACGGCTACGGCTGGAACTGGTCGCAGGCGAAGCGGGTGCTGGAGTACCTGTTCTTCTGCGGGCGGGTCACCTCGGCCGGGCGGACGCCGCAGTTCGAGCGCCGCTACGACCTGCCCGAGCGGGTGCTGCCGCCGGCGGTCGCCGCCGCCCCGGACCCGGCGCCGGAGGACGCGATCCGCGAGCTGGTGCGGATCGCCGCCCGCGCCCACGGGGTCGCCACCGAGCAGTGCCTGCGCGACTACTTCCGGCTCCGCCCGAGCCAGGTGCGGCCCGCGATCGCCGACCTGGTCGCGGCCGGCGAGCTGCTGCCGGCGCGGATCGAGGGCTGGTCGCGCCCGGCCTTCCTGCACGCCGAGGCGCGGCGGCCGCGGCGGGTCGACGCCCGTGCGCTGCTGGTGGCGTTCGACCCGCTGATCTTCGAGCGCACGCGGACCGAGGCGCTGTTCGGCTTCCGCTACCGGATCGAGATCTACGTCCCGCGGGAGAAGCGCGTCCACGGCTACTACGTGCTGCCGTTCCTGCTCGGCGAGCAGCTGGTCGGCCGGGTCGACCTGAAGGCGGACCGCGCTGCCGGCACGCTGCGGGTCCAGGCCGCCCACGGCGAGCGTGAGCAGCGCGGCTGGGACGAGCAGCGGGTGGCCGGCGAGCTGGCCGCGGAGCTGCGGTCGATGGCCGGCTGGCTCGGGCTCGACGGGGTCGCGGTCGAGCCGCGCGGCGACCTGGCGCCGGCCCTGGCGCGCGCGGTCGGCTAGCGACGGCCCGCTCCCGGCGGCCCGCGCTCCCGCTACCGTCCTCGCCGTGCGGACGTCGGGGGACGGGGACGGGTGAGCGGACGGCCGCACCGGCTCGATCCGGAGCGGGTCGTCGAGCACCTGCCGCGCCTGTACCGGGCCGCCCGCGGCTGGACCGACTCGCGCGAGGAGGCCGAGGACCTGGTCCAGGAGACCTGTGCCCAGCTGCTGGCCCGCCCGCGGCTGGTCCGCGGCGACGACCTCGGCTACCTGCTGCGGGCGCTCCGCAACACGCTGATCAGCGCCCGCCGCACCCGCGATCGGCGGCCGCGAACGGCCGAGCTGCCCGACGAGCTGGCCGTCGCCGACCCGCTCGCCGATCCGGCCGCGCGGCTGGCCGGTGGTGAGCTGCGGCGGGCGGTCGCGGCGCTGCCCGAGCCGTTCCGGGACGCCTTCGTCGCCGTCGACGTGGTCGGGCTCGGCTACGACGAGGCGGGGCGGCTGCTCGGCGTCGCGCCCGGCACCGTCGCCAGCCGGCTGTCGCGGGCCCGCGACCGGCTGGCGCGGGCGCTCGAGGATCCCCCTCAGTAGGCGAGGGCACCGCCGTCGCGCCACGACGCCAGCCGCAGCAGCTCGGCGACGTCGGCCTCGCCGGTCAGCACGCAGGTGCGGCCGGCGCGGCGCCAGGTGACGGTCGAGCGGCCGTCGACCCGCAGGCCGCGGTAGGCGATGCCCTGGCGCCGGACGACGGTGCCGCGCGGCTCGTCGAGCGCCTGTTCGTCGACGATCGCGTAGCCGATCCGGGCCCGGCCGCGGCCGTAGGCGACGGTCGTCACCCGCCGCCCGTCGACCGTCGTCCGGCTGACGCCCCGGGCCCGCCAGCCCAGCCGCGACCAGTCGGGGAAGTCGATCCCGCCGGCGGCGACGTCCAGCAGCTCGCCCCCGGGACGGGCGGCCGGCGGCGGCCCGGGCACGGCGCGGGCGGCGACCCGGGCGACGTCGGCGACCGCCGGATCGGCGGTCGAGCCGCCGACCGCGAGCACCACCGCCACCACTGCGGCGACCAGCGCCGCGGCGGCCCCGACCGGCAGCAGCCGCCGCCGTGGCCGCGACGGCGCGCGGCGGGCCGCGGCCTGGGCGGCGACGGTCGCCCGCAGCGCCTCCGGCAGCGGCTCGTAGCGCAGCGCGGCGGCCGCGGTCAGCGCCCGCCGCTGGCGCTCGAACGCCGCCTGCAGCTCCGGTGAGCGGGCGATCCGCTGCTCCAGCGCCGGCCGCCGCGCTGGGTCGAGGCTGCCGTCGGCCAGCGCGGCGAGCTCGAGCAGCTCGTCCGGGCCGGGGTTCGACGGTGGCTGGGGCATCGGCACAGGAGGTATCACAGCGGGACCCGGCGAGCGGGCGTCTACCGGAGAGGACGCCGGCGGGCGGCCGCTTCTTCCCGCCCCGCGGCGATCGTCGCGCGGGGCCTGGCGGATACCCTCCGCCGGTGCCCCCGGCCACCGTTCCCCTCCCGCCCGCCGACCTCCGGATCGGCGACCTGGCCGGCCGTCGCGTCGGGGTCTGGGGCGCGGGACGCGAGGGCGCGGCGGCGATCCGGACGCTGGCCGCCCACGCCCCGGGCAGCACCGTCGTCGTCGCCAGCGCGAGCGCGCCCGCGGCCGACGCCCCGCCGCTGCCGGCCGGGCCCGACGGCCGTCCGCCGGCGGTCGTGGTCGGCGCGGCCGGGATCGCGGCGCTGGCCGGCTGCGAGGTGGTGATCCGCTCGCCGGGCGTGCCGGTGCGCGGGGCCGACGCCGACGCCGTCCGCGCCGGCGGGGCGACGATCACCTCCGGGACCGCGCTCTGGCTGGCCGAGCGTGGCGACCGCGAGACGGTGGTCGCGATCACCGGCACCAAGGGCAAGAGCACGACCGCGTCGCTGCTCCACCACCTGCTCGGCAAGGCCGGCGTCCGCAGCGTGCTGGCCGGCAACATCGGCCGCCCGCTGCTCGACCAGCTGCGGCCCGCCGACCCGCCCGAGGCGTGGGTGGTCGAGCTGTCGAGCTACCAGCTGGCCGACCTGCCGCGCGCGCCGACCGTCGCCGTCGTCACCAACCTGATGCGCGACCACCTGCCGTGGCACGGCGACGAGGCGACCTACCACGCCGACAAGCTGCGGATCCTGACCGCCGGCGACGGGCCGCGGCTGGCGGTGCTCTCGTACGCCGACCCGGGCCTGCGGGCGGCGGCCGAGCGGCTGCCGACGGTCCCGATCCTGTGGGTCGACCGGCCCGACGGGCTGCACGTGGCCGACGGCGCGCTGCGCGACGGCGCCCGCCTCCTGAGCCCGCTCGACCAGCTGCCGCTGCGGGGTGCGACCGGGGCCCGCAACGTCGCGGCGGCGCTCGAGGCGGTTCGCGCGCTCGGCTACGAGATCGCCGACGTGGCCGGCGCGCTGCGCGACTTCCGGCCGCTGCCCCACCGCCAGCAGGTCGTCCCCTCGGGCGACGGGCGGACCTGGGTCGACGACTCGATCTCGACCACGCCGGAGACGGCGCTCTCGGCCCTGGCCGCGTTCGCGCCCGGCCCGCTGGTCCTGATCGCCGGCGGCGACGACCGTCACCAGCGCTACGACGAGCTGGTGGCGGCGCTGGTCGCCGGGCGGGTGGCGACCGGCGCGGCCGGAGAGCCGGACGCCGCGATCCAGCTGGCCGGGCTGGTGACGCTGCCCGGCACCGGCCCGGCGCTGGCCGCCGCCGTGCGGGCCGCCGCGGAGGCCGCCGGCGCCGCGCTCGCCGTCCGCGAGGTCGACGGCGTCGACCCGGGAGCGGTGATGGCCGAGGCGGTCGCCGCCGCCCGCGCGCTGGCGCCGGCCGGGGCGACCGTGCTGCTGTCGCCGGCGGCCCCGAGCCACAACCTCTTCCGCGACTTCGAGGACCGCGGAGCGCGGTTCGCGGACGCGGTGGCCGCCTCCGGCTGACGGCGGGCCGGACGGTGCGGTCCGTATGCTCGAACGTCGATGGCGTGGCGCGTGCTTCCGATCCCCGTGCTCCTGACCGTCGCGGTGGCGCTCTCCGGCTGCGGGGGCGACGAGACCGCGGACGCCGCCCGCGACCGGGCGCCGAAGGGCGCCGGGCCGACCCGCCAGGTGGCCGCCACGACCGGGGTCCAGGCGCGTCCGCTGGCCCGCGGCTTCCGCGCCGTCACCGGCCTGGTCAGCGAGCCCGGCCGCCGCGGGCGGACGCTGGTGCTGGAGCAGGTCGGCACCGCGCGCTGGCTCGACGGCGACGGTCCGGCCGCCGGCGCGCCGTTCCTCGACCTGCGGCCGATCGTCAAGTTCGGCGGCGAGCAGGGGCTGCTGGGGCTGGCCTTCCTGCCCCGCCGCGGCGGCCAGCCGCAGCGGGTGGCCGTCCACCACAGCGACCGCGACGGCAATACCCGGGTCGCGCTCTACGCCCTCCGCGGCGGGCGGGTCGACCCGACCAGCGGCCGCACGATCCTGCAGGTCGAGCAGCCCTACGCCAACCACAACGGCGGCGCGATCGTGACCGGCCGCGACGGCCGCCTGTACCTGGGCCTGGGCGACGGCGGCTCGGCCTTCGACCCGCGCCAGAACGGCCAGGACCTGAAGAGTCAGCTGGGCAAGCTGCTGCGCTACGACCCGGCCGCCGCCCGTCCCCGCTGGCAGATCGTGGCCTACGGCCTCCGCAACCCGTGGCGGACCTCGGTCGATCCGCGGACCGGCGACCTCTGGATCGGCGACGTCGGCGAGCAGACGCTGGAGGAGATCGACCGCCTGCCCTACGCCCGCACCCAGCGGTTCGACCCGCCGACCAACTTCGGCTGGGCGGCGTTCGAGGGCAGCCGCCGGCAGCAGGGCAAGGACCTGAACCCGGCCGGCCGGCTGACCTGGCCGGTCGCCTCGTACGCCCACCGCGGCGGCGCCTGCTCGGTGACCGGCGGCGTCGTCGTCCGCCGCGGCGACGGTCGTTCGGCGACCCCGCGGGCGCTCGCCGACCGCTACGTCTTCGGCGACTTCTGCAACGGCGTCACCTGGTCGGTGGCCGCCGATGGCCGCCACCACCCGATGCGGCGCGAGCCGGCGAAGGTCCCCCGCCAGTCGGCCTACCTGCAGGATGCCCGCGGCCGGGTGCTGGTCGGCACCGTCGGCGGGCAGGTCCTCGAGCTGCGCTAGAGCCCGCGGGGATGGACCTCGCGGAAGCCGGCGACCCCGCGGGTGGCCGACTGCCAGCGGGACCCGGTCTGCCGCAGCCCCGAGGTGTCGAAGCGGAGGCCGGCGACGAACATGAACGCGTGGCCGCCGTTGGCGTAGATCGTCACCCACTTGCCCGGGCCGGGCTCGAACTCCTCGGCCATCGCGCCCGAGACCATCGGCGCGTCGATCACCCCGGCCGCGGCCAGCGCGTAGCTGATCGAGCCCGAGCAGTCGTAGGCGGTGTCCGACCAGATCGAGCCGGCGAAGCGCCCGTGGCCGCCGCCGTAGACGTACGGCTTGCGGGCGACGGCGTTGGCGGCCTGGATGATCTGGACCACCCGGTTCGGCGCGTCCGGCGGGATCGAGGCCATGCCGTTGCCGTCGACCGTGGCGGCGCTGATCAGCGTGCGGGCGGTGCGGGCCTTCTTGCCGTCCCCACCACCGCCGCTGAGGGCCCGCTCCAACTCCTCGGCCACCTGCTCGTCCGACGGCGCGCCGGAGGGCAGCGTGTCGGGCGCCTGCTCGTCGGCCGGCGGCGCCGCGGCCCGCTCGCGCTGGCGGCTGGCGGGGGCGGGGTCGGGCGCGCCGACTGGCTCCTCGACCGGGATCGGCAGCGCCGGCGCGTGCAGCGCCCAGGCGTGGATCTCGGCGTGCGGCCCGCTCGACCCGCCAGCCCCGGCCAGGGCGACGCCGCCGCCGATCGCGACCGCCGCCACCGCGACGGCGTAGGGGCCGCGCCGGCGCCACCAGGGGCGGGGGGCTGTGGGCTCCGCGTCCATCGTCGCCCACGATACCCCGGCCTCGCGCCTCGCGTGGCCGCCCGGCTCGCCCGCCCGGCCTCGCGTGGCGGCTGACCCCCGGCGCGCGGGGCCGATCCGCCACGCGAGCCGGGGGGAGGTAGCCTTGCGCGGGTGCTCGACGCGCTCCTGCTGCTGCTGCCGGCGCTGCTGGTCGGCGCGCTGGTGCTGGCCGGCTGGCTGCCGGGCGAGGAGCGGATCCTGCGGGCGGCCCGGCGCCGCGCTCGCCGCCGTCTTCCGGCCGGCAATCGACGGATCTCCTCGCCGCGGCCCGAGCGCCGTCGCGACCCGCACGGGCGGACCGCCTGGGGTGCCCGCTCGTCGCGCGGACCGCCGCTCGTCGTCGCCTGACCCGCGCTCGCCCGCCGCGAGCGCCGCCACCCGCGAGCGTCGCCGGACGGACCCCGTCCCGCGCGCCCGTCCCCGCACGCCGGCCGGCAGCGTCCGCGCCCAGGCGTCATCGTCCGTGCGACCCCGAGGTCCCCGTGCCCTGCTTCCGCCGTTCCCTGGCCGTCCCGATCGCGCTGCTGCTGGCGGCCGTCGCCGCCGCGCCCGCCGCCGCCCACCAGGCCGACCCCGACTACGACTCGGTCCTGACCGGCGTCCGCCCGGCCGCGGCCGGGCTCGAGGTGTCCGTGCTCGACCGCGGCGACCGGCTGGCGCTCCGCAACGGCGGGCCGCACCTGATCGAGATCCCCGGCTACCAGGACGAGCCCTACCTGCGGCTGCTGCCGAACGGCGCCGTCGAGGAGAACGAGCGCAGCCCGGCCGCCTACCTCAACGACGATCCGAAGGGCCGGTCGACGGTGCCGGCCAGCGCCGACGCGAAGGCCGATCCGGTCTGGCGGACGATCGACCGCGCTGGCCGGATCGAGTTCCACGACCACCGGATCCACTGGATGGGGGCCAAGCGACCGCCGCAGGTGACAGATCCGGGGCGGCGGACGAAGGTCTACGACTGGAAGGTCCCGATCCGGGTCGACGGTCGTCCGGCCGCGATCGACGGGACGCTCTTCTGGACCCCCGAGGAGGAGAGCTCCGTGCCGCTGCCCGCGATCGTCGCGCTGGCCGTGCTGCTGGTCGCCGCGGCGGCGACGGTGGTGGTCGTACGCCGGCGGCGGGCGGCCGACGGCGGGGTCGCCGAGCGGGAGGACGCGTGGTGAGCCCCGCCGCCCGCACCGCGCCAGGGCGGGCGCTGCGCCTGGCGCTGCTGGCGCTGCTGGTGGCGCTGGCGCTGCCGGCGGTGGCGGGCGCGCACGCCTCGCTGACCGGCTCGCAGCCGGCCTCGGGCGCGGTCGTCGAGCGGGCGCCGGAGCGGGTGGTCTTCCGCTTCAGCGAGCAGGTCGAGGGCGCGTTCGGGGCGCTGCGGGTGGTCGACGAGCGCGGGCGCCGGGTCGACGACGGCCACGTCACGCGGACCGACGGCGGCTCGGCGCTGGCCGTCGGGCTGCGGAGCGGGACCGGCCGCGGGGCCTACACGGCCACCTACCGCGTGGTCTCGGCCGACGGCCACCCGGTCAGCGGCGGGATCACCTTCACCGTCGGACGCGGCGTGACCGCGGTCCCGCTCGACGTCCGCACCCAGGCCGCGGCGGCCAGCGCGCCGGCCGGGATCGGGACTGGGCTGGCGGTCGCGCGGGCGGTCCGCTACCTGGGGATCGGCGCCGTCGTCGGCCTGCTGGTGCTGCTGCTGGCCGTCTGGCGGCCGCTGCTCGCCGCCGGCCGGGTGCAGGAGCCGGCCCGCGAGCCGTTCGCGCGCGCGGCCCGGCGGCTGCTGCGCGGCGCGGCGATCGTCGGCGCGGTCGGGGCGCTGGCGGCGCTGGTGCTGCAGACGGCCAACGCCGGCGGGACCGGCCTGCTCGACGCGCTCCGTCCGCGGGCGCTCGGCGACGTGCTGGGGACCCGGACGGGGATCTGGTTCGCGCTCTCGGCGGCGGCCTTCGCGCTGCTCGCCGGGCTGGCGGGACGGCTGGTGCGGGCTCCGCGCGGGCCGCTGGCGGTCGCCGCCGGGGCGCTGCTGGTGCTGCTGGTGGTGGCTCCGGCGCTCGGCGGCCACGCGGCCGCGTCGTCGCCGGCGGCGGTCCTGATCCCGGTCGAGATCGTCCACGTGGCCGGGATGGGCGCCTGGGTCGGCGGGCTGGCGGCGCTGCTGCTGGTGCTGCCGCGGGCGACCCGCGCGCTGCCGACCGGGCAGCCGCGGACGGCGCTGCTGGCCGCGGTGCTGCTGCGCTTCTCGCCGGTCGCGCTGGTCTCGGTGGCGGCGCTGACCGTGGCCGGGACGACGCTGGCGATCCTCCAGCTGACCACGCTCTACGACCTGACCGACAGCGCCTATGGCCGCGCGATCCTGATCAAGGCGACGCTGCTGACGGTCGCGATCGGGATCGCGGCGCTCCAGCGCGAGCTGCTGCTGCCGCGGCTGCGGCGGCTGGCCGCGGGGAAGGGGGACGACGGCGAGGGCGACGCGCCGCCGGCCGCCACCGGCCGCCACGTGCGGACGGCGCTGCGGGCCGAGCTGGCGCTGCTGGCCACGGTCCTCGTGACCACCGGCGCGCTGGCCGGCTACGCCCCGCCGAAGGCGACCACGAGCGGCCCGGTCGCCGTCACCCGCGACGTCGAGGACCTCGAGGTCCAGCTGGTGGTCGACCCGGCCCGCCGCGGACCGAACGCGCTCCACCTGTACGTGCTCGACCGCCGCGGGCGGCCGCTGGCGCGGGTGGCCGAGCTGCGGGTGCGGGCGCTGCCGCCCAACCGCGGGACCCCGCTCGACGTGCCGGCGCGGCCCGCCGGTCCCGGTCACTGGCTGGCGCCGGCGGTGCCGCTGGCCACCCGCGGCGGCTGGCGGATCAGCGTCGAGCTGCGCCGTTCGGCGTTCGATCAGATCGAGGTCGAGCTGCCCGTGCGGGTGCGCTGAGCGGGCCGCGACGGGAACGCCGGCGGCTCCGAATCGTCGCCGTCGGCGCTTGCGTCCGCAACGATCCTGAGGAACCCTTTACCGTCGGTTCAGGGCTCGCGCCCGCGAATGCGCCAGAATGCCGCGCATGCCCTCCGGATCGAAGAGCAAGCAGGACGCTGCGCGCAAGGCGCGGCTGGAGCGCGAAGCAGCCGAACGAGCAGCCGCCGACCGCAAGAAGCGGCTGGGGATCCTCGGCGCGGCGGTCCTCGCGATCGTCGTCGTCGTCGGCATCGTCCTGGCCGCGGGCGTCTTCAAGGACGACCCCGCCGACAAGGGGACGAAGACGAACGTCCCCGGCGGCGGCACGGTCACCGGCGTCAAGGAGACGACCGACCTCCTCAAGGGGATCCCGGTCAAGGGCAACCGCCTCGGCCAGCCGAACGCGCCGGCGACGATCATCGAGTTCGCCGACCTCAAGTGCCCGATCTGCAAGGAGCACGAGCTGACCAACCAGCCGACGATCATCAAGGACCTGGTCCGGACGGGGAAGGCGAACCTCGAAGTCCGGCTGGTCAACGTGATCGATCCGAACATGGGCACCGTCGACGGCGAGCGCGCGCGGACCGTCGCCAACAACCTGCTGACGACGGACAAGTACTGGGCGTTCGTCCACACGACCTACTACAACCAGGGCGCCGAGCAGGAGAGCTGGGCGACCGACAAGAAGCTGAAGGAGATCGCGCTCGCGGTCGGCGTCCCCGAGGGCCAGATCTCCTCGCGGCTGACCGCCACCAACCGCGACGCGCAGGCCGCCGACCAGAAGCTGTTCGAGGACCTGGGCGCCACCGGCACCCCGTCGCTCTTCGTCCAGGCCCGCGGCACGCGCGAGTACCGGCCGGTGCAGAACTTCACCAGCATCGACGACATCACCAAGGCGGTCGACGAGGCCGCCAAGAAGGCGAAGTAGCCCCCCATGCTCGACCGCCGGCTGCGCATCGCCAGCTTCGTCATCGCCCTGATCGGCCTGGGCGCGGCCGGCTACCTGACGTACTCCAAGTACGCCCACGGCGGCGTCTGCGGGGTCAGCGGGGGCTGCACCATCGTGCAGCAGTCGAAGTGGTCCGAGCTGTTCGGGATCCCCGTGTCGGTGCTGGGCATCGCCGGCTACGTGGTGATCCTGGGCACGCTCAGCCTGCGGGGCGAGACGGCGCGGCTGGCGCTGGTGGTGGCCACCGGCGGCGGCTTCCTCTTCTCGCTCTACCTGATGTACCGGGCCTACATCACGCTCGAGGCGTTCTGCCCCTTCTGCACGACGAGCGCGGTCTGCATGACGCTGCTCTTCCTGATCAGCGCCGCCCGCTTCGTCCGCGGTCCCGACCGGCTGGCGGTCGCGACCCTCGACGCGGACGACGACGAGGACGGCGCCGCGTCCGACGACGGCGAGCTCGCGGGGGCATGAGCCTCGACGACGCCGAGCTGGACCGGCTGCGGGCCCGGCGCTGGCAGCTGCTCGGCGTCGCGCTGCTGGCGCTGGTGGTGCTGCTCGGGATCGCGATCGCGGGCGGCGCGCTCGGCGGGGGCGGGGAGAAGGGCACCCGCTCGGCCAACGGCATCCGCGGCGCGAAGGAGACGCAGGCGCTGCTGCGCGGCGTGCCCCAGCGCGGGCTGGTGCTCGGGCGGCCGGACGCCCCGGCGACGATCACGCTCTTCGCCGACCTCCACTGCCCCTTCTGCCGCAGCGACGTCACCGGCGACGAGCTGCGGACGCTGATCGACGACCAGGTGCGGCCGGGCAAGGCGAACCTGGAGTTGCGGCTGCTCGGCCGGCTGGCCCCCAACTCGCAGCAGGGGCGGATGGCGGTCGACGCGCTGGCCGCCCGCGGCCGGGCCTGGAACCTCGCGGTGATGCTGTTCTTCAACCAGGGCCCGGAGGGCGGGAACTGGATCGACGACCGGCTGCTGCGGCGGATCGGCGAGGTCGGCCCGGGGCTGGCCGGGCTGCCGCTGAGCGTGCGCGAGGACGCCGGGGGCCGGCGGCTGATGGCCGAGACCGACGCCCTCGCCAAGCGCTGGGACGTCGGCGGGACGCCCAGCTACTTCGTCGGCGCGCGGGGCGGCCGGGACGCCCGCGAGATCGGCCGCAGCGCGCTCGGCGGACGCGCGGGCCGGATCGGCGACGCGGTCGCCGAGCTGCAGCCCTGAGCGGCGATTCCGACCCTGAAGGTCGGGTACGTAGGGTGATACCCTACGTAGTCGTGAAGAAGACGAGCATCTACATCGAGGACCAGCTCGACGAGGCGCTCGCCCTCCGTGCCGCCGAGGAGGGCATCACCAAGGCCGAGTTCATCCGTCGGACGCTGAGCGGGGCGGTGCGGCCCAAGCGACAGCTGCCGAGGTCGATCGGGGCCTTCAGCAGCGGGCGCGGAGACCTCTCCTCGCGCGTCGACGAGTTCCTGGCCGAGACAGGCTTCGGCGAGTGACGATCGTCCTCGACACGAGCTTCTTCGTCGCCCTGACCGATCGGCGCGACGACGCCCACGCGGAGGTCGCCGCCTACTTCCAGGCGACCGATGAGGACTTCGTCACGACCCCGCTCGCGCTGGCCGAGATGGACCACTTCGCCGCCCGCGTCGGGGGCCCGGACGGTCAGCAGCTGGTCTGGGACGACTTCGACGCCGGCGTCTACGGTCTCCGCTGGTGGGCGGACGGCCTGCGCGACACGATCGCAGTCGCCCGTGGACGCCCGGAGATCGGCTTGACCGATGCGTCGCTGGTCGCGCTGGCGGCGCGGCTGCACACGACCCGGATCGCGACCCTCGACCTCCAGCACTTCCGCGCGGTCACGGACCGCAACGGTCAGCCCTTCACCCTGCTGCCCGCCGACGCCTGAACCCCGGCTCCCCGCCCCTCACCGACACCCGAAGGACCCGCGCATGACGACCACGAACAGCTTCGGCGCCCAGGACACGTTGTCCGTCGGCGACCGCTCGTACGAGATCTACCGGCTCGACGCGCTGCAGTCGCAGTACGACGTCGCCCGCTTGCCCTACTCGCTCAAGATCCTGCTCGAGAACCTCCTGCGCAACGAGGGCGACGGGTCGGTCACCAAGGAGCAGATCGAGGCCCTGGCCACCTGGGACGCGAAGGCCGAGCCCTCGAAGGAGATCGCCTACACGCCGGCCCGGGTCGTCCTCCAGGACTTCACCGGCGTGCCGGCGGTCGTCGACCTGGCCGCGATGCGCGACGCGATGGCCGAGCTCGGCGGCGACCCGTCGAAGATCGAGCCGCTGGTCCCGGCCGAGCTGGTGATCGACCACTCGGTGCAGGTCGACGCCTTCGGCAACCCGCAGGCGTTCCAGATCAACGCCGAGAAGGAGTTCGAGCGCAACAAGGAGCGTTACCAGTTCCTGCGCTGGGGCCAGGAGGCGTTCGAGTCGTTCAAGGTCGTCCCGCCGGACACCGGGATCGTCCACCAGGTCAACCTCGAGTACCTGTCGCGGGCGGTCTTCGTCAACGAGAAGACCGGCCAGGCCTACCCCGATACGCTCGTCGGCACCGACTCCCACACGACGATGGTCAACGGCCTCGGCGTGCTCGGCTGGGGCGTCGGCGGGATCGAGGCCGAGGCGGCGATGCTCGGCCAGCCGATCCCGATGCTGATCCCGAACGTGATCGGCTTCAAGCTCAAGGGCGAGCTGCCCGAGGGCGCGACGGCGACCGATCTGGTCCTGACCGTCACCGAGCTGCTGCGCAAGACCGGCGTCGTCGGCAAGTTCGTCGAGTTCTTCGGCGAGGGCGTCAGCCGGCTGCCGCTGGCCGACCGGGCGACGATCGGCAACATGAGCCCCGAGTTCGGCTCGACCTGCGCGATCTTCCCGATCGACCAGGTGACGCTCGACTACCTGACCTTCACCGGCCGCCCGCGCGAGCAGGTCGACCTGGTCGAGGCCTACGCCAAGGCCCAAGGCCTCTGGCACGACCCGCAGGAGGAGCCGACCTTCAGCCAGATCGTCGAGCTCGACCTGGCCGACGTCGAGCCGTCGATCGCCGGTCCCAAGCGGCCGCAGGACCGGATCGGCCTGCGGGTCGCGAAGGAGGCCTTCCGGACCTCGCTCGGCGACCTGCTCCACGACGGCGCCGGCGAGCCCGGGGCCTACGACAAGGCGCTGGCGAACACCTTCCCGGCCAGCGACCCGACCGCCGCGGCCGAGCCGAACGGGGGCGCCTTCCCGCCGCCGCCGGCCGAGGCGACCGCCGGCCACACCGAGCTCGGGACCGCCGTCGCCGAGTCCGACACCGCGGTCGACGTGACCTACGACGGGCAGAGCTTCCCGCTCGACCACGGCCACGTGGTGATCGCCGCGATCACCTCCTGCACCAACACCTCGAACCCGTCGGTGATGGTCGCCGCCGGCCTGGTGGCCCGCAAGGCCCGCGAGCGCGGCCTGAACCGCAAGCCGTGGGTCAAGACGTCGCTGGCACCGGGCTCGCTGGTGGTCACCGACTACCTCGACCGCGCGGGCCTGACCGAGGATCTCGACGCGCTCGGGTTCAACCTCGTCGGCTACGGCTGCACCACCTGCATCGGCAACTCGGGGCCGCTGCCGGAGGAGATCTCGGCCGGGGTCCAGCAGGGCGATCTGGCGGTCACCTCGGTGCTCTCGGGCAACCGCAACTTCGAGGGCCGGATCAACCCCGACGTGAAGATGAACTACCTGGCCTCGCCGCCGCTGGTGGTCGCCTACGCGATCGCGGGGACGATGGACTTCGACTTCGAGAGCGACCCGATCGGCCAGGACGAGCGCGGCGGCGACGTCTACCTGCGCGACATCTGGCCGACCGAGCACGAGGTCGCCCAGACGGTCCAGGACGCGCTCCAGGCGGACATGTTCCGCAGCAGCTACGCCCAGGTCTTCGACGGCGACGCGAACTGGAAGGGCCTCGACGTCCCGACCGGCGACCGCTACGCCTGGGACGACGCCTCGACCTACGTCCGGCGGGCACCGTACTTCGACGGGATGCCGGCCGAGCCGGCGCCGGTCACCGACATCGCCGGGGCGAAGGTCCTGGCCAAGCTCGGCGACTCGGTGACCACCGACCACATCTCGCCGGCCGGCGCGATCAAGCGCGACGGCCCGGCCGGGCGCTACCTGGAGGAGCACGGCGTCAAGCCGGCCGACTTCAACTCCTACGGCTCGCGGCGCGGCAACCACGAGGTGATGATCCGCGGCACCTTCGCGAACATCCGCCTCCGCAACCTGCTGGCGCCGGGCACCGAGGGCGGGGTCACGAAGAAGGACGGCGAGGTCACCTCGATCTACGAGGCGTCGGAGCAGTACATCGCCGAGGGCACTCCGCTGGTCGTCCTCGGCGGCAAGGAGTACGGCTCGGGCTCGTCGCGCGACTGGGCGGCCAAGGGCACCAACCTGCTCGGCGTCCGGGCCGTGATCGCCGAGAGCTTCGAGCGGATCCACCGCTCGAACCTGGTCGGCATGGGCGTCCTCCCGCTCCAGTTCCCCGACGGCGAGAGCGCCGACTCGCTCGGCCTGACCGGCGACGAGACGTTCTCGATCTCCGGCCTGGCCGACGCCCTCAACGCCGGCGAGCTGCCGAAGACGGTCACCGTCACGGCCGGCGAGAAGACGTTCGAGGCGCGGGTCCGGATCGACACGCCGAAGGAGGCGGACTACTACCGCCACGGCGGGATCCTGCTCTACGTGCTGCGCCAGCTGGTGGCGGCGGGCTGAGTTCCCGCGGGTGGTCGGCGGGCCTTCCCGGGAAGGCCCGCCGACCCTCTCAGCGCCGAACCGCGACGATGTCGAAGCGGCCGATCGGCGTGCCCTTCGTGATCGTCGTGGTGCCGAGGACCTTGTTCAGCGCCGAGGCGGCGTTCGAGGTGAGGGTCGCCACCGCGCCCTCGATCCGGACCGGGTTGCCCTCGACCGCGCCCTTGATCCGGCGCAGGTTGAGGTTGAAGACGGCGAAGCGATCGGTCGCCACGCGGGCGTTGACGTGCGGCTGGCTGCCGTCGAGGACGATCTCCAGGTCCTCGAGGGTGAACGCGGTCGAGCCGGCGGCGAAGGTCAGGCCGCCGCTGTGCTGGAAGAGGCCGCGGAACGTGGTCTTGTTGATCGCGCCGCTGGTGATCGGGAAGGCGTAGGCGCCGCGGCCGGTGGTGGTCGCCGGGCCCTGCGGGGTCACCGTCACGCCCTTCTGGGCCAGGCCCCCCTCGACGCCGTCGTTGAAGGTCAGGGTCGTCGCCCCGCCGCCGAAGGTCAGCTGGGCCTTGGTCGAGGGGGCCACCGTCGCCTCGAGCTTGATCGTCCCCAGCGAGCCGCGCTGGAGCTTCGAGGTCCGCAGGTACTTCCGCGTCGCCTGGAGCAGCGCGTAGGCCACCCGCATCTGGACTCGCTCGACGATCAGCGAGCGCTTCGTGGCCCGGATCCGCGCGCCCTTCAGCAGCACCCGGAAGAGGCTCGTCCGCCGTCCCTCCAGGACCGCCGAGCCGCGGATCGTGCGCTTGCCGATCGTGATCCGCAGCTCGGTCATCGTCAGCACCCGGTCGCCGCGCCGGAACTCGATCCCGCCGCCCAGGTGGTCGACCTTGGCGGTCAGGCTCTTCGGCCGCATCAGCCCCCGCGAGACCGGCAGCTTCAACTGCCCCGTCGAGAGCGTGGTCGCCGTCGGCAGCGCCCGGACCGTGATCCCCGCCCGCCGCAGGTTGCGCTTGCCCGCCGGGCTGAAGCTGATCGTCGTCGTGCCGCCGCCGATCACGGACGGCGCGGTCGAGGCGGCGCTCGCCACGCCCGGCACGACGAGCGCGAACGCGAGCGTCGCGACCGTGGCCGCGGGCGCGAACCCCCGCGCGAACGGGCGACGTGGACGGTGACGGTGCGGCATGCAGACCCCCTTCGGACGACGCGGGTGCGTGACCCGTAAGCACACAGGATGCCGCCTGGGCGCGAACCATGGGCCGGTCGCGCACCGCCGGGTCGCCGCACGGCCCGGCGGCGCTAGGGTTCAGGCCGCCCGGCGGGTCGTCCGCCCGCGATCCCCAGGCCGTGCTCGCTCCGCTCGATCCCTCCGTCGCCTCGCTCGTCGCCACCACCCTCGAGCTGGCCGCGATCCCCGCCCCGACCGGCGACGAGGGCACCCGCGCCGACGAGGTCGACCGCCGCCTGCGGGCGCTCGGCCTGACGCCCGAGCGCGACCCGGTCGGCAACGTCGTCGCCCGGATGCCGCTGGCCGGCGGCCGCCCCGCCGACCCCGACGCGCCGGCGCTGGTCGTCTCCGCCCACCTCGACACCGTCTTCGGCCGCGAGGTCGCCCTCGAACCGCGGCGCGACGGCGACCGGCTGCTGGGCCCCGGGATCGGCGACGACACCGTCGCCCTCGCCGCCCTCCTGACCCTCGCCGAGGACCTGGTCGCCGAGCCGCCACCGACCGCGGTGGTGCTGGCCGCGACCGTCGGCGAGGAGGGCCTCGGCGACCTGCGCGGCGCCAAGCACCTGCTGCGCCACGTCCCGACCCGGGCCTTCGTCGCCGTCGAGGGCCACCTGCTCGACGACCTCGTCGTCGGCGGGATCGGGGCGCTGCGGCTGCAGGCCAGCTACCGCGGCCCGGGCGGCCACTCGTGGGGCGACCGCGGGACCGCCAGCGCCGCCCACGCGCTGCTCGCCGCCGGCGCCGCCGCGCTGCGGGCCGTGCCCGCCGGCCGCCACGTCAACGTCGGCGTGGTCGAGGCCGGCACCACCGTCAACGCGATCGCCGCCGAGGCGCGGCTGCTCGTCGACCTCCGCGACGAGGACGACCAGCGGCTGCGGCGGACCGCGACCCTCGTCCGGCGGGCGCTCGAGGCCGCCCCGCGCGGGATCCACGCGACCGTCGAGCAGGTCGGCCACCGCCCCGCCGGCCGGACCCCGCACGACCATCCGCTCGTCCGCGCCGCGCGCGAGGCGCGCGCCGCCGTCGGCCTGCCGCCGGCCCGCGAGGACGCCGGATCGACCGAGTGCAACGCCGCCTTCCCGCTGGCGATCCCGACGGTCTGCGTCGGCATCACCCACGGCGGCGACATGCACCGGACCAGCGAGTGGGTGGCGATCCCGCCGATCGCCCGCGGCCTGGCCTCCCTCCGCGCCCTGGTCCGGCGGGCGGCCGCGGAGGGCAGCGGTGTCTGACCTGGTCGTCGGCGAGGACGGCCTCGCGCGCTGCCGCTGGGGCGCCGGCGACCCGCTCTACCGCGCCTACCACGACCAGGAGTGGGGCCGGCCGCTGCACGGCGAGCGGGCGCTGTTCGAGCTGATGACGCTCGAGGCGTTCCAGAGCGGCCTGGCCTGGATCACGATCCTGCGCAAGCGCGACGGCTTCCGGGCCGCCTTCGACGGCTTCGATCCCGAGCGGGTCGCCGCCTACGGCGAGCGCGAGACCGCCCGCCTGCTGGCCGACGCCGCGATCGTCCGCAACCGGGCGAAGGTCGCGGCCACGATCGCCAACGCGCGGGCGACGGTGGCGCTGCGCGAGGACGGCGGGCTCGACGCGCTGCTGTGGTCGTTCGCCGAGCCGGCCGCCGCCGAGCGCCCCGGCCGGCCCGCGACCTTCGCCGACGTGCCCGCGGTCACGGCGACCTCGAAGGCGATGGCGAAGGAGCTGAAGCGGCGCGGGTTCGCCTTCGTCGGCCCGACCGTGGCCTACGCCTTCATGCAGTCGATGGGCGTGGTCGACGACCACGTCGCCGGCTGCCACTGCGCGGCGGACTGAGCGCGCCCCCAGCCGTCGGCGAGCTGCTGGCGCCAGCCGCCGGGCAGCAGCTCGGCCGGGTCGAACGGCCCGGTCGCGGCGGCGACGAAGCCGAGCCGGGCGCTGCCGTCGAGCAGTCGGACGGCGCCGAGCGCCAGGCCCTCGGGCACGACCGCCGCCAGCGCCGCCAGCTCGCTCTCCGGGATCGACCAGAGCTCGACCTCGATCTGACCGCTGCCGCTCGCCGCGACGCTGCCGCCGACCGGGCGCAGCAGGCCGGGCCGCGGACCGACGGGCGTCCGCAGCAGCCGCAGGGCGTGGCCGGCGGCCGTCCGGGTCGCGCGCTCGAACTGTCCGCCGCGCTCGACCAGCTGCGGGTTGGCGGGCAGGCCGGCCATGTGGGCGCCGGCGACCACGACCTCCAGCCGCCCCGACGGCGCCGGCTCGGTCAGCGCCCGCTCCCAGTGGGCGCCGAGCTCCAGCAGCAGCTCGTCGTGCCAGGCCGGCGCCAGCAGCGTGACCCCGAACGGGACGCCGTCCGGACGCGGCGGGCCGGGCAGCGCCAGTCCGCAGAGGTCGAGCAGGTTGACGCCGTTGGTGAAGCGCCCGAGCCGGGCGTTGACGCCGACGGGGTCGGCCGCGACCTCGGCCGCGGTCGGGTGGATCGGCGCCGTCGGCACCAGCAGCGCGTCGATCCCGGCCAGCGTCTCCGCGGCGGCGGCCCGCAGCGCCCGCAGCCGCTCACCGGCGGCGAACAGCGCGTGGGCGGGCAGGTCGCGCCCGCCGAGCACGATCGCGCGCACGACCGGGTCGGCGTCGGCCGGATCGCGCTCCAGGAACGGGCCGACGGCGGCGTAGCGCTCGGCCACGAACGGGCCCTCGTAGAGCAGCCGCGCGGCCTCGAGGAAGGGGGCCAGGTCGACCGCGACGACCTCGCCGACGTCGCCGGCGTGGTCGACCGCGGCGCGCCAGGCGGCCCGGGTCTGCTCGTCGCCGTCCTCGTCGAGCGCGCCGCTCGCGAGGCCGATCCGCCACGGCCGCCGGTCGCGGTCGCGGTCGCGGGCGGCCAGCCGGCGCGTGGCGGCGTCCCACCCGCGGGGCCGGGCCCGCGACCACGGATCGCGCGGGTCCGCGAGGCCGTCGGCGCGGTCGCCGGGGGTCGCGCGGGTGAGGGCGTCGAGCACCGTCGCGGCGCCGTCGACGTCGCGGGTGAAGAGCGACACGCAGTCCAGCGACGCGCAGGCGGGCAGCACGCCGGCCGTGCTCAGGCGCCCGCGGGTCGGCTTCAGCCCGACGATCGCGTTGAAGCCGGCGGGCACCCGGCCCGATCCGGCGGTGTCGGTGCCGAGCGCGAAGTCGACGTCGCCGCGGGCGACCGCGACCGCCGACCCGGAGCTGGACCCGCCGCTGATCCGGTCCGGGTCGGCGACGCTGCGCGGGCCGCCGTGCGGCGACCGGGTGCCGACCAGGCCGGTCGCGAACTGGTCGAGGTTGGTCTTGCCGACCGGGACCGCGCCGGCCGCGATCAGCTGCTCGACGACCGTCGCCGAGCGCTCGGGCACGAACGCGAACGACGGGCAGGCCGCGGTCGTCGGTGTGCCCGCCAGGTCGATGTTGTCCTTGATCGCGAAGGTCAGCCCGGCCAGCGGCGCCTGCGGCCCGGCCGCGGCGGCGCGGGCGGCGTGGGCGTCGAGGGTCGCGTCGTCGAGCAGCGCGATCCAGCTCGGGCCGGGGTCGGCGGCGGCCCGGTCACGGGCGGCGCGGGCGCGCTGCCGCGGGTCGGCGGCTCCGCCGCGGACGGCGGCCAGCGCCGGGCCCAGGCCGACCGGTCGCGGCGGGGACATCACGCGGCCCACGAGGCCCGCTCGCGGTCGAAGGCGCTGCGGCGACGGTCGTGGTGGGCGGCGATCTCCGGCGCGTGATCGCGCTCCAGCGCCCGGCGGTCGGCGAGCGAGAAGCTCCGCTCGCGGATCGAGACGACGTTGCGACCGTCCTTGGCGGCGGCCCGCAGCCGCCGCAGCTGGTCGGCGTCGACGAGCTCGAAGCGCAGCACGTCGAAGTGGTCCAGCAGCCACGGCCGGTCGGGCGAGAGCCGGCCGCCGCCGGCGCCGTCGGCGAACCGCCGCATCCAGACCGGGACCGTGCGGCCGAACAGCTGGTAGCCGCCCGGGCCCTCCATCCCGTAGACGCAGAGGAAGGCCCCGCCGATCCCGACCGCGTTCTCGGGCGTCCAGGTGCGGGCGGGGGTGTACTTGGTCGTCACCAGCTGGTGACGGGGATCGAGCGGCAGCGCGACCGGCGCGCCGAGGTAGACGTCGCCGAGCCCGACCACCACGTAGCGCGCGGCGAGCACGACGTCCTGCACCGCCTGGCGGTCGGGAAGCCCGTTGATCCGGCGGATGTACTCGATGTTGTCCGGGCACCAGGGGGCGTCGGGGAAGACGTGCTCCTGGTAGTGGCGCATCGCCCGGACGGCCTCCGGGTCCTCCCACGAGAGCGGCATCGTGACTTCGCGGGCGGGGATCGTCAGCGCGTCGATCGGGGCCAGCTCCGCCTCGACCTGCTGGAGCGCGTCGAGCAGCCGCGGCAACGCCAGCCGGTGGCGGTCGAACCGCACCTGCAGGCAGCGGACGCCGGGCGTCAGGTCGTGGACGCCGGGGATCGCGCGCTCGCGGAGGACCCGCTGGAGCGCGTGGACCCGCAGTCGCAGGCCGAGGTCGATCGACGGGTCGCCGTACTCGACGACCAGGTTCTCGTCGCCGGCGCGGCGGAAGCGGACGTTCGGCGCGCCCTCCCGTCCCGGCAGCTCGGCGAGGACCGCCGGGGCGGCGGGCACCGCCGCGGCGGCCCGGCGGACGGGCGCGGCAGCGGCGGGCGGACCGTCGGCGGTGGCCGCCGACGCGGCGTCGAGGGTCAGCCGGACGCGGTCGCCCGGCTTCAGCTGCCCGAGCTTCCAGCGGTCCGCGCGGACGACGCAGAGCGGCGAGCAGAAGCCGCCGAGGCTGGGGCCGTCGGGGCCGACGATGATCGGGGTGCCGCCGCTGAGCATGATCGCCCCCAGCGCGTAGGGCGTCTCGATCACGTTCGAGGGGTCGAGCCCGGCGTCGCCGCCGTCGCGGCGGGCCCACAGGGACCGCTCGATCGCGACCCCGGTCAGGCGGATCCCGGTCCGGTCGGCGTGGCCGTGCACGACCCAGTCGCCGGTCAGGACGCGGTCGAGCCCGGCGGCGGTCAGCAGGTCGGGCGCGCCGTGGGGGCCGTGCTGCACGCGCAGGGTCCAGTCGCCGTCGATCGCCCGCGCCGGCCTCCACCCGTCCCGCGGCTCGTCGACGGCGAGCGGGGCGGGGTGGTCGCGACCGGGATCGGGACCGATCGGCAGCCGGTCGCCGGCCGCCAGCACCCGCCCCTCGTGACCGCCGATCGCGCCGGCGAGGAAGGTCGAGCGGCTGCCGAGCGCGAGCGGGACGTCGAGCCCGCCGCGGATCGCCAGATAGGCGCGGACCCCGGCCCCGAGGGTCGCGCCGACCGCCAGCTCGGCCCCGGCCCGCAGCGGCAGCGCGACGTCGTGGGGCACCGGGACGCCGTCGACCGCGAGCGCCACCGGGGCTCCGGAGACCGCCACCAGCCCACCGCCGGGGAACCGCAGCGTCGGGCCGGCCAGCGTCACCTCGAGCAGCGCCGCGCCCTCGGGGTTGCCGACCAGCGCGTTGGCGCGCGCGGCCGAGCGCTCGTCCATCGGGCCCGACGGCGGGACGCCGACCTCCCAGAGGCCGATCCGTCCCGGCAGGTCCTGGACCGAGGTCTGGAGCCCCGGGGCGACGACGTCGACCTGGCGCAGCAGCGCGCGCATCGTCGCCGCGCAGCTCATCGCGCCGTTCCGGGCCGGGGGTCGCCCGCGCGCCAGCGGGCGGGCAGGGTCCCGGGGGCCGCCGCCGGCGCGTCGGGGTCGCCGGCCGCCGCATGGACGGCGTCCCACACCAGCAGCCGCGCCGGGGTCGGGTCGTAGCCGTTGCAGGGGTTGTTCAGCTGCGGGCAGTTGCTGATCAGGACCAGCGTCGGCCGCTCGGCCCGCAGCTGCACGTAGCGGCCGGGGGCGGAGATCCCGTCGGCGAACTCGAGCCCGCCGTCCGGGGTCAGCGGGACGTTCATGAAGAAGTTGACGTTCGCCGCCAGGTCGCGCTTGGTCAGCGGCTCGCCGTGCTCCAGCGCCATCCGCAGGAAGGTGTTGCGGCAGGCGTGCATGTGGCGGGTGCGCTCGCCGTAGCGGACGACGTTGGACTCCTGCGAGCAGGCCCCGCCGAGGGTGTCGTGGCGGCCGCAGGTGTCGCCGGTGATCGTCGCCAGCGCGCCGCCCTCGCCGTCGACCAGCGTCGAGCCGGCCCGCAGGTAGACGTTGCCGTTGGTGCGGATCGTCGAGGCGGCGCTGTAGCGGCGGCCGACGTCGTCGGCGTCGTAGAAGAGCGTGTCGACGGCCTGGTTGCCGTGGAGGTCGACGATCCGCAGGACCTCGCCGGGCTCCAGCCGGTGCAGCCAGCCGTCGCCGGCCGGGACGGTGACGTCGAGCCGGGCGGCGGCCGGGTCGAGCGGGCTCTCGCGGGTGCGGACGCCGGGGACCGGGTCGGCGGCGGGGGCGGTGGTGCTCACGGGCGGCTCCGGGTCGGCGCCGCGAGTCGCGCGGCCTGCTCGCTGGCGGCCAGGCCGCGGGCGTTCTCGGGGCAGCGGCGGCGGACCAGGTCGTCGGCGGCGGGCGGGGCGACCGGGTCGATCCGCAGCGCGACCGGCTTCGGCGCCCACGGCCCCGACCCGGCGTGGGGGTGGGGGCCGCAGTAGAGCGCGACCAGCAGGTCCAGCTCGGCGCGCAGCACGACGCCGGCCCCGGCCGGCGAGTGGTCCTCGCGGAGCGCGGTGGTGCCGTCGGCCGCGACGTCGACGAGGCTGAAGAGGTTGACGACGTCGCCGAGGTCGGCCCGGCCGAGGCCGTGCTTGGCGAGCTCGACGGTCAGCGCCTCGCGCCCGCTGCGCCAGCGGTCGTTGCGCTGGCCCTGGTAGTCCTGGGGACCGTGGCGGGCGTCCAGCAGGCGGTCGTCGCCGAGGCCGCCGAACGGGTCGTGGCCGCCGACCTCGTCCTCGGTCAGCGAGAGCAGGATCCGCCCCATGTCCGAGTAGAGCGCGTCGCCGGCGGTCAGCCGCGAGCTGTGCTGCGGCTTGAGCGTGTCGCCCATGCAGTAGCGCTCGGCCGGGTCGGCCAGGCGCAGCGCGGTGAGGGCGACGTTGGCTCCGCCCTCCAGGTCGGTCAGGCGGATCGCGTTGCCGCGCGGGACCGCGGAGGACCAGGTCCAGCCGCCGGGGATCGTGGTCTCCAGCAGCGGGGTCGGGTTGTCGGCTCGGGGCGGCGCTAGGGGCATCGGGGCTCCTCGGGAGGGGGCTCGCCGAGCATAGGTATGACCAATGGGGCGCGACCTTGGACGGCTGGCGAGAACCTCGCCCCGGCGATTGGCCGGCTGGCGGGCCCCGTCGACGGGCGGAAGTACGATCCGGGAATCGCCGACGACCCCTCAGAGCCGCGCGCCAGCGCCGCGCCGCCGGTCGAGCCGGCGGGCCACGGGGCCCGCTCGCTGGCCGAGCGCACCCGCCAGGCGCTGCTGGAGCAGATCCACGCCGGGGCCTTCGCCGGCGACCGGCTGCCGCCCGAGGCCGAGCTCGCCGTCCAGCTGGGGGTCAGCCGCACGACCCTGCGGGCGGCGCTGCACGGGCTCGAGGCGGACGGGCTTCTGACTCGCCGCCGGCGGTTCGGGACGTTCGTCAACCGCCACGTGCTGCGCTCGGCGATGCGGCTCAACCGGCTGGTTCCGTTCACCGCCCTGATCGCCCAGCAGGGGCACGAGCCCGGCGTCCGCCAGTCGCACCGCGTCGCGCCCGCCGGCGCGGCCGCGGGGGTGCTCGGGATCGCGGAGGAGGCCCCGTGCGTCCACGTCGACCGGCTGCTGCTGGCCGGCGAGGAGCCGGTCATCACCGTCGAGGACGTGGTCCCCGTGGCCTGGCTGGCGGTGCCGCTGGAGCAGCTGCAGCTGGGCGAGTCGACGTTCGAGTTCGTCGCCCGCAGCTGCCGGATGCCGGTCGACTACTCGGCGACGGAGATCGTCGCCCGGGTCGCCCGCGACGGCGAGCCGGCCGGGCTGCTGGTGGCCGAGGGCGAGCCCTACATCGAGCTGCTGGAGACGCACTTCTCGCGCGATCACGACGTGGTCGGGCTCTCGCGCGTGCGCGTGGACGGGTCCCGCGCGCGGCTTTCCCTGATCCGTCGCGACACCTGATCGCGGCGAGCGGCGACCCGCCATCCGGCTTGTCCCCCCGGCCGGTCGCCCGGGCCCGGCGCTTGGACGAGCGTCGAAGGTCGGACGAATCGGCCGAACCTATGGTCATACCTATGACCAGTCCCTCCGGCGCGGCCTCCGCCGCGCGGCCACCAGCGGCGCCCCACGCGCTCCGGCGCGACTTCACGCTCCGCTCCGCCTTCTCGTTGGCGTTCGCGTTCATCTCGCCGATCATCGCCCTCTACGCGATCTTCGCCCTCGGCCTCGGCACCTCGGGCGCGTCCTTCTGGTGGGCGTTCCCGGTCGTGCTCGCCGGCCAGCTGCTCGTCGCGCTCAGCCTCGGCGAGCTGTCCAGCCGCTGGCCGATCGAGGGCGGGCTCTTCCAGTGGTCGCGGCGGATGCTCGGCCGCACCTACGGCTGGGCGACCGGCTGGGCCTACATCTGGACGTTGATCGCGCTGATGGTCGCGACCGCCTACGCCGCCAGCCCGTTCGCGGCCGCCGCGCTCGGGATCGACGACCCGAGCACCGAGCTGCGGCTGCTGCTGGCGCTCGGGTTCATCGCGCTCGCCACCCTGGCCAACGTCGTCGGCCGCCGGCCGCTGAAGATCTTCGTGCTGGTCTCGATCGGCTGTGAGCTGATCGGCAGCGTGGTGATCGGGACGATCCTGCTCGTCTTCCACCGCGAGACCGGCCTCGGCGACCTCTTCACGGGGGTCGCTGGCGGCGAGGGATCGTTCGCCCTCGGGCCGTTCCTGGCGGCGGTCGCGATCGTCGGCTGGGCCTTCATCGGCTTCGAGAGCGCGGCCGACGTCGCCGAGGAGGTCGAGGAGCCGGAGCGCAACGTGCCCAAGGCCCTGATCTGGTCGCTGCTGCTGGTCGCGTCGATCGTGATGTACGCCGGCCTGGCGCTGATCCTGGCGATCCCCGACCTGCCCGCCGTGCTCGCCGGCCGGGTCGAGGACCCGATCGCCGCGACGCTCTCGGCCGAGCTCGGCTCGTGGATCGTGCGGCCGATGATGATCGTCGTCTGCACCGGCTTCACCGCCGGCATGGTCGCGATCGGCGCGGCGGTCTCGCGGGTCGTCTACGCGATGGCGCGCGACCGCGAGCTGCCGGCGCCGCGGCTGCTGAGCGCGCTCTCCGCCCGTGAGGGGCTGCCGATCAACGCGATCGTCGTGACCGCCGCGATCTCCGCCCTGCTGCTGGTCGGCGCGGTCGCTCTGGAGCTCTACGACACGCTGATCGCGCTGGCCACGGCCGGCTTCTACGTCGCCTTCGCGCTGCCGGTCGTGGCGCTGCTGATCACCCGGATCCGCGGCGATTGGGAGCCCGGGCCGTTCACCCTCGGCCGGGTCCGCGGCACGCTGGTCAACGTCGCCGCGGCGGCCTGGCTGAGCTTCGAGGTGGTCAACATCGCCTGGCCGCGCGAGATCGGCGCGGCCTGGTACGTCGAGTGGGGCTCGATCCTGATGATCGGCGTGATCGCCCTGCTCGGCGTGGTCGTCGACGGCGCCGTTCGTCGCCGCGAGCGGCCGGCGCCGGCCGCGCGGCTGGCGCCGGAGGCAGTCGGCCAGGGGGCGCGCTGAGCGGCGGGCTGGACGAGCGGCCAAAGCGGTCGCCGTCCGTCGCGCCGGCTGGCGATGTCGCGACGGCGGCCGCCGCGGCAACCTGATCGGTGGGGCGGCCGGCCCACCTGGCCGCCCCCCTCCTCCACCTCGTGGCCCACGGTGCTCGCGCGACGGCGGGCGCCGCGGGCCACGAGGCATCCGGGGCGATCCGCGGACACCGGCGGCGAGACCGGTAGCCTCGCCCCGATGGCGCTGCTCGATCACCTCCCCGGCCGCGGCGCGCCCGCGGCCCCCGCGCGGCTCGACGGTCGCACCACGGTCGTCTGCGGCGGCGCCGGCGAGGTCGGCGAGGGGATCGTCGCGGCGCTGCTGGCCGCCGGCGCGCGGGTGGTGGTGCCCTCGCGCGGGGCCGAGCGGCTGCAGCAGCTGGAGCAGCGGCTGACCGACGCCGGCGCCCCCGCCGAGCGGCTGGTGCCGGTGATCGGCGACCTCTCGGCCGGCGACGGCGCGGCCCGGCGGCTGGCGGCCGACGTCCAGCGGCTGGCCGGCCCGCCCGACCTGGTGGTCGCCGCGCTCGGCGGCTGGGACGCTGGACCGCCGCTGGCCGAGCTGCCGCTGGAGGACTGGGAGCGGACCTTCCACGACGGGCTCCGCAGCCACCACCTGGCCGTGCGGGCGTTCGTGCCGCTGCTGCGCGACCGCCGCGGCGCGGGCTACGTGATGATCAACGGCGCCGCCGCCCGCTACCCGGTCCCCGGATCGGGCGCGGTCTCGACGATCGCCGCCGGCGAGCTGATGGCCGCCCAGGTGCTGGCCGCCGAGGAGTCCGGCTTCGGGATCCAGGTCGAGTCCTACGTGCTCGGCCCGGTCACCACCCGCTCGCGGGCCGACGCCGCGCCGTGGATGGCGACCGCCGAGCAGGTCGGCGAGGTGATCGCCGATCGCGCCGGCCGGCGGCTGGCCGCGGGCGCGCCCGCCGGACCGGCGACCGTGATCGAGATCCTCACCGCCGGCGACCTCCAGAAGGGCCGCGACCTGCCCGCCGGCGGCGTCCGCGGGGCGACCGCCGGCCGCGCCGGCTGGGTCCTCTGGGGCCTCCAGACCGGAGGCATCTCGCGCCAGGTCCGGCGCGGCGCCCCGCCCCGCGGCTGACCGCCGCCTGGTCGCGACCGCGATCGACGAGTACGATCGCCGTGGTGGGTCGGCCGGTCGGGCCGGCTCCTGGGTCCAGCACGACGGAGGTCTTCCATGACGGCGCACGCCGGTCGCTTCTCCCTGCGCGGTCGCGGCGGACGGGGCGCCATCGCCCTGCTCGCGACGCTGCTCGCGATCGCCCTGCCCGCGGGGACGGCCGCCGCCGACCCGAGCCCCGCCCGCTTCCTCGCCGCCTGCCCGGGCGCCGACCAGCCGCAGCGCGCCGCCAAGCCCGCCGAGCGGCTGCTCCGCTGCCTGGTCGACGAGGCCCGCCGCGACGCCCACCGGCCTGCCCTCCGCAGCAACCGCAAGCTGGTCGGGGTCGCGCGCCGGCAGGTCGACCGCTCGGTCGCCGCCGGCCGGCTCGACCACGGGATCGGCGGCAGCTTCGACCAGCGGCTGCGGCGCGCCGGCTACGTCCGCCGCGGCCACCGCTGGGGCGGCGGCGAGGCGCTCGGGGCCGGCCGTGGCGGCAACGCGACGCCGCTGGCCACGATCCTCCGCTGGCTCGCCTCGCACGCCGGCCACCGCGAGGTGGTGCTCGGCCGCAGCGCCCGCGACGTCGGCCTGGCCTGGTCGGGCAAGGGCTCGTCCGGCTTCGGCGGCAGCGGCGCCGGCGCGACCTGGGCGCTGGTCACCGCCTGGCACCGGTGAACGCGCGCGTCGCGGCGGCGGGCGCGGCCGCGGGCCCGAGGCCGCCGCGCGATACCGTCCTCGCATGAGCCTGCCCGACGTCCTCCGCGAGCTGCTGACCACGCCCGGCCCGTCCGGTCGCGAGGCCGCCGCGGCCGCGGTCTGGCGGCGCCACGCGGGGGCGTTCGCGGAGGTCGAGCACGACGTCGTCGGGTCGTCGGTGGCGCGGGTGCCGGCGACGACCGAGGGCGTCCCGTCGCTGGCGGTCGTCGGCCACATCGACGAGATCGGCCTGATCGTCACCCACGTCGACGACCGCGGCTTCCTGCGGGTCGCCCAGGTCGGCGGCTGGGACCCGCAGCAGCTGGTCGGCCAGCGCGTGCGGCTGCTGGCCAAGGGCGGCGAGATCTCCGGCGTGGTCGGCAAGAAGCCGATCCACCTGATGGAGCCGGACGACCGCACCCGCGCGACGAAGCTGAAGGAGCTGACGATCGACATCGGCGCCCGCGACCGCGAGGACGCGCTCGAGGTGGTCCGGGTCGGCGACGTCGCGGTGATCGATGTCGCGCCGCTGGAGCTGCGCAGCGGGCGGGTCGCGTCGCGCTCGCTCGACAACCGGGTCGGCTCGTTCGTCGCCTACGAGACCGCGCGGCTGGTGGCCGAGGCGGGCGGCGCGCCCGGCGAGGTCCAGGGCTGGGCGGTGACCCAGGAGGAGACCGGCCTCTCGGGCGCCAAGACGACCGCCCACCGGGTCCGGCCGCAGATCGCCGTCGTGGTCGACGTGACCTTCGCCAGCGACCAGCCCGGGGTCGACAGCAACGAGATCGGCGAGCACCCGCTCGGCTCCGGCCCGGTGATCGAGCGCGGCACCCCGCTCCACCCGTGGGTCACCGACACGCTGATCGAGGTCGCCGAGGCCGAGGGGATCGAGCACACGATCAGCGCCGTCGGTCGCGCCACCGGCACCGACGCCGACGCGATCCACATCGCCGCCGACGGGATCCCGACCGCGGTCGTCAGCGTGCCGCTGCGCTACATGCACTCGTCGGTCGAGACGGTGCAGGTCAGCGACGTCCTGGACACCGCCCGGCTGCTGGCGGCCTTCGCCCGGCGGCTGGACGCGAGCGTCGACCTGCGACGGTGAGCGTCGCCGCCGACACCGCGCCGGCGGTCGACGACCGCTGGCTGCTGCTGTGGGACATCGACGGCACGCTGCTGCTGCGGGCGTCCGGGTCGCACGCGCGGGCCGTCTGGGACGCGCTGATCGAGGTCCACGGGGTCGACGGCTCGGCGCTGGCCGCCGGCAGCGGCCGCGGCGGCGCCGGCAAGACCGACGGCCAGATCGCGCGCGAGATCCTGCTCGCGCTCGGCGTCGCGCCGGCGACGATCGACGAGCACGCCGACGCGGTCCGCGAGCTGACCTGCGCGCTCTACGCCCCCGAGGACCTGGTCGACTTCGTCAGCCCCGGGATCGCCGCGCTGCTGGAGGAGCTGCACCGGCGCGACGACGTCGTCCAGTCGCTGGTGACGGGCAACTTCGAGCCGGTCGCCCGGCGCAAGCTCGACGCGGCCGGGATCGGCCGCTGGTTCGACGCCCGCTGGGGCGGCGGCTTCGGCTCCGACCACGAGCAGCGCGAGCGGCTGCCGGCGATCGCCCGCGCCCGCGCCGGGGCGGCGCTGCGGGCCGACGGGTCGCCGTGGCCGGCGGCGCGCACGCTGGTGATCGGCGACACCCCGCGCGACATCGCCTGCGCCCGCCACGACGGGGTGGCGGTGGTCGCCGTCGCCACCGGCCCGCACCCGCCGGAGGAGCTGCGGCAGGCGGACGCCGTCGCCCGCGACGCCGCCGAGCTGCGGCGGGCCGTGCTGGGCCTGATCGACGGCGACCGCGATCCGATCCTCGACGACCCCCAGGAGAGCGCCGCATGAGCGAGTTCACCGTCGACCCCCAGCGCCTGCAGGACGACCTCGAGCGGCTGGTGCGGCTGCCGTCGGTCGCCTTCCCCGGCTTCCCGCCCGCCCCGGTCCGCGAGGCGGCCGACCTGACCGCCGCGCTGCTGGCCGACGCCGGCCTCGAGGGCGTGACCCAGATCGACGTGCCCGACGCCGCCCCGGCCGTCTTCGCCGAGATCCCGGCCCCGCCCGGCGCGCCGACGGTCGTGCTCTACGCCCACTACGACGTCCAGCCGGCCGGGCCGGAGGACGCCTGGACCTCGCCCGCGTTCGCGCCGACCGTCCGCGACGGGCGCCTCTACGGCCGCGGGACGGCCGACGACAAGTGCGGGATCGCGATCCACCTGGCGGCGCTGCGGGCCTTCGGCGGCCGGCCGCCGGTCGGGGTCAAGGTCCTGATCGAGGGCGAGGAGGAGACCGGCCTCGGGACCCTCTCCGAGCTGGTCGCGGCCGACCCCGAGCGGTTCCGCGGCGACGCCTTCGTGATCGCCGACGGCGGCAACGTCGCCACCGGCCAGCCGACGATGACCACCTCGCTGCGCGGCTTCGCGGTCGTCGAGGTGACCGTCCGCACGCTCCAGGACTTCGTCCACTCGGGCGTCGCCGGCGGCGGCGCGCCCGACGCGCTGGTGGCGCTGTCGCGGATCATCGCCAGCCTCCACGACGAGGCCGGCAACGTCGCGGTCGCCGGGCTCGACCGGCTGCCGTGGGACGGCGCCCCGATCGACGAGCAGGGCTTCCGCCGCGAGTCGGGCGTGCTCGACGGCGTGGCGCTGGTCGGCGAGGGGCCGCTGGCCGAGCGGCTGCTGACCCGGCCCTCGATCACCGCGGTCGGGATCGACGCGCCGACCGTCCGCGAGGCCGGCAACGCGTTGATCCCCGAGGCCCGCGCGAAGCTCAGCGCGCGGCTGGCCCCGACCCAGGACCCGCAGGCCGCGGCCGACGCGATCGTCGCCCACGTGCGACGGGCGGCGCCGTGGGGGGCGCAGCTGGAGTTCGACGTCAGCGGCCTGGCGCCGGGCGCGCTGCTGGCGGGCGAGGGTCCCGTCGCGGCCGCCGCCGCCGCGGCGCTGGAGGCCGGCTACGGCGCGCCGGTGACCCGGATCGGCACCGGCGGGGCGATCCCGCTCTGCGCCGACCTGGCCCGGATCTACCCCGACGCCGAGTTCGTGCTCTGGGGTGCCAGCGACGACCGCTCGCGGATCCACGCCAGCGACGAGTCGGTCGACCTCGGCGACCTGCGGCGGGCGGCGCAGGCCGAGGTCGCGCTGCTGCGGGCGCTGGCGCCCTAGGCCTCGAGGACCCGCAGCGGCGCGCCGTCGAGGAACGCCTCGACGTCTTCCACGGCGTCGGCGAAGAAGGTCGCGTAGCTGCCGCGGGTGACGTAGCCGACGTGCGGGGTCAGCAGCGTCCGCGGGGCGCGGCGGAGCGGATGGTCGACCGGCAGCGGCTCGACGTCGTAGACGTCGAGCGCGGCCCCGCCGAGCCGCCCGTCGGCGAGCGCGGCGAGCAGCGCGGCCTCGTCGACGATCGGCCCGCGGGAGCTGTTGACCAGCAGCGCCTGCGGGCCCAGCAGCTCCAGCTCGCGGGCGCCGATCAGCCCGCGGGTTCCGGGCACGAGCGGCAGGTGGATCGAGGCCACGTCGGCGCTCCGCAGCAGCTCGTCGAGCGCGACCGCGCGGACGCCGGGAGCGACCTCGGCGCCGGGCGTCAGGCTGCGGCTCCAGGCGACCACGTCCATGCCGAAGGCGACGCCGACGGCGGCCACCTGGCGGCCGAGCCGGCCGTGGCCGAGCACGCCCAGCCGGCGCCCGGCCAGGTCGCCGCCGACGGTGTGCTGCCAGCGGCCCTCGCGGACGGCGCGGTCCTCGGCGGCGACGTGGCGCAGCAGGCCCAGGATCAGGGCCCAGGTCAGCTCGGCCGCCGCCGTCGCCGATCCGCGGGTGCCGCAGACGACGACCCCCTGGGCGCGGGCGGCGGCGACGTCGATCGAGGCGTTGCGGGCGCCGGTGGTGACCAGCAGCCGCAGCGCCGGCAGCCGCGCCAGCAGCGCGGCCGGGAACGGCGTCCGCTCGCGCATCGCGACCACCACCGGGAACCCGGCCAGCCGCGCCGCCAGCGGCTCGGGGTCCGCCAGGTGGTCGTCGAAGACGGTCAGCTCGACGCGGCCGGCCAGCCGCTCCCAGGGCCCGAACTCGCGGGCGACGTCCTGGTAGTCGTCCAGGATCGCGACGCGGACGGGCCCGTCGCTCAAGCCAGCGTCCAGAGCGCGTCGTTGCCGGCCGGCCGCTCGACGGCACCGCCGGCGACCAGCCGCTCGCGGGCCTCGTCGCGCTGCTCGCCGAGGTCGAGCACGGCGGCGACCTCCTGGGTGGTCAGCGGCTGACCGGCCCAGCGCAGGACCTCGATCGGGTCCTCGGCCCACGGCCGCTGGTCGAGCTGCGGCGCCAGGTTGGCGACCAGCGTCTCGATCGTCAGCGCGGTGTGGAAGCCGGGGGCCTCGAGCGTCCGTCCGTCGCTGGCGACGACGTAGCTGGGGCAGGTGTAGCGGCGCGGCGCGACCGCCCCGTCGGCGTCGCCGGTCCAGTCGTCGCCGGAGGGGGCGAGCTTGCCGTCGAGCGCCAGCGCGGCCGGCGAGGGGCGGCGGGCGGCGGAGAGGTCGGCCTCGAAGGCGCGCTCGACGGCCGGGTCCTCGCGCCAGGCGGCGAGCGACGCGGCGTCGATCCCGGCGTCGGCCGCGGCGGCGGCGATCGTCTCCTCGGCCCCCAGCTCCTGGGCGAGGGCCAGCGCCTGCACGTGGAGGGCCCGCAGCAGCCGGACCGCGGCGGGCACGCCGTCGTGCTCGCGGACGGCGACGATCGCGCGGCAGGCGCTCCAGGTGCCGCCGACCGGCCGCGACGCGACCGTGGCCAGCGGCTGGCCGAACTGGTCGAAGTGGCGGAGGCTGGCCGCGGCGCGCTCGGGCGTGAAGCCCATCCGCTCGTACGAGGCGCCGTCCTTCGAGAGGCCGACGAGCCGCAGCGACCAGCGCAGCTGGTCGCCGTAGCGCCAGGACAGCCGCCAGCGGATCGGCTCGGCGCTGTAGGCGAACGGGCAAGCGGGATCGGTGTAGGTGGTGACGTCGACGATCGACACGTCCGGCACGCTAGCGGGCGGCGGCGCGAACCCCGTCGGGACGGGCGGATCGGGGGCGAAGCGGTCCGCGGTCCGCTCCCGACCGCGCTTGAGGATCCAAATCGACAGGAATAGGATCCATCAGATGCCCGACCCCGCGCTCCCGGCCGTGCCGACCGCCCGCGACGTGCCGCCGGCCCCGTCCGCGGACGAGTTCGGCGAGCGCCAGCGGCGGGCGCGGGCCGCGATCGCCGCCGCCGGCCTCGACGGGCTGGTCGCCTTCGGCAGCCGCAACTGGCCGTGGGCGGTCAAGTGGCTGGCCGACCACCAGTCCGGCTTCCAGCAGCAGGGCGCGTCGCCGACCTTCGGCGACAAGGGCTTCAGCGCCCTCGTGCTGCCGGTCGACGGCGATCCGATCCTGGTCCTCGACCAGCGGGTCGGCCCGGGCGACGTGGCCGTCGCCGACGCCCGCACCGTCGAGTCGATCACCCGCGGGCTGGCCGGGGCGCTGCGCGACGCCGGGCTCGCCGGACGCCCGCTCGGGCTCGCCGGCGAGGGCGTGATGCTGGAGCGCCACCGGCGCCAGGTCGAGCAGCGGCTGGGGGCGACCCTCGACCTGCGGCCGGCCGACGCGATCCTGGAGCCGCTGCACCGGGTCAAGAGCCCGGTCGAGCTGGAGCGGATGCGGCACGCCTCGGCGGTCGGGGCGGCGTGGATGCGGGCGATGATGGAGGCGATCGAGCCCGGCCGGACCGAGGCCGAGGTGGTCGCGGCGGGGCTGCCCGTGCTGCTGGCCGGCGGCGGCTTCCCGGCCGACGTGGTGGCCGGGTCGGGCAACCCCTGCCGGCCGCAGGCGCCGCGCGGGATCCCCTCGTTCAACGCGGTCCGGCCGCTGGAGCGGGGCGACCTTATCCGGATCGACGGCTTCGGGCCGGTCGCCGGTTACGGCTGCGACCTGGCCCGGTCGGCGTGCGTCGGGGCCGAGCCGACCGACGCCCAGCGGACGGTGCTCGAGCACGCCGTCGGCTTCATCGACACGCTGGTCGCGGCGGTCCGCCCCGGGGTCACGCACGAGCAGGTCCACGACCTGGGGACGGCCTGGATGACCGACCACGGCTACGCCCCGCACGGCTACTTCGAGGGCTTCTGGCCCGCCTTCGGCCACCAGATCGGGCTGACCACCGAGGGGCCGTTCGTCGCCGCTGAGGAGCGCGACCCGATCGAGGCCGGGCAGGTGATGGCGCTGGAGATCGTGCTCGGCACGCCCGAGACCGGCGGGATCAGCCACGAGGAGTGCGTGATCGTGACCGCGACCGGCAGCGAGGTGATCACCGCCGGCTGCCCCCAGCGGTGGTGGTGAGCGGGGCCGCGGTCAGGGGCCGGACCGCGGCGACACCGCCGCGGTGATCGCGGCCAGGACCGGGTTCGGGTCGGTCGTCCAGCGGACGACGGCCACCAGCTCGCGGTCGGGGTCGCACCAGACGACCTGGTCGCCGGTGCCGTGGGCGGCGAACCCGCGGACGCCCGAGCCGGGGTGGAACGCGTCGTGGTCGGCGACCGCGCCGAGCGGCGGCGCGTCGCTGCCCCGCGGCCGTCCCGCCCACGGGTTGCGCCACCACATCAGCCCGTAGGCCGGCCGCAGCGGGCAGGGCTCCAGGGCCAGGGCGCGCCAGCGCTCGCTCAGCAGCCGGTCGTCGCCCCAGCGGCCGCCGGCGAGCACCAGCAGGCCCAGCAGCGCCAGCTCGCTCGCGGTCAGCCACAGCCCGCCGCCCCAGTGGCTGCCGCCGGTCACCACCGGGACGCGGCGGCCATCGGCGAGGGTGGTCCGCATCTGGTCGAGCCCGTGCCAGCGCCAGCCGTCGGCGACGCCGATCGGCGCCAGCAGCCGCTCGCCGAGGACCTCGGCGGCGCCGCGGCCGTGGAGGTGGGTCAGGGCCAGCGACAGCAGGTTGGTGCGGACGTCGTTGTAGGCGAAGCGGACGCCCGCGCCGTGAGCCGGCTCGTCGGGCGGCTGGCGGCCCTGCGGGTCGGCCCACCAGGGCAGGTCGAAGAGCGTGCCGCGCCAGTCGCTCGTCTGGGTCAGCAGCTGGCGCCAGCTGATCCGGCGGGCGGCGGCGGGGTCGAGCGGGAGGCCGCCGCCGGCGACGGTCCCACCCAGCGCCGCCAGCGGCACGCGGGCGACGGCCGGCTCGTCGAGGTCGACGAGCAGCCCGTCGTCGAAGGCCAGGCCGGCGACCAGCGAGAGCGCCGACTTGGCGATCGAGAAGGTCATCTCGCGGCGGTCGGGATCGCCCCAGCGGGCGACGACGCGACCGCCGACGACGACCAGTCCGGAGGGACCGCCGCGGTCCAGCAGCGGCCCCATCACGTGCGGCCACGGCTCGTCGGCGAGCGTCGCCGCCAGCCAGCGGTCCATCGCCCGCGGCAGCGCCGGCTCGGTCGACCGGGCCAGGTCGACGGCGGCGGCCAGCGCGGCGCGGTCGACGGCCGGGGGCGGATCGGCGGTCGGCCGCGGGGCCAGGAGATCATCGGGCGGCGACGGCACGGCGGGCGGGCTCAGGCGTCCGGGGGCGGGGGACGGTCGGGGCCGCTTCGGCGCGGCGCCGCCGGCCGCCGGCGGCGGCGCCCGGGCAGCAGCGCCAGCGCCCGCAGCCGCAGCACGGCCACCACCCCGGTCGCCCCGTAGAGCGCCGGCAGCAGCTCCTCGACCGGCAGCCCGGCGACGTGCGCGAGCGGCACCATCAGAGGTCGAAGAAGACCGTCTCGTCGGGACCCTGCAGCCGCAGGTCGAGCCGGTATCCGCGCTCGTCGGGCACCGCCACCAGCGTCGCCCGCCGTGCCGGATCGACGCGGGCCAGCAGCGGGTCGTCGGCGTTGGCCGCGGCCTCGTCGGCGAAGTAGGCGCGGCTGACGACCCGGTGCAGCAGCCCGCGGGCGAAGACCGACAGCGCCAGGTGCGGCGCCTGCAGCGGCGGCGCGCCGTCGCCGCCGGCCTCCGGCCACGGCACCCGGCCCGGCTTCAGGGTCGTGATCGCGTAGCGGCCGTCGGCGTCGGTGGCGGAGCGGCCGAAGCCGCGGAAGGGGCCGAACGGCAGCCCGTCGTCGCCGCTGCCGCGCGGGTCGCGGTCGACGTGGGCGAACCCGCCGTCGGGGTCGGCCTGCCAGCTCTCCACCAGCGCGTCGGGGATCGGCGCGCCGTCGCCGTCCAGCACCTGGCCGTGGAGCACGATCGCGCCCGCGGTGTCGGGCGGGACGACGTGCGGCCCGTCGGGCCACGGCAGCCCCAGGTGCAGGTAGGGGCCGACGGTCTGGGAGGGGGTGGTGGGCACGGGGAGCCTGCTCCGGTCAGCGGTGGTCGGCGTCGGGCGGGGTCTGCTCGGGGCCGCGGAGGACGATGTCCCAGCGGAAGGCGAGCGCCCAGTCGGGGACGGTGGCGTCGAGGTCGAAGGCGCTCACCATCCGCGCCCGGGCGCGCTCGTCGCGGACGCTGTTGAAGATCGGGTCGTGGACGAAGAGCGGGTCGCCGGGGAAGTACATCTGCGTCACGAGCCGCTGCGTGAACGCCCGCCCGAGCAGCGAGAAGTGGATGTGGGCCGGCCGCCACGCGTTCGGGTGGTTGCCCCACGGGTAGGCGCCGGGCCGGATCGTGACGAACCGGTAGCGGCCCTCGGCGTCGGTCACGCAGCGGCCGACGCCGGTGAAGTTGGGGTCGAGCGGGGCGGGGTGGCGGTCGCCGGAGTGGGCGTAGCGGCCGGCGGCGTTGGCCTGCCAGATCTCGACCAGCGTGTCGGGGACCGGTCGCCCGTCGCCGTCGAGCACGCGGCCGTGGACGATCAGCCGCTCGCCGAGCGGCTCGCCCTGGTGCTGGGCGGTCAGGTCCTCCTCGCCCGGCGCGACGGTCCGGAACGAGAAGCGGGGGCCGGTGACCTCGGTCAGCGTCTGCGGCATCCGGTCGAGCTGGCGCAGCGGGTGGCGGCGCGCGGTCGACCGGTACTCGGGGCTGTCGAGCGGCGGGTGGGTGCCGGGGTCGCTGTCGCGCCAGCGCGGGAGCACGAGCCCGGAGGCGGTGCGCGGTGGCGTGGTCGGGAGCGGGGCGGGGGGCATCGGCGGACTCCGGTCGGTGGCCGGTCAGGGACGGTCGAGCAGGCGGCGGGGCTGGCCCACGAGCAGGTCGGCGACGGCGTCGTCGTCGAGGCCGCGCTCGCGCAGGGCGGGCACGATCCGCAGCGCCAGGTGGTCGTAGCCGGGGCCGCCGTAGGCGCGCAGGGCGTGCTTGGTCCAGACGCCGCAGGCCAGCACCTGGCGCTCGTGGCCCTCCTCCAGCAGCGCGACGAGGGCGTCGATCCGCTGGGCGTCGGTGGCCGAGGTCAGCCCGACGCGGGGCGGCGCCTCGTAGCCGAAGCACCACTTGAGGGTCGCGCCAGTGGCGGCCAGCTCGCGCAGCGGCGCCAGGTCGGGCGCGTAGCCGTCGATGTTGCTGAGGACGACCCGCTCGGGGGCGACGCCCTCGCGCTCGAGCCGCGCGACCAGCTCGGGGCCGGCGCGGAAGCGCGGGTCGGTGCGGGCGATCAGGGCCGAGCCGGTGGTGGTGGTGGCGGTCGCCGCGGCCCGCAGCACGACCTCGTCCTCGGCCGTCGGCGGGTGGCTGGTGCCGATCATCCCGACGACGCCGGCCCGGTGCTCGCAGCCGGGCAGCCGGTCGCGGAGCGCGCCGACGAAGCGCTCGGTCAGCGCGTCGACGTCGAGCGCCCGCAGCCAGTCGGGGCGCGTGACGCCGAGGTAGGCCCCGACGCCGGCGACGATCTGGACGCCGCTCGCGCGGGAGACGGCCGGCAGCGCGGCGGCCGGGCCGCCGAAGCCCCAGACGGTCGGGTCGACGACGGTCCGCTGGCCGAGCGGCGCGACCCGCGCCAGCTCGCGGGCGGCGAGGTCGGGGTCGTCGAGGACCAGGTTGTCCGCCAGCGCGAGCGCGTTGAAGCGCAGGAAGCCGAGGTTCTCCTGGCGCACCCGGGGGTCGGACGGCGCCGGCTCGGTGGCCGGCGCGGCCAGGGCCCGGACGTCGCAGAGCAGGTGCTCGTGCATCGAGGTCGGGCCCAGGTCCTCGGGCGCGATCGGCCCGAGCACGGTCTCGATCACCGGCCGCCTCCTCGGGGCGGCCGGTCGCGGAACGGGTGGGCGGACGTGGCGCGCACCCGACGAGTTCTAGCGTGATTGGACCCTAAATGGAAGAGATTGGATCCATCACGCCGGTGCGCCAGCCCGGCGGGCGGGTGGCGCGAGGGCCCGGCTCAGCGGCCGAGCAGCAGCGTCAGCGCGGAGCGGCGCGCCGGGCGGGCGCGGCGGGGCTCGGGGGTGGCGGCGATCTGCAGGCGCCGGATCTCGGCGATCTCGGCGGCCAGCGAGTCCTGCACGTCGGTCCGGGGGCGGAGGGCGTCGAGCGTGTGGGGGGTCGGGAACATGTACATAGGGCCAAGGTCGGTCATCCAGCTGTACAAAGCGGTGATCGCCGTCACACAAAAACCGTTTTAGAGCCCCTTGCGTGACCGGTCTCACGCGTCGGCCCCGGCCGACGTGGTTGGACCCCGGCTCAGCCGCCGGCGGGCGGCAGCGCGACGCCGGCCGGCGGGCCGGGGAAGGCGGGCCAGGTGCGCGGGCAGTGGCCCGGCACCAGGCGGGCGCCCTCGGCCGCGGCGAGGGCGAGCAGCCGGTCGTGCGAGCGGCGGCGGAGCGGGTCGTCCTCGGGGCGGGCGGCCGAGCCGATCGGCCGGTCCTCGTCGATCCCGTCCTGGAGGTCGATCGCATCCATCGCCAGCAGCCAGGGGCCGGCGGTGGTCCGGACGCGGTACGACATGTGACCCGGCGTGTGCCCGGGGGTCGCGACGGCGTCGATCCCGGGCGCGATCGGGGCGTCGCCCGCGATCGGACGCCAGGCCAGGCCGGGCGCGGCCCAGTCCTCGGCGACGTAGCCGGCGGCCGCGGCGGCGGGCGTCGCGGCGAAGGCCAGCTCCGGCGCTTGGACGACGACCGGGCGGCCGTCGGCGACGTGGGCCAGTCCGCCGCTGTGGTCGACGTGCAGGTGGCTGACGGCGACCGTCGTGATCGCGTCGAGCGGCACCCCGCAGGCGTCGAGCGCGTCGAGCAGCGGGTCGCCCTCGCCGGGGAACTCCGGCGGCGGCCCGGGGTAGATCCGCGCCGCCCGCTCGCGGTCGCGCATCGTCGGCGAGAGGCCGCAGTCGAGCAGCGTCCAGCCGCCGGGCCCGTGGGCGAGGAACGCGATCACCGGCAGCCGCAGCCGCTCGTCGCCGCCGTCCTCGATCGAGATCCGGCGGGCGCAGTGCTCCCATCCGAGGGTCAGGCCGATCAGGCGGTCGCAGCGGTCGTCGGCGCTCATGGCGGGCCAGTGTGACGGTGGATCCAATTTGAGGCAAACTGTGCCCAATGCCGTCGCCGTCCGTTCCCCCCTCCGTCGACGACCTGGCGCCCGAGGACGCCGCGCTGGTGGCCCAGGCGGTCGCGCTGCTGGAGCAGCGGGCCGTCGTCGGCCGCCACGAGGTCGCGGCCGCGGTGCGGATGCGCTCGGGCGGGGTCTACCTCGGGATCCACGTCGAGAGCTCGATCGGCCGCGCGTCGATCTGCGCCGAGGGGGTGGCGATCGGCACCGCGGTCGCCCACGGCGAGCGCGAGATCGAGACCTGCGCGGCGGTCCTGCGGACCGACGACGGGGGCTGGCGGGTGGTGACGCCCTGCGGTCTCTGCCGCGAGCTGATCAGCGACTACGGCCCCGACGCCCACGTCGTCAACTACGACGCCGGCGCGGTCGAGCGGGTGCCGGTGCGGACGCTGCTCCCGGCCAAGACCACGCGCCGCTGGGCGGCGCATTGATCCCCTCAGTGGATCCACTTCGTCTAGTGTAGGATCCAATCCACCGGCGGGTGGGCCCCCAGCCGCTCGCCCGCCGGTCCCTTGTCTCGCGGCGCCCGGAGTCTCATGAGCCACCCGATCCCCACGCTGACCGCGGTCGAGCCGATGTTCGTCGGCGGCGCCTGGATCGCCCCCGACGATCGCGAGCGGTTCGCGGTCCTCGACCCGGCGACCGGCGAGGTCCTGACCCACGTGGTCCAGGCCGACGATGACGACGTCGACGCCGCGGTGGCGGCCGCGGCGGCCGCCCACGACGACCGCCGCTGGTCGGGCCTGGCCCCGGACGAGCGGACCCGGGTGCTGCACCGGATCGCCGAGCTGCTGGAGGAGCGGGTCGAGGAGCTGGCCGTGCTCGAGACGCTCGACAACGGCAAGCCGATCGAGCGCTCGCGGGCCGACACGCTGCTCAGCGCCCGCACCTTCCGCTACTACGCCGGCGCGCCCGCGCGGCTGACCGGCGAGGTGCTGCCGATCGCCGCCGGGCACCACGTCTACACCAGCCGCTCGCCGATCCGGGTCGCGGCGCTGGTGCTGCCGTGGAACTTCCCGATCATGGAGGCCTGCTTCAAGCTCGCGCCGGCCCTGGCCGCCGGCTGCGCGACGGTGATCAAGCCGGCCGAGCAGACCCCGCTGACCGCGCTGCGGGTGGCGGCGATCTGCCGCGAGGCCGGGGTGCCGGACGGCGTCGTCAACGTGCTGACCGGCGACGGTCGGGTCGGCGAGGCGCTGACCACCCACCCCGACGTCGGGGTCGTCTCGTTCACCGGCTCGACCGCGGTCGGGCGCGAGGTGATGGCCGCCGCCGCGCCGACGATGAAGCGGCTGACCCTGGAGCTGGGCGGCAAGAGCCCGAACATCGTCTTCGCCGACGCCGACCTCGACGCCGCGACCGTGACCGCGATGCGGGCCTCGTTCGGCCACTCCGGGCAGATGTGCACCGCCGGCAGCCGGCTGCTGGTCCAGCGGTCGATCCTCGACGAGATGCACGAGCGGCTGGCCGAGGCGACCGCGCGGGTGGCCCTCGGCAACGGCCTCGACGGCGGCGTCACGGTCGGCCCGCTGGTCTCGGAGGAGCAGCGCGAGCAGGTCCTGCGCTACATCGAGCTCGGGCGCGAGGACGGGGCCACGGTCGCGGTCGGCGGCGGCGTGCCCGAGCGGCCGGGCTTCTTCGTCGAGCCGACGCTGTTCGTCGGCGTCGACAACGGGATGCGGATCGCGCGCGAGGAGATCTTCGGCCCGGTGGTCGGCGTGATCCCGTTCGAGGACGACGACGAGGCCGTGGCGATCGCCAACGACACCAGCTACGGCCTCGCCGCCGCGGTCTGGACCCGCGACCTCTCGCGCGCGCACGTGCTGGCCGACCGCCTCAGCGCCGGCACGGTCTGGGTCAACACCTACAACGTCTTCGATCCGGCGCTGCCCTTCGGCGGCCTCCGCGACTCGGGCCTCGGCCGCGACCTCGGCGAGGCCGCGCTGCTCGGCTTCACGGAGCCGAAGAGCGTCGTCATCGCCCTCTGACCACCGCGGCCGGGCGTGCCCGGCCGTCGATCCGCACCCGCCCGAAGGAGGGCGCCCGCATGCCGATCCACACCGTCCTCGGCCCGATCGACCCGCAGGACCTGGGGCCGACGTCGATGCACGAGCACGTCTTCTCCGACCTGCGGGTCTGGGCCAAGCAGGACGGCGGCGAGCCGTGGGAGGGGCCGATCACGGCCGAGGCCCAGGCGCACCTGCGCTGGAACGGCCTCCACACGCCGGACAACCTGGTGCTGCACGACCCCGACGTGGCGGTCGACGAGCTGCGGGCGGTCCACGCCGCGGGCGGGCGGACGGTCGTCGACCTGACCGTCACCGGGATGGGCCGGCGGACGGCCGACCTGATCGAGGTCTCGCGCCGCAGCGGCGTCCAGATCGCGGTCGGCTGCGGCTTCTACGTCGAGGAGCTGCACCCGCCGGAGCTGCGGACGATGTCGGTCGACGAGATCGCGGCGTCGATCCTGCGCGACCTCGACGAGGGGCTCGACGGGACCGGGGTCCGGCCGGCGCTGATCGGCGAGATCGGCACCAACCACCCGCCGACCGTCGACGAGTGGCGGGTGGTCGAGGGGGCCGGCCGGGCCGGCGCGGAGTCGGGCGCGGCGGTCAACGTCCACCTCTCCTGGCGCGGCGCTGACGGGCTCGACGTGGTCGCGCGGCTGACCGCCGAGGGGATGCCGGCCGACCGGATCATCCTCAGCCACATGGACGAGCGGATCGACCGCGGCTACCACGACGCGGTCGCCGAGACCGGCGCGGTGCTGGAGCTCGACACCTTCGGCTCGGAGTTCTTCTACTCGACGCTGAGCCGGGCCCGGAACCCGACCGACGTCGAGCGGCTGGACGCGCTCGAGCACCTGCTGAGCGCGGGCTACGCCGACCAGATCGTGCTCGGCTGCGACGTCTGGGCCCAGGCCAACCTGCGCCACAACGGCGGGGCCGGCTACGAGCACCTGTTCCGCCGCGTCGCGCCGGCGATCACCTGGTACTGCGGGGGCGACGAGGCGGCCGTCGAACGGATCCTGGTCGACACGCCGCGGCGGCTGCTCGATCGGCCCTAGGTCTGTACGGCCGGACAAGCGGCCGATCGCCGGCGCGCGGGATACTCGACCAAGATCGCATCCAAAAAAGTCCAAATCGCATCCAAGACATGGGAAGCTGTGCACATGACTGACCGACATCTCGCGGGTGGGCTCGGCGATATCTCTCGTCGCAGCCTGCTCAAGCGCGCCGGGATCGGCGCGGGGGCGCTCGTCGCGGGTCCATTGCTCGCCGCCTGCGGCGACAGCAAGACGTCGACGACCGGGACGGCCGCGAAGGCGGCGGGCAACGAGTCGCCCGAGCTGAAGGCGCTGCTCGACAAGATCACCTCGAAGAGGGTCGTCTGGGGGCAGTACGGCGGCACCACCGAGGACGCGCGCAAGGCGGCGTTCTGGGACACGTTCCAGAAGCGGACCGGCGTCCGCGTGGTGCCGGTCGACATCCCCGGCAACCTCGGCAACGACCAGCTGGCGGGCAAGACGCCGGCCAAGTGGGACGCCTTCCACGGCTCGCCGGCCGAGGCGCTGACCGCGCTCGAGAGCGGCAAGAAGCCGCTGCCGAAGATCCCCGAGATCGCCTACGCGCCGTCGCTCGACCCGAAGTACCAGCCGTACAACTTCCAGTCGTTCTACGTCGGCTACGTCCCCGCGACGCTGCCGGGCACCTTCAAGGGCGAGGGCCCGCGGACCTGGGCCGATTTCTTCGACACCAAGAAGTTCCCGGGCAAGCGCTCGTGGCCGGGCGTCTCCTACACCCCGGGCACGCGCGAGGCCGCGCTGATGGCCGACGGCGTCAACCCGGACGAGCTGTACCCGCTCGACATCGAGCGGGCCCACCACAAGATCAAGTCGATCCTGCCCGACCTGCTGATCTACAACCAGTTCCCCCAGGCCCAGTCGTTCCTGACCTCGAAGAGCGTCTCGATCTCGTTCGGCCCGAACGGGATGTGGAAGGGCCTGGCGCTGAAGGGCGTCAAGACCGAGATCCTCTGGGACATGGTGCCGATCCTGCAGCCGAACTCGGCCAACGTGATGCCGGACGCGCCCGACATGGACGCGGTGCTGGCGCTCGCCGCCTGGTGCGCCCAGCCGGAGCTGCAGGCCGAGTTCTGCAAGCGGACCACCTACGGCCCGACCGACGACCGCGTCTTCGACCTGCTGACCGCGGCCGAGCGGGACGCGCTGCCGAACGCGCCCGGTCGCACGGTCGCCAAGCCGGACATCCAGTGGCTGGCCGACAACGAGGCCGCGCTGCTGGACGACAACAAGAAGCTCTTCTCCTGAGCTTCGGCGGCTCCCGGACCGGGGTCCGGGAGCCGCGCTCTGCCCGCCCGCCCGCTTCCGCTCCGGCCCCGGAGGGCCACGCCATGCTCCGAGCTCCGATCGCCCCGACCGTCCACGACGCGCCGCCGCCGGTGCCGGTGGAGGAGTTCGCGGCCCGTCGCGCCCGCACCCGCGAGGCGATCGCCGCCGCCGGCCTCGACGGCCTGCTGGCGTGGGGCAGCGTCAACTGGTCGTGGGCGGCCCGCTGGCTGGCCGACCACCAGTCGGGCTTCGCCGCGGCGGCGCCGTTCGGCGACAAGGGCTTCTCGGCCCTCGTGCTGCCGGTCGACGGCGAGCCGATCCTGGTCCTCGACCAGCGGGTGCCGCCGAGCGACCTGAACGTCGCCGACGCCCGCACGGTCGAGTCGGTGACCGCCGGCGTCGCCGCCGCCCTCCGCGACGCGGGCCTGGCCGGCAAGCGGGTCGGGATCGCCGGCGAGGGGGCGTTCCTCGACCGCCAGCGGCGCGCGATCGAGGCCGCGCTGGGCGCGGCCGATCCGGTGACCTGGGCCCCGGCCGACCGGATCGTCGAGCCGCTGCACCGGGTCAAGAGTCCGGCCGAGCTGGAGCTGCTGCGGCACGCGTCGCGGGTCGGCGCGGCCTGGATCGGGGCGATGGTCGAGGCCGCCGAGCCGGGCCGGACCGAGGCCGACCTGGTGGCGATCGGCCTGCCGGTGCTGCTGGCCGGGGGCGGCTTCCCCGACGACGTCGTGATCGGCTCCGGCCTGCCCTGCCGGCCGAACGCGCCGCGCGGGATCCCGTCGTTCGACGCCCGCCGGCCGCTCGCCGCCGGCGACCTGATCCGGGTCGACGGCTTCGGCCCGGTGCTCGGCTACTACTGCGACCTGGCGCGCTCGGCCTCCGTCGGCCAGCCGGCGACCGACGCCCAGGCGGAGGTGCTGCAGCAGGCGGTCGACCTGATCGACCACCTGATCGCGACCGTCCGGCCCGGCGTCACCCACGCGCAGGTCCACGACGCGGGCACCGCCTTCCTGACCGAGCGCGGGCACCCGCCCCACGGGTACTTCGAGGGCTTCGTGCCGATGTTCGGCCACCAGCTCGGCCTGACGACCGAGGGCCCGTTCGTCGCCGCCGGGTCGACCGCGCCGATCGAGGTCGGCCAGGTGCTGGCGCTGGAGATCGTGATGGGCACGCCCGAGAGCGGCGGGATCAGCCACGAGGAGGCGATCATCGTCCACGAGCACCACAACGAGGTGCTGACCGCGTCCTGCCCGGCGCGCTGGTGGTGAGCCGCGGAGCGCGGTCCCGGATCCGGTGATGTGGATCCAATCTTCGCGGATGTGTATCCTCGATCCGTGATCATCGACGCGTACAACACGACCCAGAACGTCCGCGGGCGATCGGACTTCCTGACCGGGGCGCGTCGCGGCGATCCGCCGCCGGAGCACGTGCCGTTCGACCCCCAGCGGATCCTGACCCGGATGGACGCGGCCGGGGTCGACATGGCGATGATCTGCTCGCTCGCCCAGCGGATCGAGAACCAGTTCATCGCCGACCTGGCCGCCGCCCACGCCGACCGCTTCTTCGGCTTCGGGCAGGTGAACCCGGCCGACGACGACGCCGAGGCGACCGTCCACTGGATCGCCGACCACGGCCTCCGCGGGCTCAAGCTGCACCCCTCGCTGCACGGCTACCACGTCGCCGACCACGGGCTGCTCGACCCGCTCTTCCGCGTCTGCGAGGAGCGCGGCCTGATGGTGCTGATCAACGCGCTCGACGACGCCTTCTGCGCGCCGCTGGCGATCGAGGAGGTCGCCAAGCACTTCCCCGGCGTGCCGACGATCATCGCCCACATGGGCGCGACCTGGAACGTGCCCGAGGCGATCATCGTCGCCGAGCGCAACGAGCACGTCTACCTGGACACCTCGTGCACGATCCTGGCCGACGTCCGCCGCGCCTACGGGCGGCTCGGGCCGCGCCAGATCGTGATGGGCACCGAGTGGCCCGGCCACGACTTCGACCTCGAGCGGATGAAGCTGGCGAAGGCGATCGAGGATCCGGCCGACCGCGCGCTGGTCGAGGGCGGCAACATGGCGCGGCTGCTCGGCCTGGAGGTCGGCGGCGCGGCGTGACCGCCGGTTCGCCCGCGGAGCCGGTGCGGCGCCGCACGGCGTCGGCGCCGGACGTGCTGGTGGTCGGCCTGGGGCCGGCCGGCCTGGTCGCCACCCGCGTGCTCGCCGCCGCGGGGCTCCGCGTCCACGCGCTCGAGGCCGGACCGGCCGATCCGCGGCGGGCGACCAGCCGCTCGGCGCTCGTCGCCCCGGCGCCGACGATCGCCGGCCGGCCCGACCGCCCGGCGCCCGGGCCGCCCGCGGGCCTGAACGCCGTCGGCGGGGCCAAGCAGCTGGCGGCGGCCCAGAGCTACCGGCTCGACCCGTGGACCCACGTCGCCCGCAGCGCCAGCCTCCGCCGCTACGGCCGCGACGCGCTGCCGGCCGGCTCGACGGTCGCCGACTGGCCGCTCGCCGCCGCCGAGCTGGCGCCCTTCCACGACCGGATCGAGGCGCTGCTCGAGGTCGACGGCGAGCGCGCCCCGGACGAGCGGGACGCTCCGCCGCTGGCGCCCCCGCGGGCCCGCGGCGACTGGACCGCGCGGATGGCCGACGCCGCCCGCGACCGCGGCTGGCGGCCGTTCGCCGCCCCCGCGACCCGCACGCCCGACGCCCGTGGCCTGCTCGATCCGGTCCGCGGCCGCGACCAGCTGACCGTCGAGACCGGCGCCGCGGCGACCGCGCTGCTGCTCGGGCCCGACGGCGACGTGGTCGGGGTCCGGGTCCGCCGCGGCAGCGTCGAGCGCGAGCACCGCGCCCGCACCGTCGTGCTCGCCGGCGGGGTGCCGGAGAACGTCCGCCTGCTGCTGCTCGCCGCCACCGCGGGCGGGCCGGGCGGCGCGGCGCTCGGCCGTCACTTCATGGCCCACAACCTGCTGGCGGTCCACGGCTGGTTCCCCGGCGAGGACCTGGGCCGCGACGCCGGCACCGCGGCCGAGGCGACGGCGGTCGCCGAGCTCGACGGAGACCGCTTCGACCACGCCGGGCTCGGGTTCCTCGGCGGGTCGATCGTGCAGGCGGCGATGAGCGGCCCGCGCGGGATGGCGTGGCGGACCGGGGTCGCCGCCTCGCTCGCCGATCCCGACGCGCCGCCGGAGCTGCGGGCCCGCGACGGGATCGACCGTCACGGCGCGAGCATCGGGACGGTCTGGGCCCAGCCCGAGCAGCTGCCGCGCGACGACCACCGGCTGGAGCTGGACGGCCGCCGCCGCGACCCGCTCGGGCGGCCGGTGCTGCTGATTCACCACGGGCTGGCCGACGACGACCGGCGGCGGGCGGCGTTCCTGATGGCGCGGATGGCCGAGTGGCTGCGGGCCGCCGGCGCCGCGCGCACCTGGGCGGCCCCACCGGCGCCGCAGCCGCTCGGCACCCACCTCTACGGCGGCACGCGGATGGGCGCCGACCCGGCGACGGCCGTCGTCGACGGGCACGGCGTCGCCCACGGCGCGCCGGGGCTGGTGGTGCTGGGGTCGTCGACCTTCCCGACCAGCGGCGGCCGCGGGCCGACGCAGACGATCGAGGCGCTGGCCTGGCGCGCGGCTCGGCGGCGGGCCGCGCTGCTGCGGGAGGGCTGAGCCGCGCCGCCCTCAGCGGGCGTCGTGGACGATCCGGCCGCCGACCAGCGTCGCCAGCACGGCGCCGTCGCGGCAGGCCTCGGGGCTGGCGGTCAGCGGGTCGACGTCGCAGGCGACCAGGTCGGCGACGGCGCCGGGCACCAGCCGGCCGCGGTCCTCGGCGCGGGCGATCGTCGCCGCGCCGGTGGTGAAGAGCGAGACCGCCTGCTCGGCGCTCAGCGCCTCGTCGGGGCCGATCGGGTCGTCGCGGCCGGCGACCGTCCGCCGCTGCATCTGCCAGAACGCCACCAGCGGGTCGATCGCGTCGCTGCCCGGCCCGTCGGAGCCGCCGCCGACCGTGACGCCGGCCTCCAGCCAGCTGCGCAGCGGGTGCGCGCGGCCGGTCCGCTCCTCGCCCCAGCGCCGGATCAGCCCGGGGCCGAACGAGTACTGCAGCAGCGACTGGGTGGCGACCAGCACGCCCAGCTCGCGGGTCCGGGCCATCTGGGCCGCGGTCGGCCACAGGTAGGCGTGGATCAGCGTGAACCCGAGGTCGCGGATCGGACGGACGGCGTCGGCGGCGGCGAAGGCGTCGAGGCAGAGCTCGATCGCCGCGGTCCCGACGCAGTGGACGCCGAGCCCCTGGCCGGTCTCGGCCGCCCGCAGCGCGTAGGCCCGCAGCGCCGCGGTCTCCGTGGTCTGGTTGCCGTGGTAGCCGTCGGTGCCGGGCCACGGCTCGTCGAGCAGCGCGGTGCCGAGCGAGCCGCCGCCGTCGAGGAAGAGCTTCCAGGGCCCGATCCGCAGCACGTCGCCGTCGCGGTCGTCGAGCGCCAGGCCGGCGTCGAGGAACGCGCGCTCGCGCTCGACCGGCGGCACCTCGCCGTCGCCGAGCGGCATCGCGGTCGTGCGGACCGTCAGCCGGCCGTCCTCGGCCGCGGCGCGGTAGGCCAGCAGCTCCTCGGGCAGCAGCGCCGGGTCGACGATGCTGGTGATCCCGGCCCGCAGGAAGCGCGGCTGGATCGCCGCCAGCCAGCGGGCGCGGTCGTCGGCGCCGGGCGTCGGCAGCAGCCGCTCGACCAGCTCGGCCGCCGGCCGCTCGACCAGGAACCCGGTCGGCTCGCCGGCGGCGTCGCGCTCGATCACGCCGCCGACCGGGTCGGACGCGTCGCGGTCGATCCCGGCCGCCCGCAGCGCCGCGCCGTTGACGAGCGCGTCGTGGGAGCGGCGGTCGAGGAACAGCGGCCGGCCGCCGCTGGCGGCGTCGAGCTCGTCGCGGGTCGGGAAGCGGCCCTCGGCCAGGTCCTCGGGATCGAGGCCGGCCGAGCCCGCCAGCCAGCCCGAGCCGGGGTGGGCGGCGGCGTGGGCGGCGATCCGGTCGAGCAGCTCGGGGACGCTGCGGGAGGAGGAGACGTCGACCCGGTCCGCCTCGCGGCCGCCCCACAGCATGTGCACGTGCGAGTCGATGAACCCGGGCAGGACCGTCCCCGGCAGCGCCAGCTCGCGGGTCCCCGCCGGGACCGCGGCGAGCGCCTCGTCGCGGGTCCCGACCGCGGCGATCCGCCCGTCGACGACGGCGACCGCGCGGGCGCGGGGGCGGGCGGGATCCATCGTGACGAGATCGCCGGTGACGACCAGAGCAGCAGCAGCCATGCGTCGAACGTATCCAATCTGAGCCAGATTGCATACCCATGACCGTCGACCGGAGGCGTCACGCTTGAAACCCCTCCCCGCACGCGGTACCTTGCTGCTTGCTTGGATCCATGAAGACGCAACGTGGATCCAATGAACCGGCCGCGTCACCCCGACCCGAACGATCCCATGTCCCTCACGCGCGTGCTCCCGAAATCCGAGCGTGCCCATGGCTGAAGCGCTCGCCTCGCCGGCCGCGGCCCCCGCCCCGGCTCCCGGTGCGCCCGCTCGGCGGCTGCGCGGCGCGCTCGGCGGCAGCGGCGCCCTCTGGCTGCTGATCCCGCCGATCACGCTGCTGATCCTGATGCTGGTGGTCCCGCTGGGCTTCCTGCTCTACGTCGCGATCGACGGCGGCGGCTTCGGCAAGGCGATCGACGACACGGTCTTCCGCGAGTCGATGCTGCGGACCGTGCTGCTGGCCTTCACGATCTCCGTCCTGACGCTCTTCTTCGGCACGATCTACGCGATCGCGCTGGCGGTGGCGCCGAAGTGGGTGGCGGTGATCCTGCTGATCTGCCTCTTCACCCTCTTCTGGACCTCGCTGCTGGTGCGGTCCTACGGCTGGATCCTGCTCTACCTGCCGAGCGGGCCGCTCTACGACCTGCTCCACGCGATCGGCCTGCGCGAGGCGCCGCTCGACGTCTTCCAGACGACGCTGGCGCCCTATCCGGCGATGGTCCACGTGATGCTGCCCTACGTGGTGCTGCCGGTCTTCGCCGCCGTCCGCCAGCTGGACCCGATGCACCTGCGGGCGGCGCGGGTGCTCGGCGCGAAGCCGTTCCGGGTCCTCTGGTCGGTGGTGCTGCCGCAGCTGCGCTCGGGGATCATGGCCGGCGCCGTGCTGGTGTTCGTGATGTCGCTCGGCTTCTACGTCACGCCGCAGCTGCTCGGCAGCCCGACGGCGCCGATGGTCTCGGGCCTGATCGGCGGGGCGTTCAACACCCCGGGGGAGGAGGGCCTCGCCGCGGCGATGAGCATCTTCCTGCTGGTGATCGTGCTGGTGATCTACGCGGTCGCCGACCGGGTGTTCAAGGTCAGCGAGCAGTGGGGGCGTGGCTGAGATGGGCGACGAGATCCGCATCGGCCTGGGCTACGCCCGGCGGCCGTTCGTCGTGCTGGGGATCGTCCTCGGCTTCTTCATGCTCGTGCCGCTGATCATCGTGGTCCCGACCTCGTGGACCTCCGACCAGCTGCTCGAGTTCCCGCCCAAGGGCTTCTCGCTCCAGTGGTACGAGCAGGCCTTCGCCGACGACACCTGGACCGGCCCGTTCTGGACCTCGGTCAAGATCAGCTTCCAGGCCAGCATCCTCGCCACGATCATGGGCACGGCGACCGCGCTCGGGATGCGGCGGCTGGCGGTCGGGCGCAGCACCAACGTGATGCGCAGCCTCTTCATCCTGCCGCTGGCGCTGCCCTACGTCTCCTACGCGCTCGGCGTCTACCAGCTGTTCCTGCGGATGCCGGAGCCGCTGGCCGACTCGACGCTGCCGCTGGCGATGTCGCAGGCGACGATCACCTTCCCGCTCGTCTACGTGGTGGTGGCCGGGGCGCTCTCGATGGTCGACCAGCGGCTGACCGCGGCCGCCGCGACGATGGGCGCGCGCTGGCCGACGATCCTCTGGAAGATCGAGTTGCCGCTGATCCGGGTCGCGATCCTCGGCGGCTGGATCTTCGCCTTCGCCACCTGCTTCGACGAGGCGACGCTGGCGATCTTCCTCTCGCCGGTCGAGGAGGTGACCCTCGCCCAGCAGATCTTCCGCGAGGCGTCCGAGTCGATCGCGCCCACCCTGTCGGCCGTGTCCACGATGATCACCCTGCTGGCGATCGCCGTCCTGGGCATCGGCTCGTTGATCATGCGTCGCATGGCGGCGCCGTCCCGAGGAGGTGGCGCCGCATGAGCGTCCGTCTGGAGCTGGAGGAGGTCCGGGTCAGCCTGGGCGGCAACGACATCCTGCACGACGTCTCGCTCGACGTCGCCCCGGGGGAGTTCGTGACGCTGCTGGGCCCCTCCGGGTCGGGCAAGACCACCACCCTCAACGTCGTCGCCGGCCTGGTGCCGACGGTCGACGGGCGGGTCCGCTTCGGCGGCGAGTCGGTCGAGAAGCGGCCCCCGCACGACCGCGACATCGGGCTGGTCTTCCAGTCCTACGCGCTCTTCCCGCACATGACGGTGGGGGAGAACGTCGCCTTCCCGCTGATGACCCGCAAGGTCGCCAAGGCCGAGCGGCGGGCGATCGTCGAGCGGATGCTGGAGCTGGTCCAGCTCGGCGGCACCGCCGACCGGCCGGTGCGGTCGCTCTCCGGCGGCCAGCAGCAGCGGATCGCGCTGGCGCGGGCGCTGGCCCCGTCGCCGAGCGTGCTGCTGCTCGACGAGCCGATGGCCGCGCTCGACAAGCAGCTGCGCGAGTCGATGCAGCTGGAGATCAAGCGGATCCAGGCCGAGGTCGGCGTCACCACCGTCGCCGTCACCCACGACCAGACCGAGGCGCTGACGATGTCGGACCGGGTCGCGATCATGCGCGACGGCCGGCTCGAGCAGCTCTCCGATCCCGAGACGCTCTACCGGCGGCCGGAGACGATCTTCGCCGCCCAGTTCCTCGGCGAGGCGAACCTGGTCGAGGTCCGCGACGGGCGGATGGTCGGCTTCGACGCCCCGGTCGAGGCACGGAGCGGGACCGCCGTGGTCCGTCCCGAGGACTTCGCGCTGGCCGAGAACGCCCCGGCCGGCGCCCCGACGCTGCGCGTGCGGGTGCTGACCGCCAGCTACCAGGGCACCCGCTACCGGCTGGACGTCGAGCACGAGACGCTCGGACGGCTGATCGCGACGCTGCCCTCGTGGGCCGACGCGGCGTCGCTGGCGCCCGGGGCGATGGTGACCCTCGGCCTGCGCACGGTCGACGCGATCCACGTGCTGGCCGAGGAGCGGCCGCCGTCGCCGGACGCCGCGGTACCGATGATCGCCAGCGCATGATCGAGACGGTGCTCGGGCCGATCGCGCCCGACGAGCTGGGGCCGACCTCGATGCACGAGCACCTGGTCAGCGACGCCCGGGTGCTCCACTCGCCCGCCCGCGACGAGACCCCGCCGGGCACGACGGTCTCGATCGAGACGCTCGGCTTCCTGCGCTGGAACCTGCTCGGGCTGGAGGACAACCTGGTCCTCGACGACCCCGACCTGGCCGTCCGCGAGCTCGGCCACGCCGCCGAGCTGGGCCAGCGGGCGGTCGTCGACCTGACCTCGTGGGGGCTCGGCGCGGATCCGCGGCGGCTGCCGGAGATCGCCCGCCGCAGCGGGATGCACGTGGTCGCCGGGGTCGGGATGTACCTGGACCGGCCGCACCCGTCGTGGGTCGCCGGGCTCGACGACGACGCCCTCGCCGCCCGCTTCGTGGCAGCGCTCGAGGACGAGCTGGAGGACGCCGGCTTCCGCGCCGGGATCGTCGGGATCGTCGGCACCAGCGAGCCGATCACGCCCTCGGAGTCGCGGGTCCTGCGGGCGACCGCGGCGGCGGCCGGCGCGACCGGCGCGCCGCTGACGATCCGGCTCGACCCGGCGGCCCGCCGCGGGCCCGAGGTGCTGGAGGCGGTCCTCGCCGCCGGCTGCCCGGCGCAGCAGGTGATCTTCGGCAACGTCGACGAGTTCCTCGACGCCGGCTACCTCGGCGAGCTGGCGGCCGCGGGCGCGACGCTCGAGTGGTGCTTCGGCAACGAGGCCTACTATCGCGACGGCTACAAGGACCCGACCGACGCCGAGCGGCTCGACCTCTTCGTCGCGATGCTCGCCGCCGACCCGGCGCTGGTCGACCGCTGCGTGATGGGCTGCTCGGTTTGGACCAAGACCCAGCTGCGGGCCTACGGCGGGATGGGCTACGACCACCTGCTGCGGCGGATCGTGCCCGAGCTGCGCCGGCGCGGCGTCGAGCAGGCCGCGATCGACCGGATGCTGGTCGTCAACCCGGCGCGGCTGCTGGATCGCTGACCGGCGGCAGCGGCGGGGCCGCGACCGGCGGCCCGGCCGGGGGTCGCGGCGCGTCGCCGCCGCGCCGCAGCAGCACCAGCCCGGCGAGCTGCACGAGCGCCGCCGCCCCGAAGACGGCGCCCTCGTCCCAGTGGGCCGCGATCACGCCGCCGAGCAGCGCCCCGAGCGCGATCCCGAGGTCGATGCAGCCGGCGAAGACGCCGATCCCCGCCGCGCGCTGGGCGGGATGGAGGCCGTCGGTGGCCAGCATCACCAGCGACGGGTAGAGCGGCGAGAACCCGAACCCGACCAGCGCCGCCCCGAGCGCCGCCACGCCCCAGGTCGACGCGAGCCCGAGCACGGCCAGGCCGAGCGCCAGCAGCACCAGCGAGGCGGTCGCGGTCCGGGTCGGGCCCATCCGGTCGGGCAGGCCGCCGAGCAGCACCCGGGCGGCGATCACGCTGGCGGCGAAGATCGTGTAGACGCTGGCCGCGCCGGTCACGCCGCCCTCGGGCAGCCCCTCGCCGCGCAGGTGCAGGACGAGGAAGGTCAGGATCACCGACTCGCCGGCGAAGGCGATCGCCGCGACCCCGGCGGGGCGGGCGACCGGCCGCAGCACGTCGCGCCAGGCGCCGGGCCGCGCCCCGTGGTCGGCCTCCGGCCGCGGCGGCTCGCGCAGCGGCACGACGCAGAGCAGCGCCGCGGCCGAGAGCAGCGCGCAGGCGGTCCAGACGGCCGAGAACCCGAGCTCGTGGCGGAGCGTCTCGCCGAGCGGCGGGCCGAGCGCGAGCCCGATCCAGATGCTGAGGCCGAAGATGCTGAGGACCCGCCCGCGCGCGTGCCGCAGCGCGGTGTCGACCAGCCAGGCCATCGTCCCGAGGTTGATCGCCGCGCCGCCGATCCCGTGCAGCACGCGCCCGGCGGCGCCGCCGACGGCCGAGGCCGCGACCAGCAGCACCCCCATCCCGACCACGCTGATCACGGCGCCGGCGATCGTCACCCGGCGGCGGCCCCAGCGGTCGGCCAGCACCCCGACCACGGGCCGCAGGACGACGGCGACGATCGGGCCGGCGCCGACCACCAGGCCGACGGTGGTGGCGCTGCCGCCCAGCTCCTCGCGCACGAACAGCGGCAGCACCGGGGTCGAGGCGCCGTTGGCCAGGCAGGAGAGCAGCGAGGCGGCGAAGACCGGCCAGAACGCCGCCCCGATCGTGGTGGCGGGCGTCAGCGCCGCGGGCGACCAGCGGCGGGACGGAGAAGGGGCCGATGCGCTCACCTGAAACGGATACAATCACAACGTGTCTGCATCCAACCACCGGAAGGGCCTCGATTCGCCCCCGGACGGACCGGGTGTGCGGGTCCCGATCTCCAAAGGTTGTATCCAAAGTGGTAGAGTTCGGATCCGATGAGCGCTCCGTCGCGACGACATAGGCCTCGTCAGGGCCACGGCCGCCGTGGGCGGCCCGTCGGCCCGGCGCGTGACGGCGGGAGCCCGCGGTGAGCGACGCCGTGCCTCCCGCGGAGCTGCCGCCGATCGACGTCGCGGCCGAGCGCCGCCGCACGCCCGGCGCGGCCCACGGGCACCACCTGAACGCCGCCGGCGCCGCGCTCGCCTCCGAGGCGGTGCTCGACACCGTCATCCGCCACCTGCGGCTGGAGGCGCGGATGGGCGGCTACGAGGCGGCCGCCGCGGTCCGCCCGCGGATCGAGGGCGTCTACGCGCAGGCGGCGGCGCTGCTCAACGCGCGCGCAGAGGACATCGCCCAGGTCGAGAGCGCCACCGTCGCCTGGCAGCGGGCGATCGACGCCCTCCACCTGGCCCCCGGCGACCGGGTGCTGGTCGGCCGGTCGAGCTACGTCAGCTCGGCCCTCAACCTGCTCGAGCTGGAGCGGGTGCGGGGGATCGAGATCGAGATCGTCCCCTCCGACGACGGCGGCCGGATCGACCTCGAGCGGCTCGAGGCCGCCCTCCGCCGGCCGGCGGCGCTGGTGACCGTCTCGCACGTGCCGACCTCGTCCGGGCTGGTCGAGCCGGTCGCCGAGGTCGGCCTGCTGGCCCGCGCGGCCGGCGTGCCCTACCTGCTGGACGCGACCCAGTCGGTCGGCCAGCTGCCGGTCGACGTCGAGCGGATCGCCTGCGACCTGCTCTTCACCACCGGGCGCAAGTTCCTCCGCGGGCCCCGCGGCACCGGGCTGCTGTACGTCGCCCCCGGCATCCGCGACCGGCTGCGGCCGCCGGCGCCCGACGTCCGCGGCGCGGTCTGGACGGCCGAGCGCGCCTTCGACCTCCACCCGACCGCCTGGCGGTTCGAGACCTGGGAGGCGTCGCACGCCCTGCGGCTGGGGATGGGCGTCGCGCTGGCCGAGGCGCTGGCGCTCGGCGTGCCCGCGGTCAGCGCCCACATCGAGCGGCTGGGCCGGCTGCTGCGCGAGCGGCTGGCCGAGATCCCGCGCGTGCGGGTGGTCGATCCGCCGGCCGCCGGGGGCGGGATCGTGACCTTCGTCCGCGACGGCGAGGATCCGCGCGTCACCCAGTCGCGCCTGCAGGAGCGGGGGCTGCGGGTGGTCGTGGTGCCGGCGTCGCACGGGCAGTGGGACCTGGGCCACCGCGGCGTCGAGGCGGTCGTGCGGGCGTCGTTCCACGTCTACAACGACGTCGACGACATCGACGCGCTGGAGGAGGCCCTGCGGGGCGGGGCGCCGGTCGCCGCCGGCCGCCGGGTCGTCGCGACGCCGGTCGGCCCCGACGGGATGGCTCAGCGGGCCGCCGCGCCCGACGACGAGAACGAGGCGCCGCGCCACGCCTGGGCGCTGCGGACGCCGCGCCACGCCGAGGTGGTGGTCGTCGGCGACGGGGTCCACGGGGCCGCGACCGCCCTCCAGCTGGCCCGCCGCGGGGTCGACGTCGTCAGCCTCGAGCGGTTCCGGCCCGGTCACCAGGAGGGCTCGTCGCACGGCCGCACGCGGATGATCCGCCGCGCCTACCCGGCGCCGGTCTGGGACGGCTTCGTCGACCGCGCCTACGCCGCCTGGAGCGCGCTGCAGGCCGACGCCGACGTGCCGCTGGTGAATGTCTTCGGGGGCCTCTACGCGCGGCCCTCGTCGCTCGGCGGCGCGCTCCGCGGCCCCGGCTGCGAGCCGGTCGACGTCGAGCAGGCGGCCGCCCGCTTCCCCGGCCTGCGGCTGGAGCCCGGCTTCGACGTGATCCACGATCCGGCCGCGGGCGTGATCGACGCCGCCGCGGCGATGCGGACCCTGCGCGGTGCGGGCGACCGCGCCGGGGTCGAGCGGCGCGAGGCCGCCCCGGTCCTCGACTGGGAGGCCGACGGCGAGGGCTTCGTGCTCCACACGCCGGCCGGGCGCGTGCTCGCCGACCGCGTCGTCTTCTGCGCCGGCCCCTGGACCGGCCGGCTGCTGCCCGAGTTCGCGGCGCTGCTGCGGGTGATCCGGATCGTGACGATCAACGTCGCCGCGACCGACCCGGCGCGGACCGCGCCGCCGCAGCTCGGCCTCTTCTCGGTCGACGTGCCCGACGTCGGGCTGCTGTTCGGCCTGCCGGCGTTCGACGGCGACGGCCTCAAGGTCGGCCTCGACGAGGGACCGGACGACGACCTCGACGCGCCCCGCCGGCCGGTGACGCCGGCCGAGGTCGAGCGGCTGCACGCGCTCGCCCGGCGGTTCGTCCCGGGGGCCGACGGCGGGGTCGTCGACGCGATCGCCTGCCGCTACACGATGGCCCCGCGCAACCGGTTCGCGATCGGGCCGGTGCCCGAGCGGCCGGGCGTCTTCGTCGGCGCCGCCTGCTCCGGCCACGCGTTCAAGTTCGGCCCGGCGGTCGGCGAGGCGCTGGCCGACCTCGTGACCGGCGTCCCCCGGCCCGACGTCGCCTTCCTCGACCCGTCGGCGATGCTCGCCGGCGAGGTCGTCGCCGCCGACTGAGAACGTCGCACGGCGGTCCGTCCCGGCCCGCCGTGTCACGGACGCCCCCGCCCGCGGCGGCGTTCGTGACACGGCCGCGGCAGCGGCCGGGGGTGAGTGACGTTCGCCCCTCCCCGGCCGCGCCGCCCCGCCACCGTCCTACAGCGGCGGCCGCCGCGCGCCCCAGCCGGTCGCGGTCTCGAGGCCGGCGGCCAGGTCGAGCAGCTCGCGGTCGCCGCGGTGGCGGCCGATCAGCTGCAGGCCGACCGGCAGGCCGTCGGCCGAGAAGCCGCCCGGCACCGACGCCGCCGGGTGGGCGGTGACCGTCACGCGGCAGGCCAGCCGCTGCCACAGGAAGTAGCGGTCGAAGGCCACGCCGGCAACCTCGCGCGGCCAGGTCTCGTCGGCGGGCAGCGCGATCAGCGGCGTCGTCGGCAGGGCGATCACGTCGTGGTCGGCCAGCACCCGCTCGGTGCGGCGGAACAGCTCGGTCCGCAGCCGCAGGCCGTGGACGATCCGCTCGGCGGACAGCGCCCGGCCCTCCTCGACGTTGCGGACCAGGTCGTCCGGCATCGTGTCGCGGTGGGCGGCCACGTCCTCGCCGCAGGAGTCGAGGAAGCCGAGCATCTCGACGATCTGCCAGCACTCGTCGGCCCCGTCCCAGAAGCCGTCGTCGAGCTCGCTGACGATCGCGCCGTGCGACTCCAGCGTCGCCCGCGCGGCGTCCAGCACCCGCAGCACCTCGCCGTCGACCGGCAGCCCGCCGCCCGTCCGCGACCAGGCGATCCGCAACCCCTCCAGCGAGCGCGGCGTCACGTCGGCCAGCGCGGCCGGATCCTCGGCCAGCGACAGCGGCGCGCGCGGGTCGGGGCCGGAGATCGCCGACAGCAGCAGGCCGGCGTCGGCGGCGTCGCGGGCGATCGGCCCCAGCACCCCGTGCGGCGCCCAGCCGTCGCCGCGGCGGCCGGTCGGCACCCGTCCCGGCGTCGGCCGCAGCCCGACCAGGTTGCCGAACGCCGCCGGGTAGCGGATGCTGCCGCCCGAGTCGGAGCCGTCGGCGAAGGGCAGCATCCCGGCGGCCACCGCCGCGCCCGCCCCGCCGGAGCTGCCGCCGGCGTTCTTGGTCAGGTCCCAGGGGTTGCGGGTGGGCCCGAAGAGCGGGTTGAAGGTGACCGTGCCGAGGCCGTAGGCGGGCGTGTTCGTCTTGCCGATGATCAGCGCCCCGGCGGCGCGCAGCTTCTCGGCCAGGACGCTGTCGTGGGCGGCCGGCGGGGCGTCGGCGAAGGCCCGCACGCCCTGGGTGGTCCGCAGGCCGGCGACGTCCATCAGGTCCTTGACCGCGATCGGCAGGCCGTGGATCGGCCCCAGCGCGTCGCCGCGGGCGACGGCCGCGTCGGCGTCGGCGGCCATCGCCAGCGCCTGCGCGCGGGGGACCCGGGTGGTGATGGCGTTGACCTGCCCGTCGATCGCGTCGATCCGGTCGAGGAAGGCGGTCATCACCTCGACCGCGGAGACGCGCCGCTCGCGGATCGCGGCGGCCAGGTCGCGCGCGCTCCACCAGTGCAGCGGCAGGTCGGACGGGCTCATCGGGACTCCTTCTCTCGGGTCGGACGGGGCGCGCGCTCGGCGATCAGCAGCTCGGCGATCCGCTCGCCCATCACCGTGGCGGGCATCGCGGTCGTGGCGCGCGGGACCTCGGGGATCAGCGCGCAGTCGGCCACCAGGCAGTGGCGGACGCCGTGGACGTGGCCGTCGGGGCCGACCACCGCGGCCGGATCGGTGGCCGGGCCCAGCCGGCAGCTGCCGACCGGGTGCCAGTAGCTGTCGACGTGGGCGCGCAGGTAGGCCCGCAGCTCGGCCGGGTCGGTCAGGCCGGCGGGGCCGGGCGCGACCTCGCGGCCCAGCACCCGGGCCAGCGCGGGCAGCGCGGCGATCTCGCGCAGCAGCGCCGCGCCCTCGACCAGGACCCGCAGGTCGTGGCCCTCGGGATCGCCGTAGAAGCCGTGGTCGACCAGCGGCAGCCGCTCGGGGTCGCGGCTGCGCAGCCGGACCGTCCCCCGCGATCGCGGCCGCAGGGCCCCGACGCCGGCGTGCCACGTGCGGCGGCCGTCGCCGGACAGGTGGGTCGGGCTGTAGGGCAGCAGGTGCAGGTCGAAGAGGTCGGGGTCGTGCGACGAGCGGGCCTTGGCCATCGTCTGCTCGTCCGGCGTCCAGGGCCCCGCGGCCGCCATCGCTCGGTCGATCTCCTCGCTGCCCTCCCACGAGAGCAGCAGGAACGGCTGGTCGTGGAGGTTGGCGCCGACGCCCGGCCGGTCCTCGACCAGCGGGATCTCCAGCTCGGCGAGCGCGGCGGCGGGACCGATCCCCGAGCGCAGCAGCACGGCCGGGCTGCCGAACGCGCCGCCGCAGAGCACCACCCGCTGGGCCCGCAGCTCGTGCGCGGCGCCCGCGTGGTCGACGACGACGCCGACCGCGACGCCACGCTCGACCAGCACCCGGTCGACGTTGGCGTCGCCGACGATCGTCAGCCGCGGGTCGTCGCGCAGCGGGTCGAGGTAGGCGAACGCGTTGTTGAACCGGACCCCGTCGGCGGTGACGTTGACCGACTCGGGCGCGAACCCGACCGTCTCGTCGAGGTCGTTGAGGTCGTTCAGCGGCGGCAATCCGACCGCCGCGCCGGCGTCGTGCCAGAGCGCCTGCCACGGGGTCAGCTCGTCGTGGCGGTAGGTCCGCACCGCCAGCCGCTCGCTGGCGCGGCGGAAGAGCGGCAGCAGGTCGTCGGCGCCCCAGCCCGGGTTGCCGGCGGCCGCCCAGCCGTCGTAGTCCGCGCGGTGGCCCCAGGTCTGGACGGCGCCGTTGTGGGTCGAGCAGCCGCCCAGCACCCGCGAGCGCTCGAACCGCAGCCGCTGGTCGGGGTAGGTGTCGCCGGAGTCGTAGCCCCAGTCGTGGGAGTGGCCCAGGCGGGCGGCGTCGAGCAGGTCGGCCGGCCAGCGCGGGTCGCCGTGCGGGCCCAGGTCGGGTCCGGCCTCGAGCACCACCACCTCGATCCCGGCCTCGACCAGCCGCGCCGCGACCGCGGCGCCCGCCGTCCCGCCGCCGACCACGACGACGTCGGTCTCGGCGGGCGGCGTGGGAGCGTGCGGGTCCGCCATCAGGGATTGGATCCTAGCATCGACAGATTGGATGCACTCTCCGGTGGGCCGGTTGGACGCCGGGCGCCGACTGTGGCAAGATTGGATCCATCAAGCGGTTGATCGGATCCACGGTCGCCGGAACCCCCGTGGAGAGGACCCTCGTGCTGAAGCAGGCCGACAACGAGAAGCTCACCCAGACCGGGCCGGACACCCCGCTCGGCGGGCTGATGCGCGCCTACTGGCAGCCGGCCGCCCTCGTCTCGGAGATGCCGGAGGAGCGGCCGGTGAAGGCGGTCCGGCTGATGGGGGAGGACCTGGTGCTCTTCCGTCGCGACAGCGGCGGCTGGGGGCTGATCAGCCGCTGGTGCGCCCACCGCGGCGTCGACCTCTCGTACGGTCGGCTCGAGGACGGCGGGCTGCGCTGCCTGTACCACGGCTGGCTCTACGGTCCCGACGGTCGCTGCATGGCCCAGCCGGCCGAGCCCGAGCACTCCCGCTTCGCGCAGAAGATCCGGATCTCCAGCTACCCGTGCGAGGAGCGCAACGGGATCGTCTTCGCCTACCTCGGCGCCGGCGACCCGCCGCCGTTCCCCGACTACGACTGCTTCAAGGCGCCCGACGAGTACACCTTCGCCTTCAAGGGCCTCTGGGAGTGCAACTGGCTGCAGGGCGTCGAGGGCGGGATCGACCCGTCGCACGTCTCGTTCCTGCACCGGTTCGTCGACGAGGACCCGCGCGACACCTACGGCCAGCAGTTCGCCGAGGAGGTCGAGGGCACCGGCCAGAAGCTCTCGAAGCTGGTCGGCGACGCCTACCGCCCCGACATCGAGGTCGAGCGCGTCGACCACGGCCTGCGGGTCTTCGCGATCCGCCAGCTGACCGAGCAGATGAAGCACGTCCGGATCACGAACCTGATGTTCCCCAACGCGTTCGTGGTGCCGTTCGGCAACGGCAAGGTCTTCACCCAGTGGCACGTCCCCGTCGACGACCACTCGCACTACTGGTACATGATCTTCTACGACTTCGAGGAGAAGACCGACAAGGAGACGCTGCTCGCCCAGCGGCTGAAGGAGGTCACGCTCCCCGACTACCGGCCGGTCCGCAACCGGGCCAACGACTGGGGCTTCGACGCGACCGAGCAGCGCGACGTCACCTACACCGGGATGGGGCTCGACATCAACGTCCACGACCAGTGGGCGGTCGAGAGCATGGGGCCGATCCAGGACCGGACCCAGGAGCGGCTGGGCGTCTCCGACCGCGCGGTGACCGCCAACCGCCGGCTGCTGCTGCGGGCGCTGGAGGACTTCGAGGCCGGCAAGCCGACGCCCGGCCGGGCGGCCGACGACGAGGCGGCGCGGGCGCTGGTCGGGCCGCGCGCGGTCGACACGATCGCCCCCACCGAGGGCTGGCAGGACCACTGGCAGCAGCGCGAGGCCGAGCGCCGCGAGCGGTCGCCGTGGGCCGGGCGCACCGAGCGGGTGAGCTGACGTGCGCAGCGCCGATCGCAACGCCGACGAGCGGCCGGTCGCCGAGGGCGGGGGCGGGGCCAGCGCGCGGCCGATGCTGGCTGCCGACCGCGGCGGCTTCGTCGACCGCCACGACCTCTGGAGCGAGGCCCAGTACGCCGCCGCCGGCCAGATCCGGCGCGTGGTCGACGAGGTCGGCGTCACGCTCGTGCGGCTGGCCTTCGTCGACCAGCACGGGATCCTGCGCGGCAAGACCCTGACCGTCGACGCGCTCCCGGGGGCGCTGCGCGACGGCATCACCGCGCCCTCGTCGCTGCTGCTGAAGGACACCTCCGGGCGCTCGGTCTTCTCCGTCTTCTCGGCCGACGTCGGGGTCGGGGTCGACGGCTTCAGCGGCGCCGGCGACGTGGTGCTGGTGCCGGATCCGTCGACCTTCCGGCTGCTGCCGTGGTCGCCGGGCAGCGGCTGGATGCTCTGCGACCTGCGCTTCCCCGACGGCGCCGAGGTGCCGTTCTGCCCGCGCTCGATCCTGCGCCGGTCGCTGGCCCGGCTGGCCGACCGCGGCTTCGCGATGACCGTCGGCGTCGAGCTGGAGTTCCACGTCTTCCGCGCGACCGAGGAGGGGCTGAGCGACGACCGGGTCGGCGCGCCCGGGCGCCCCGGCCGGGCCGCGGCGGTCGGCCCGACCACGCCCGGCGCCCAGCTGCTGCACGAGGAGGCGCTCGACGGGCTCGACGAGCTGGTCCACGCGCTGAGCGACGGCCTGACCCGGCTCGACCTTCCGCTGCGCTCGATCGAGCTCGAGTTCGGCCCCAGCCAGATGGAGGTCACGCTGGCGCCGTCGGACGCGCTGACCGCCGCCGACCACGTCGCGCTCTGCCGCTCGGCGATCCGCCAGATCTGCCGCCGCCACGGCTTCCAGGCGACCTTCATGTCGCGCCCGGCCGGGGCCGAGACCGCCTCGACCGGCTGGCACCTGCACCAGGCGCTGCGCGACGTCGAGAGCGGGGAGAGCGCTTTCGTGCCGCCGGCGCCGGCCGCCGACGCGCCGCCGTTCCCGGTCCTCTCGCTGACCGGTCGCCGCTGGCTGGCCGGGCTGCTGGACCACGCGGCGGCCGCGGCGGCCTTCTCGACCCCGACGGTCAACGGCTACAAGCGCTACCAGCCGTTCTCGCTCGCCCCCGACCGGATCGTCTGGGGGATCGACAACAAGGGCGCGATGGTGCGCGCGGTCGGCGGCGTCGGCGATCCGGCCACGCGGCTGGAGAACCGCTCGGGCGAGCCGGCCGCCAACCCCTACCTGTACGTCGCGGCGCAGATCGTCAGCGGCCTCGACGGGATCGACCGCGAGCTCGATCCGGGCGAGCCGACCGAGAACCCCTACGCGGCCGAGGCCCGGCGGCTGCCGGCGTCGCTGGCCGAGGCGCTCGACGCGCTCGCGGCGGACGGGGCGTTCGCCGCCGCGCTCGGCGAGGGCGTCGTCGCGTGGTACCTGGCCCTCAAGCGGGCCGAGGTCGCCCGCTACCTGGCGCACGTCTCCGACTGGGAGCAGCGCGAGTACTTCGGCCTGCTGTGAGCGGCCGGCGGCGGGCGCGGGTCCGCCGCCCCCGTCGCCGGACCGGCCGGCTCAGCCGGTGAAGACGGTCGCCGAGCGGCGCTCGTACCAGCGCGCCAGCTGCTCGCCGGCGTTGTCGACGTGGCGCTGCATCTCGCGCCGGGCGGCGTTGGCGTCGCCGGCGGCGAGCGCCTCGACGATCCGCTCGTGCTCCTCGACGTTCTGCTCGCGGTGGCGCTGGTCGCCGCGCAGCACCAGCCACGAGACGTTGCGCGGGAAGGTGTCGTTCAGCTCGCTGATCGTCCGCGCCAGCCGCTGGTTGCCGGCGGCCTGGTGGATCGTCGTGTGGAAGACGTCGTTGACGTGGGTCGTCGGCGGCTTCTCGCCCGGCGCCAGCTCCTGCGGGTTGGTCGTCGCCTCACGCATCGCGGCGTTCGCCTCGCGCAGCACGTCGAGCTCCGCGCGCGAGATCCGGTCGACGGCCAGCGCGCAGGCGAAGCCCTCCAGCTCGGCCCGCACCTGGTAGGCCTCGCGGACCTCCCACGGCACCGGCACCCGCACGATCGCGCCGCGGTGGGGGACGACCTCGATCAGGCCGCCGGTCTGCAGCTGGCGGAGCGCCTCGCGGACCGGGGTGCGGCTGACGCCGAGCTCGTTGGCGAGCTCCGCCTGGCGCAGCTGCGCGCCGATGGCGATCTCCCCGGTCATGATGCGCTGGCGGATGGCCGCGGCGATCTCGTCGACGAGCGGGCTGCGGGCGGGAGGGGCGTCGGTCATCGGCGGTGCGGGGCGAAGCAGGGACGGGAACTCGGCGCAGTGTATCCAGCAGGGCGGACATCGAGTGGATTTCGGCACAAGTTTCCGAAGATTGGATCCACATGCGATAGTCTCGGATCCATCCAAAGGAGCCGCCCGTGTCCGTGATCGATCTCTCCGTCCCCGTCTACAACGGCATGCTGCATCCCGGCCGTCAGCCGGAGATGCGCTACATGGAACGGATCGTCGACGGCGATCCCGGCAACGTGACCCGCTGGTACATGGGCGCCCACACCGGGACCCACGTCGAGGCGCCGCTCCACACCCAGCCCGACGGGGCGCCGATCGACGCGCTGCCGCTCGAGCTGCTGGTCGGCCCGGCCCGGGTCCTCGACCTGACCGGCGTCGAGAGCGAGATCACCGCCGCCGACCTCGAGGCGGCCGGGCTCGGCGACGAGCCGCGGGTGCTGCTGCGGACCACGAACTCGGCCGGGCCGCTCCAGGGCGAGACGCCGCCGGCCCGCTGGGTCGGCCTCCACCCGGACGGGGCGCGGCTGCTGGTCGAGCGCGGCGTGCGGCTGGTCGGCGTCGACTTCTACACCGTCGAGTCGCCCGGTCGCGACAAGACCTTCGACGCCCACTACGTGCTGTCGGCGGCCGGCGTCAGCACCGTCGAGTGCGTCGACCTGTCGGGCGCCGAGGCCGGCGTCCACGAGCTGATCTGCCTGCCGATCCCGATCCGCGGCGCCGAGGCGGCCCCGGCCCGCGCCGTCCTGCGGCCACTGCCCGCGGGGCCGCCGGCGGCGCCGATCGACGTCACCGTCCCGGTCCACACGGGGATGCTCCACTGGGGCCGGCGGCCGGTCCGCGAGGAGGTCGAGAGCTTCGCCGCCGGCGACCGCTGCAACGTCACCCGCTGGGACATCGGCTCCCACACCGGCACCCACACCGACGCCGGGCTGCACTTCGACGACGCCCGCGGGCCGATCGACCAGTACCCGCTCGACGTCCTGATCGGGCCGGCGCGGGTGCTCGACCTGACCTTCGTCGAGACCGAGATCACCGCCGCCGACCTCGAGCGGGCCGGCCTCGGCGACGACGAGCGGGTGCTGCTGAAGACCCGCAACTCGACCACCGCCCTGCGCGAGACGGAGAAGCCCGACTTCTGGATCGGCCTGGCGCCGGACGGGGCCCAGCTGCTCGCCGACCGCGGGGTGCGGCTGGTCAGCATCGACTTCCTGACGATCGACAGCCCGACCCGCGACGAGACCTGGGACACCCACCTGATCCTCTGCCCGCGCGACATCGCGATCGTCGAGTGCCTCGACCTGACCGACATCGCGGCCGGGGTCTACGAGCTGGTCTGCCTGCCGCTGAAGCTGCGCGGCGCCGAGGCCGCTCCGAGCCCGGCCTTCCTCCGCCCGCTCGCGGCCTGAGCCCCGGAGCGCACCGATGACCCGCACCGTCGCCGTCGCCGCCCCGCACGCCGACGCGACCGCCGCCGGCGAGGCCGCCGCGCGTGCGGGCGGCAACGCCCTCGACGCCGCGCTCGCCGCGGCCGCGGTCCTGGCCGTCACCTACCCGCACCAGTGCGGGGTCGGCGGCGACCTGACCGCGCTGGTCCGGCGCCCCGACGGCTCGGTCGTCGCGTTGCTCTCGCTCGGCGCCGCCGCGGCGGCGGTCGACGTCGGCCGCCTGCGCGCCGGCGGCCCGGCGATGCCGCGGCAGGGCCCGCAGGCGGTGACCGTCCCGGGCGCGACCGCCGGCTGGGCGGCGCTGGCCGACCTCGGCGCCGAGCTGGGCCTGGCGGCACCGGTCGAGCGGGCCGCGCGGCTGGCCGAGGAGGGCACCCCGGTGGTCGCCGGCCTGGCGCGGGCGATCGCCTCGCGGCCGGACGCGGTGACGCTCGATCCCGGGCTGCGGGGCGTGCTGGCGCCCGGCGGCGTGCCGCTGCGCGAGGGCGACCGCTTCCGCCAGCCGGCCCTGGCCGCGACCCTGCGGACGATCGCCGAGCGGCCGCTGGCGCTCTACGACGGGCCGCTGGCCGAGCGCTTCGCGGACGGCCTGCGGGCGCTCGACAGCCCGCTGACGATCGCCGACCTGCGGGCCCATCGGGCGGAGCTGACCGCACCGCTGACGCTCGAGCGGGCCGGCGTCCGCTGGTGGGCCGCGCCGCCGCCGTCGCAGGGCGCGGTCGCGCTGGCGATGCTCGACCTCGACCAGCCGGGCGACCTGCTGGAGCGGGCCCGCCGCGCCCACGACGCCCGCCAGCGGCTGCTCGGCGACCCCCGCAGCGGCCCGATCGACATCGAGCGCCTGCGCCGTCCCGTGCCGGTCGAGGAGCTGACCGCCGCGCCGCCGCGGCACGCCGGCGACACGGTCGCCGTGACCGCGATCGACGACGACGGCTGGTCGGTGGCGCTGATCCAGAGCAACTTCCAGACCTTCGGCGCCGGGATGCTCGAGCCGGGGACGGGGATCGTGCTCCACAACCGCGGCTCCTCGTTCCTGCTCGAAGCGGGCCATCCGGGCGCGATCCGGGCCGGCTCGCGGCCGCCCCATACGCTCTGCCCGCTGCTGGCCGAGGGGCCGGGACTGCGGTTGGCGCTCGGCTGCCAGGGGGGACGGGCGCAGCCGCTGATCCTGGCCCAGGTCGCCGACGGGGCGGTCGATCCGGTCGCCGATCCGGTCGCCACGCTCGCCGCGCCGCGCTGGGTCGTCGGCGACCGCGACATCGGCTTCGCGGTCGAGACGGTCCTGGCCGAGCCGGGCGCGGCGGTCCCGTCGTCGGTGGCCGGCAGCGGGCTGACGGTCGCCGCCGGCAACCCCCGCGAGGACCTCTGCGGGCACGTCCAGCTGGCGCGGATCGTCGACGGCGCCGGCGTCGAGGCGGCGGCCGACCCGCGCGCCGACGGCACCGCCGCGGTCGTCCGCGGGTGAGCCGCTCGGCGACCGCTCAGCGGCGGGTGCTGGCGCGCGGGCGCAGGGTGCTCTCGAGGATCGTCGGGCCGGCCTCCTGGTCGCCCTCGATCCGCCGCAGCAGCAGCGCCACGGCGGCCGCGCCGACGTCGCCGGGACGGAGGTCGATCGCGGTCACCGGCGGGTCGCTGGTGCGGGCCGCGGTGCCGTCCATCGCGGCCGCCACCAGCAGGTCGGCGGGCACGTCGAGGCCGCTCTCGCGGGCCGCCTGCACGATCGCGGCGGGGTAGTGGTCGGGCATCGCGACGATCGCGTCCGGCCGCTCGCGGGCCGCGAGCAGCGTCGCCACGTGCTCGCGGGCGGTGCCGTGGGCGCGGCGCGCGTCGGCGGTGTAGTGGACCGCCGCCGCTCGGCCGCGCTCGGCCGACCAGGCGCGGTAGGCGTCGACCGACTCGGTCGTCCAGGCGACGTCCCACTCCCAGGCGACGAGGGCGATCCGCTCGGCCCCGGCGGCGGCCAGGTGGTCGAGCAGCGCCCGCATCGCGGCGCCGTTGTCGCAGTTGACGTGCCAGCGGTCGTCGGGGCGGGCCGGGTCGCGCTCGACGGTCACGACCGGCAGCCCGGCGGCCGCCACCAGCGCCAGCTGCGGGTCGCCGGCGGGCGGGTCGCAGACGATGATCCCGTCCAGCTCGACCAGGTCCTCGGTCGTCCGCAGCGGCGGCGAGACCAGCAGCCGCTGGTCGGCGGCGGTGGCGGCGAGGACCGCGGCGTGGAGCACCCGCATCGGGTACTCGATGCTGGTGACGCCGTCGCCGACGGTGGCGGTCTCGAGCGGCGAGAGCACGATCGCCAGCGTGTTCGCGCGCCGGGTCCGCAGCGCCCGCGCGGTGCGGCTGGGCCGGTAGCCGAGCTGCTCGGCGATCGCCGCGACCTGGGCCGCGGTCGCGGCGCTGATCGTCCCGCGGCCGTTGAGGGCGAGCGAGACCGTGGCCGGCGAGACGCCCGCGGCGGCGGCGACGTCGCGGATCGTCACGCGACGTCCGTCGGGGCGCTCGGGGGACGGTGGGGCGGGCGGCACGGGGCTGATGATGCCGGCGATGGCGACGGCGTGGCGGCGATCGACTGGACGGCGGCCGCCGAACGCACTATAAATCGATTTATGGACGCGGGCCACCGCGACCGCGCAACGACATCCGACCTCGACCGAGGAGTGACCCTCTCGTGAGCACCTACGCCCCCACGCACGGGAACGAGACCGGGACGAGCCATCCGCTCGACCCGCTCGGACCGGCCGAGATCGACGCCGCGGTCGCGGCGGTCCGCGCCGACGGCCGGCTCTCCGAGCGCGTCCGCTTCTGGGGCGCGTACCTGGACGAGGACCACGCGCGGGCCGTGGCCGCCGGCGACGGCGACGCGGGCGAGCGGCGGCTGGAGCTGATCGCCGTCGACAGCGCCAACCGCAGCGGCTGGGAGATCGACGTCGCCGTCGCGACCGGCGGCGGCAGCGCCCGCGCCCTCGCCTGGCGGTCGATCGACCACCGCCGTCCCGGGATCACCTCGGAGGAGGCCCGCGCCGCCGCCCAGGCCTGCCGCGACAGCCCCGCCTTCCAGGCCGCACTGGCCAAGCGCGGGATCAGCGACATGTCGCTGGTCGTGATCGACGCCGAGTCGATGGGCGGCTTCGAGCCCGAGGGCTACGGCGACCGCCGCGTCACCTGGGGCACCGTCTGGCAGAAGACCTCGGTCGAGGACAACGGCTACGCCCGGCCGGTCCAGGGCGTGGTGCCGATCATCGACATGGACGCGATGGAGGTCGTCGAGGTCGAGGACCACGGCGTCGTGCCGATGTCGCAGGAGGCCGGCCCGATCGAGGCCGGCTCGTGGCCGGCCGACCGCCCGCTGCGGCCCGAGGACGGCGACGGCGCGACCGACCCGACCCGCACCGCGCGGACGCCGGCGCTGGCGCCGCTCGACGTGGTCCAGCCCGAGGGCCCCGGGTTCGAGGTCGACGGCTGGCGGGTCCGCTGGCAGGGTTGGGACCTGCGCGTCGGCTTCACCCACCGCGAGGGCCTGGTGCTCCACGACCTCTCGTTCCTCGGTCGCTCGGTCCTGCGGCGGGCCGCGGCCAACGAGATGTACGTCCCTTACCTGGACTCCAGCTCGACCCAGTACCGCAAGAACTTCTTCGACTGGGGCGAGTACGGCGCCGGCCCGCTGACGAACTCGCTCGAGCTGGGCTGCGACTGCCTCGGCGTGATCCACTACTTCGACGGCACGGTGCTCGGCGGCGACGGCGCCGCGCGCACGATCAAGCACGCGGTCTGCATGCACGAGGAGGACTACTCGGTGCTCTGGAAGCACACCGACATGCGCCGCGACGTCGGCGAGGTCCGCCGCTCGCGGCGGCTGGTGATCTCGAACTTCCAGACCGTCGCCAACTACGACTACGGCTTCTACTGGTCGCTCTACCAGGACGGACGGATCGAGCTCGAGGTCAAGCTGACCGGGATGCTGTCGGTCTCCGGCGTCGAGGCCGACGACCCGGTGCCCTACGGCCGGCGGGTGGCCGAGCACGTCCAGGCCCCGACCCACCAGCACTACTTCGGCATCCGCCTCGACCCGGCGATCGACGGCGACCGCAACCGGCTGGTCGAGGTCCACGCCGAGGCCGAGACCGATCCCGCCCGCAACCCGTACGGGAACGCGGTCCGGACGGTCCGGACGCCGCTCCGCAACGAGCGCGAGGCGGCCCAGCGCAACGACCCGGCGACGATGCGGCACTGGCGGATCGAGAGCGCCGAGCGGACCAACCGCTACGGCGAGCCGACCGCCTACCGGCTCCAGATCGCCGACACCACCCGCTCGTTCTGCGACCCGGAGAGCGTGATGGCGCGGCGGGCGCCGTTCATCCACCAGCACCTCTGGGCCACCCCCTACGACCGCGACGAGCAGTACGTCGGCGGCAAGTACCCCAACCACGCCGAGCCGGGGGAGGACGGGGTCCACGCCTGGCAGCGGCAGCAGCGCTCGATCGACGGCGAGCGGCTGGTGCTGTGGCCGATCCTCGGCACCCACCACGTGACCCGCCCCGAGGAGTGGCCGGTGATGCCGGTCGACGCGATCCACCTGACGCTGAAGCCGGACGGCTTCTTCGACCGCAACCCGACGATGGACGTCGACCGTCCGCGCCGGGCCGAGGGCGGCTCCTGCTGCCACTGACGGCGAGTCGGACGGCCGGAAATCACGAAACGAGGATCGAGATCATGAGCGTCACCGTTCCCGAGCGCTCCGTGCTGGTGGTGATCGACGTGCAGGGCGGCACCACCACCGCCGACCCGCTGGGGATCCCGAAGATGGGCCCCGTCGCCGCACGGCTGGAGCGGATCGAGCGGATCCGCGGGCTGGTCGCCGGCGCCCGCGACGCCGGCGTGCCGGTCGTCTTCATCCAGGAGGTCCACAAGCGCAACGGCGTCGACTTCGGTCGCGAGCTGGACGGCGCCGAGGGCGTCCACGCGCTCGAGGGCGACCCGTCGACCGAGCTGGTCGCCGGGCTCGAGCCGGTCGGCGACGAGTACCTGATCCGCAAGCGCCGCTACTCGGCCTTCTTCGCCACCGAGCTCGACCTGGTGCTGCGCTCCTACGGCGCCACCACGGTCCTGCTCGTCGGCGGGCTGACCGACGTCTGCGTCCACTACACCGCGGTCGACGCCCACCAGCACGACTACCGGATCCGGGTGATCACCGACTGCGTCGGCGGCTCCTCGACCGCCGCGCACGAGGCCGCGCTCGAGGCGATGCGCTACCTCCAGCGCGACAGCCACGTCACCAGCGAGCAGGTGCTGGCCGACCTGGCCGACGGCGCGATCGAGATCGAGGGGCTCCCTGTCGACGTCGGCTGAGCCGGCCGCGAGCGCCGCCGAGCGGCGGACCGTCTGGGTCCTGGTCCTCTCCACGGCGCTCTGCTTCCTGGCGATCGGGTCGCACGTCGCCGTGCTGCCGCGGTTCGTCCGCGACGAGGTCGGGGCGGGGGCGACCGCGGTCGGGATCGCGATGGGGGCGACGGCCGCCGTCGCGCTGCTGCTGCGTCCGTGGGCGGGCGCGCTCAGCGACCGCGGCGGCCGGCGGCGGCCGGCGCTGGCCGGGGCGGTGGTGATGGCCGCCGGCTGCGCGCTGCTGGTGCCGGCCGGCTCGCTGCCGGTGATCGTGCTCGGCCGGATGCTGATCGGTGCCGGCGAGGCGGCCCTGACCGTCGTCACGATGGCCTGGATGGTCGACGTGGTGCCGGCCCACCGCCGCGGCCGCGCGCTCGGGGCCTACGGGATGAGCATCTGGTTCGGGCTGGCGCTGGGACCGCAGTGGAGCGTCGCCGTGCTCGACCAGTGGGGGTTCGGCTGGGTCTGGGCCAGCGGCGCGGTGCTGGGGCTGGCCTCGGGCCTGACGCTGCTGCTGCTGCGCGAGCCGGCGCGGGTCGCCCACGCGGCCGACGCGGCGGGACCGGCGGCCGACGGCGTCAGCGGCGGCGGGGCGGCGCCCGGCGAGATCGCCGCGGTGGCCGCCGGCAGTGCTCCGGCGGCCGGCGGCCGGCTGCGGCGCTGGTGGGCCGGGGTCCCGCACGGGGCGCTGCTGCCGGGCCTGGTCTTCGTGCTGGCCGCGTTCGGGCACGCGGTGCTGGAGAGCTTCGGCGTGCTGCACCTCGGCGGCCGCGGGCTCGATCAGGGCGGCGGGATCGGCGGCGCGGCCAGCATCTTCACGGTGATCGCGGTGGCGACCTTCCTCGGGCGGATGCTCGGCGGGCGGCTCTGCGACCGGATCGGCGCGATGCCGGTGGCCTTCGCCGCGGTCGTGCCGCTGATCGCCAGCTACGTCGTCTTCGCGTTCGCGTCGTCGTTCGCCGTCGCGGCGGTCGCGGCGGTGCTCTGCGGCTGCGGGCTGGCGCTCGCCTACCCGGCGCTCTCGATGATCGTCGCCGAGGCGGTGCCGCCGGCCCAGCGCGGCGCCGGCCTCGGGCTCTACATCGGGTCGATGGACGTCGCCTTCGGGGGCGGGGCGCTGCTCGGCGGGCTGGTCGTCTCGCTCAGCTCGACCGAGGCGGCGCTGGCCGGCTCGGCGGTGGTCGCGGTCGGCGCCTACCTGCCGCTGCTGGTGCTCCGCCGGCGGGGCCTCGGCCGCCCGCTCACGGCGGTCCCGGCCCCGGACCCGGCGTAGTGGCGTCATCCCACCTTCGGCGGGGTGGGGGTGGGATGACGCCCGAACGGGGTCAGGCGGGGAGGGCGACGATCGCGTCGACCTCGACCTGCGCGCCCTTCGGCAGCGCGGCGACCCCGACGGCGGCGCGGGCCGGCGGGTCGGCGGCGAACCAGCGCGCGTAGACCTCGTTGACCTCGGCGAAGGCCGCCATGTCGGTCAGGTAGACGGTCGCGCGGACGACGTCGGCCATCGTCGCGCCGCTCGCCTCGACCACCGCCTGGAGGTTGCGCAGGGCCTGCTCGGCCTGCTCGGCGGGCGTCGTGCCGACCAGCTCGCCGCTGACCGGGTCGAGCGGCACCTGGCCGGAGCAGAACGCGAAGCCGCCGGCGGCGACGGCGTGGACGTAGGGGCCGATCGCGGCGGGCGCGTCGGGGGCGGTGATCGGGCGGCGGTCGCTGGCCATGGGGTCTCCGGGGTCGGGGTCGGGGTCGGGCGCTCAGCGGCCGAAGAGCAGCCGGCGGGGGTTGTCGGTGAACATCCGGTCGAGGGTCGCGCGGTCGATGCCGGCGGCGACGGCGGCGTCGGCGAACTCGTCGAAGACGAAGGTCAGCCCCGGGCCGCCGAAGGCCGCCTGGTGCGAGCGCTGGCTGACGTCCTGCGAGAGCAGGATCCGGTCGCCGTAGCCCTGGTCGACGAGCGCCCGCAGGTACTCGACGCGCCGGCGCAGCTCGTGCTCGACGACGACGCCGGCGATCTTGACCGCCATCATGCAGTCGTACTCGACGTAGACGCCCCGCTTCAGCAGGTCGATCGAGTAGTCGAGGCTCTTGACCGTGTCGGTGTGGCCGATCACGATCCGCTCCGGCGCGACGCCCTCCTGGGTCAGGATGTCGATCTGGGTCTCGGCGGTCGGGAAGGTCGGGGCGTGGGTGGTGACCATCACGCCGGTGCGGGCGGCGGCCCGGCCGGAGGCCCGGAACGAGCGCTCCTCGAGCGCCGTCACGTAGGGCAGGTCGGACGCCACCTCGCCGATGAAGCCGGCCCGCACGCCGGTGCCCGGGATCTCGTGCTCGAGGTCGGCGACGAGGAACTCGGCGATCGCGTCGGTCGAGTTGCGGTCGAACCACTCGGCGTCGCAGTAGTGGTGGAAGTAGTGGCCGGTGCCGAGGACGACGTTGACCCCGGTCGCCTCGGCCATCGCCTTGGTCGCCAGCACGTTGGCCACCGAGCGCGAGCCGGTGATCGGGTGCTGGACCTGGTCGGCCGGGTCCTTGGAGAAGTAGATCGGCGCGGCGTAGCGGCTCAGCTCGCCGTTGGTGACGTCCAGCAGCGTCCGGCCGCCGGCGGCCCGGAAGGCCTCGATGTCCGCCTGCCGCTCGTCCCAGACGGTCAGGAAGCCGTCGCGCGGCTCGGTCGGGTGGAGGTTCGCGAAGACGTGCTCGTGGGGCAGCGTGATCCCGAGCTCGTCCGGCCCGATCGGGCCGGTGACGGACTGGACGACGTCGGACATGGGTCTCCGGGGGTCGGATGGATCCTTGGATCCTACCCCCGGAGTTTTGTATCCACAATGCCGAGTGGCGGACCCCGTCCGCCGCCGGCTACCGCGTGAGCTTCTTGTAGGTCAGGCGGTGGGGCCGGTCGGCCTGGTCGCCCAGCAGCTCGCGGCGGTAGGCCTCGTAGGCCTGCAGGTTGCCCTCGAACCAGGTCGCCGTCGAGTTGCCCTCGAAGGCGAGGATGTGGGACGCGATCCGGTCCAGGAACCAGCGATCGTGGGAGATCACGACCGCGCAGCCGGGGAAGCCGAGCAGGCCCTCCTCGAGCGCCTGCAGGGTGTCGGTGTCGAGGTCGTTGGTCGGCTCGTCCAGCAGCAGCACGTTGCCGCCGCGGCGCAGCAGCTTGGCCAGGTGGACGCGGTTGCGCTCACCGCCGGAGAGCGAACCGACCTTCTTCTGCTGGTCGCCCTTCTTGAAGTTGAACGACGCGACGTACTGGCGCGAGTTCATCTCGCGGTCGCCGACCTTGACGTAGTCGAGGCCGTCCGAGATCTCCTCCCAGACGTTCTTCTCCGGGTCGAGCGCGTCGCGCGACTGGTCGACGTAGCTGAGGTCGACCGTCTCGCCGAGCTTGATCGTGCCCGCGTCCGGCTGCTCGAGCCCGGTCAGGAGCTTGAAGAGCGTGGTCTTGCCGGCGCCGTTGGGGCCGATCACGCCGACCATGCCGCCGGGCGGGAGCGTGAACGAGAGGTCCTCGAACAGCAGCTTGTCGCCGAAGCCCTTGGTCAGCCCGTTGGCCTCGATCACCGTGCCGCCCAGCCGCGGCCCGGGCGGGATCGTGATCCGGGTTTCGTCGAGCCGCAGCGAGGCCTGCTCGGCCATCAGCGCGTCGAGGTTGTTGAGGCGCGCCTTCTGCTTCGTCTGCCGGCCCTTGGGGTTCTTGCGGGCCCAGTCGAGCTCCTCGTTGATCCGCCGCTGGCGGGCCACGTCGGTGCGCTTCTCCATCTCCATCCGCTTGGCCTTCGCCTCCAGCCAGCCGGAGTAGTTGCCCTCGAAGGGGATCCCGCGGCCGCGGTCGAGCTCCAGGATCCAGCCGGCGACGTTGTCGAGGAAGTAGCGATCGTGGGTGACCGCGACGACGGTGCCCTTGTAGCTCTCCAGGTGCCGCTCCAGCCAGTGGACCGACTCGGCGTCGAGGTGGTTGGTCGGCTCGTCGAGCAGCAGCAGGTCGGGGGCCGAGAGCAGCAGTCGGGCCAGCGCCACCCGCCGCTTCTCGCCGCCGGAGAGGTCGGTCACGGCCCAGTCGCCGGGCGGGCAGCGGAGCGCGTCCATCGCGTACTCGACCTTGTTGTCGAGGTCCCAGGCGTCGGCGGCGTCGATCTCCGCCTGCAGCCGGGCGAACTCGTCGGCGGTCTCGTCGCTGTAGTTGACGGCCAGCTCGTTGAAGCGGTCGACCAGGGCCTTCAGCTCGGCCAGGCCCTCCATCACGTTCTCGTGGACGGTCTTGGTCTCGTCCAGGTGCGGCTCCTGCTGGAGGAAGCCGACGGTGGCGTTGGGGGCCAGCTGCGCCTCGCCGTCGAAGTCCTTGTCCTGCCCGGACATGATCCGCAGCAGGCTCGACTTGCCGGCGCCGTTGTAGCCCAGCACGCCGATCTTCGCGCCCGGGAGGAAGGACAGCGACAGGTCCTGGAAGACCGTCTTGTCCGGCGGGTGCTTCTTCGTCACCCGGTGCAGCGTGTAGACGTACTGACTGCTCACCCGACAGACGGTAGCGGGACGCCTGCACCGACCCCGGCACGGTGGCGCCGAGGACGGCGTCCACCACTCGCTGGTACGGTCCCGGACATGCGTCCAGGCTGGAGGAGCGGGCGCGGGGCCACGGCCGTCCGGTCGTGGCCCTCGCCGTTGCGTGGCAAGCGGGCCCGGCACGAGCTGGCCGTGCTCGGACCGGTGCTCGCGCTCGGCGCGCTGCTGCGCGGAGCGCTCTTCCTGGCCGCCTCGCCGGCGCTGCTGAACAACGCCGACGCGGTCTCGTTCCTGGAGCTGGGCGCGGCCGGGTCGACGGTCGGCGACGCCCTCCACCCGCCGGGCTACCCGCTGTTCCTGCACGCGGCTTTCGCGCTGCTCGGCTCGGCGACCGCGGTCACCGTCCTCCAGCACCTGCTCGGCCTGGCCGCGGCGGCGATGCTCTACGCCGCCGTCAGGCTGCTCGGCGGCGCGCGCTGGGTGGCGGCCGGGGTGGCGCTGGTCGCCGCCTGCTCGGGCGACGTCGTCGTGCTCGCCCACACCTACGTCAGCGAGACGCCGTTCCTGTTCCTGCTCGCGGCGGCGACGCTGCTGGCCGCGCTCGCCGTCCGTCCCGCCGTCCGCGCGCGGCCGCGGCGGCTGGTCGCCGTCGGCCTCGGGCTCGGCGCGGTCTTGGCCGCGGCGGTGATCGTGCGGACGGTCGGCCTGCTGCTGCTGCCGGTCGTCGGCCTGTGGCTGCTGGCGCACCGTCCGGCCCCGCGGTCGGCGGCGGTGCTCGCGGCGGCGGCGATCGGCGTCGTCGCCGTGCTCGGGCCCTACCTGCTCCACCGCCAGCACGTGACCGGCTCGTTCAGCTTCTCGCCGACCGCGGGCTGGAGCGCCTACGGACGGGTGGCGCAGATCGCCGAGTGCTCGCGGATCGCCGTCCCGGCCGACGCCGCCGGGCTCTGCGAGTCGGAGCCGGGAGGCGCCGCGCGCCGGCCCGACGTCCGCGCCTACTGGTTCGACCCCGAGCGCTCGCCGGCGCTGCGCGAGTTCGGCGGCGCCCCGCGCGGCGACGCGACCCTGAACCGGATGGCGGCGGCGGTCAACGCCCGCCAGCGGGCCGACGCGATGGCGCTGCGGATGCGCGACGCGATCCGCCAGGCGTGGCCGGCCTTCGCCCGCCGGCGGGCGGCCCAGATCGAGGGGCCGGACGGCGAGTTCCCGGCCGACCTGCGGTGGGCCTACGCCGAGCAGGGCGCGCTGCGCGTCCTCGCCGAGCACGGCTGGGGCGGCCGCTACCACCGCAGCGACGGCGGGGTCGTCGCCGCGGCCCGGATCCAGGCGCTGGTGCGGGTCCCGCCGTGGGCGCTGCTGCCGGCCGCGCTGCTGGTGCTGCTGGCGCTGTTCCGGACCCGCGGGCGCCGGCGGCCGATCGCGCTGCTCGGCGGCGCGGCCTTCGTCCTGATCGCGGGCTCGGCGGCGATCCAGCTCTACAACCCGCGCTACGCGGTGCCGGCCGCGCCGCTGGCGGTCGCCGCCGGCCTGCTGGCGGCCCAGGCGCTGGGCGTGCCGCAGCGGACCCGCGAGCTGCTGCGCCGCGCCCGCCGGGCGTGGGGCCGGGGCCAGGCCCGCGCGGCGCTGCGGCGCGCGGGCACGACGGTCGCCGCCGCCCCGCCGGCGCTGCTGGTGGTGCTGGCCGGCGCCGCGGTGCTGCGGCTGGCGACGACGCTGGCGCTGCGGCCGGCGATCGACGACCGCACGAGCGCGATCGCCGCCCTCGACCAGGGGCGCAGCGGGCTCTGGTCCGACCTGATCGACCCGCCGGCCCACGCGCTCTGGTCGCGGACCGCCGACCTGCTCCAGCTGGGCCCGCTGGCGGTGGTCTCGGTCGAGCACCTGATCGGGGTCCTGACGGCGCTGCTCGCCTACCTGGCCGCGCGGCGGCTGCGGGCGCCGGTCTGGGCCGCGGTGGTGGCGGCGGCGATCGTCGGCTGGGATCCCGACCGCGCGCTCCAGGAGCACCTGGCGGGTGTCTCGAGCGTGGCGACCGCCGCCGCGCTGGGCGCGTTCCTGCTGGCCGCCCGCCGGCCCGGTCCGGGCCGCTCGCTGGCCGCCGGCGGGCTGCTGTCGGTGGCGCTGCTGCACGTCGCCGGGACGACCGCGGTCGCGATCCTGGCCGTGGTCGCGGTGGCGTTGCTGGTCGCCCGCCTGCGCCGGCGGGCGGCGCCGACGGTGGCGCTGGTCGCGCTGCCGGCCTGCGCCCTGGGGCTGGTCGCGATCGACCGCTGGGACGTGGCCGGCGGACCGCTGCGGATCGACGCGTCGGCGCCCTTCGCCCGCTACGTCGCGGCGGTCGAGCAGGTTCCCTGCCCGCGCGGCCTCGACCCCGACCTGCGGCCGCTCTGTGCCCCGCCCGGCGAGCCGCGGACCCGCAACGCCGCCGCGATCCGGGTCCGGGCGACCGCTCCCGGCGACGCCGCCCGCCAGCGCTGGCTGCTCGAGCGGTGGCTGGCGCAGGCCGGACGCGAGCGGCCGCTGCCGAGCGCGCTGCTCGGCTCGCGGTGGTGGGCGCGGTGGATCCAGGGGCGGACGCTGCAGGGGGTCGACGCCGGTCGCCGCGACGCGGTCGCCGGCGCCTGGCGCGACGCGGTCGAGCGGATGCGGGAGGAGCAGGACGGGCAGCGGCCGGCGCCGCCCGCCGACCCCGGCCGGACCTCGCGCCCGCCGCGGCCGCAGCCCGCCCGCCGGCCGCTGCCGACGACGACGATCGCCCAGCACGCGCCGCTGCACGCGATCGCCTGGCTGCAGGCGCTGGTCCGCCGCCCCGGCCTGCGGGTGCCGGCGATCGTGGCGCTGGTGCTGCTGAGCGTCGTCGCCGCCGTCCGCCGCCGGCTCGCGCGGGTGCTGCTGGCGGCGATCGTGGTCTGCGCCCTGGCGCCGGCGACGATGGTCGGCCTGCTGCTGGCGACCGGCCTGCTGGCCGTGGCGGGGGCCGCGGGGGCGGGGGTGCTGGCCGAGCGGCTGGCCGGCGGGGCACGTCCGACGGGCGGGCGGATCCGGGCCCGGCGACGGCGTGGCCACGCGCGGGGCGCCGTGCTACCTTCCAATTGATGGCGCGATCACCCGCGCCTCCCGGACGAGAGGGCGCGCCGTACCCGGAACGACGACGGCGCTCGCGGAGGACGGACCTCATGTCCTGGATCATGTTGGCGGCCGCCGGCCTGCTCGAGGTGGTGTGGGCGATCGCCATGAAGCACAGCGACGGCCTGACCCGGCCGCTCGAGACCTCGATCTTCGTCGTCGCCGCCGTGGCCAGCTTCTGGCTGCTGGCCCAGGCGCTGCGCGACCTGCCCGTCGGGACCGGCTACGCGGTCTGGACCGGGATCGGCGCGATCGGCGCCGCCACCGTCGGGATCGTCTTCCTGAGCGAGGCGGTCAACCCGGCGCGGCTGGCCAGCCTCGGCCTGGTGGCGATCGGGATCGTCGGCCTGGCCCTCAGCTCGACGACCCACTGACGACGAGCCGCGCGCCCGGCGGGGCCGGGCGCGCGGACGAGGGTCGGGACCGCCTCGGCGACCCGCGATGCCGGGCGCGGCGCGCGCGCCCGGTGGACCGGCCGGCGCACGAGACGGCCGGTCCACCGGGCGACGCACGCCACCCACGGCGGGGGCTGCCACCCCCGGTACTGCCAGGTCCCGCGCGCCCCACCCGGGAGAGGAAAGGGACAGGAGGACGCGCGGGCCTTGGTCGCCCGCCCACGCAGACGACGGCGACCAAGCGGGACGGCTATCGCCGGCGACACTCCCGGAGCGGTGTGGCGTCAGGCGGCGAATCGGCCATACCTGGAAAGTAGATCAGAATTAGAGAAATTGCAAGTCCCGGTGGCGGGCCGACCGTGTCCGGGGCGCTCGCCGCCCGCGGGTGGCGGGCGCCCGTTGGTCGCTCCGGCGCGGCCCGCTAACCTCGGTGGGATGGCCTCTTCCGTCTTCGACATCGAGCATGGGCTCGGGCTGCTCGAGCTCACCCCGCCGTTCGACAAGCGAGACGTCCAGCAGGCCCGCCGGAACCTCGCCAAGCGCTGGCACCCCGACCTGGCCCCGCCCGGCCGGCAGCTCGAGCACGAGCGCCACCTGAAGGCGGTCAACGAGGCGGCCGACCGGCTCGAGCGACTGGCCGAGGAGTCGCGCGGCGGCACGATCACCGCCAACGCGGTCCGCGTCAACGCCGCCGCCGCCCGCGCCGCCCGCGAGGAGGAGGGCCGCCGCGCCTACGAGGCCGCGCAGGCCGCCGCCGACCGCGCCAAGCACGACCCGTTCGGCAGCCGGATGCCCGACCACTCGGTCGTGCACCGCTACGCGCGCTGCGTCTCGTACCCGGAGTGGGGCGTCGGCAGCGTCAGCGGCGTCTACTTCACGGGCGAGGGCGACGACATCCAGCAGTTCGCGCGGGTCGCGTTCCAGCTCGGCATCCGCACCGTTCCGGCCGGCACCCTGCAGTTCGTCGACTTCTCGAAGCCCGACCCCGGCGCCGAGCGGGTCCAGCGGTTCCTGACTGCGGCCCAGCACGCGCTGGCCGAGGGCGAGTTCGCGGTCGCGGCCAAGCGGCTGCTCTACGCCCGCGACGCCGATCCCTCCAACACCGTCGTGCTGCGGCTGCTGACCGTCGCGCTGCTCCAGGCCGACGACCTGGCCGCCGCCGGCCGCGCGGTCCGCGACTGGCTGCGGGTCGAGGGCGAGCGCCCCGGTCCGCACCGCTTCGCGGCCCGGATCTACGAGGCCCAGGGAGCGACGATCCAGGCCGAGGAGTCGGCCGCGCGGGTGGTGGGGCTGACCCCGCGCGACGGTGCCGCGTGGGCGCGGCTCGGCCGGCTGCGGCTGCGGCTGCACGACCGCGCCGGGGCGCTCGACGCGCTCGAGCGGGCGCGGGCGCTGGAGCCGACGGTCGAGGGCCTGATGGACCTGGCCCTGGCCGCGCACCTGTCGGGCGACCTCGGCCGCCAGGTCGACGCCTGCCAGCAGGCGACCGAGCTGGCGGACGCCGAGGAGGTCGATCCCGGCCTCCGCGCGCGGGCCTGGGCGCGCTACGCCCACGCGCTGGCGCGGACCGACCGCACGACCGACGCGCTCGAGGCCTGCGAGCGGGCGCTGCAGCTGGCGCCGGCCGACCGCGAGGTCCGCGAGCTGCGCGACCGGCTGCGGGGGCGGACCCCGCGCGAGCTGCAGGCGACCGCCGGCTGAGCGGCAGCCGGTGGCGGACGGCCTTCACCCGCGGGTCACACCAGGCCGCCGGCGCGGCGGTTCACTGGCGGCGTGCGTGATTCCATCGCCATCCCCCACCCGTCCCCGCGCCGCCGCCGCTCCCTGGCCGCGGTCGGCGCCGTCCTCGTCTCGCTCGCGGTGACCGCGGTCGGCGCCGCCTCCGCCGACGCCGACGGCGGCGACCGCTGGGCCCACAGCGGCGGCAACCTCGGCAGCCTCCGTGAGCGCGCCGTCTACGCCCACCGCGGCGCCAGCGGCTACCGGCCCGAGCACACCGAGGGCGCCTACGAGCTGGCGATCCAGCAGGGCGCCGACGTGATCGAGCCCGACCTGGTGTCGACCAGGGACGGCGTGCTCGTCGACCGCCACGAGAACGAGATCTCGGGCACCACCGACGTCGCCGCCCGGCCCGAGTTCGCCGACCGCAAGCGGACGAAGACCATCGACGGCCAGTCGGTGACCGGCTGGTTCACCGAGGACTTCACCCTCGCCGAGCTGCGGACGCTGCGGGCCAAGGAGCGGCTGCCGGCGCTGCGGCCGCAGAACGTCCAGTACGACGGCCGCTGGAAGGTGCCGACCTTCCAGGAGGTGATCGACATCGCCCGCGACGCCAGCCGCCGGACCGGCCGCACGATCGCGATCGCGCCCGAGATCAAGCACTCGACCTACTTCCACGGGATCGGCTTCGACCCCGAGCGGGCGCTGGTCGACGTGCTGCGGCGCAACCGGCTCGACAACCGCCGCTCGCCGGTGATCGTCCAGTCGTTCGAGGTCGCCAACCTGCGCTGGCTCGACCGCCACGCGAAGGTCCGGACGGTCCAGCTGCTCGACGCCAGCGGCCAGCCGGCCGACGTCGCGGCCGCCGGCGGGACGACCACCTACGCCGACCTGGCGACCCCGGCCGGCCTGCGCGGGATCGCCCGCTACGCCGACGCGGTCTCGCCGAACACGGCCTGGATCGTGCCCCGCGACGCCAGCGGCCGCTCGCTGCCGCCGACCTCGTTCGTGGCCGACGCGCACCGGGCGGGGCTGCCGGTGGTGGTCTGGACCTTCCGGCGCGAGAACTCGTTCCTGCCGCTGGAGCGCCGCAACGGCAGCGACCCGGCGACCCCGGGCGACCTCCGGGGCTACATCACCCAGTTCCTGCGGCTGGGCGTCGACGCGGTCTTCACCGACAACCCGGACATCGGGGTCGCGGCGGTGCGCGCGTTCGAGGCCGGTCGGCCGGGCCGCGGTCGCGGCGGCCGCTGACCGCCCACCGCGCGTGACGTTCCGGTCGCCGGACGACCGGAACGTCGCGCGCGGCGGGGGCGGCCGCCTAGGATCGCCGCGATGACGATCATCGGCGGCGAGCGCGTGACCCTGCGGCCGGTCGCGCCGGCGGACGGCGAGCGGCTGCGGGCGATCGTGCGCGAGCCGTCGGTCGCCCGCTGGTGGTCGCCCGAGGACGAGTGGGCCTGGACCGATGAGGACGGCACCCGCGCCTGGGCGATCGTGGTCGCCGGCGAGCTGGTCGGGCTGATCCAGGCCTACGCCGAGGAGGACCCGGAGTTCCGCCACGCCGGGCTCGACCTGTTCGTCGCCACCGCCGCCCAGGGCCGCGGGATCGGCCCCGAGGCGATCCACCTGCTGGCCCGCCACCTGATCGACGAGGAGGGCCACCACCGGCTGGTGATCGACCCGGCCGCGGCCAACGAGCGCGCGATCCGGGCCTACGAGCGGCTCGGCTTCCGGCGGGTCGGGGTGCTGCGCCGCTACTGGCGCGACCCGGCCAGCGGCGCGTGGGCGGACGGCCTGCTGCTCGACCTGCTGGCCGAGGAGCTGCGGGCGCCGCGGTCCGCCGAGAGCTGAGCGGGGTCAGCGGCGCGGGCCCGCCGTCGTCCGCACCAGCGCGACGAACGCGGTCACCTGCCGGCGCTCGTCGTCGCTGCGCTGGAGCAGGTAGAGCGGCCGGTCGACCTCGGGCGCCAGCGGCCGCAGGACGAGGCCGAGCGAGGCGGCGCGGGCCTCGTCGGCCGGGTAGGCGATCGTGACGGCGTCGCCGCGGATCGCCACCTCGTCGACCATCGCGTCGACGTCGGGCCGCAGCGCGACCGCGACGTCGGGGACGGTCGCGTCCTGGCCCCAGACCTCGCGGACGGTACGGCGGCTGCAGAGGTCGTCGCTGTTGAAGAAGACCGCGGGCTCGGCGGCGAAGCGGGCGAGCGGCACCACGTCGAGCGCGGCCAGCGGATGGCTCGCGGGCAGCACGGCCAGCAGCGCCTCGCGCAGCACCAGCTCGGCGTCGAGGCCGTCGAGGTCGCCCTCCGGCAGCGCTCGGGCGAAGGCGACGTCGACGCGGCCGTGACGGAGCGCGTCGATCGCCTCGCGGGAGCTGCCCCGGGCGACGTCGACCCGGACCCGCGGCTGCTGCTCGCGCAGGCGCGCCATCGCCAGGCCGACCACCCGGCCGTCGCCGTGGCGGCTGAGCAGCACCCGCAGCGTCCGCCCACCGCCGGCGACCGCCCGGGCGGCCAGCGCGCCCGCCTCGGCGCTGCGGAGGGCCGCGCGGGCGTGGGGCAGCAGCGCCTCGCCGGCCGCCGTCAGGTCGGTGGCGCGGGTCGTGCGCTGGAGCACCGGCCCGCCGACCAGCCGCTCCAGCTGCACGATCCGGCGGCTCAGGGCGGGCTGGCTGAGGGTCAGCCGGGCGGCCGCGGCCGTGAACGTGCCCTCGTCGACGACGGCGACGAACGCCTCCAGCAGCCGCAGCTCCACGCTCATGCACGGCGATCATAGATCGGCGGCCGATCGGCATTTCCGGGACGGCCGATCGCGGCCCAGACTCGATCCATGGCCCGTCGCTCCGCCTCCCCGCCGCCGCTCGCCGAGCCGCTGACCGTCGTCGCCGCGTCGGTCGGGTTCTTCCTCGTGATCCTCGACTCGACCGCGGTCAACGTCGCGCTGCCGCGGATCGGTGCCGCGCTCGACGGCTCCCTCCAGGGCCTGCAGTGGATCGTCGACGGCTACCTGATCGCGCTCGCCGGCGGCCTGCTCGCCGCCGGTGCCGTCAGCGACCGGATCGGCGCCCGCCGCGCGTTCCGGATCGGGATCGCCGGGTTCGTGCTCGCCTCGCTGCTCTGCGCCGCCGCTCCGTCGGCCGGAGCGCTGATCGTTGCCCGGGTCCTCCAGGGGGCGACGGCGGCGATCGCGCTGCCCGCCTCGCTGGCCCTCGTCCGCCACACCCAGCCCGACGAGGCGCGCCGCGCCCGCGCGATCTCGGCCTGGTCGGCCGTCGCCTCGCTCGGGATCGCGTTCGGTCCGCTCGTCGGCGGCGCGCTGACCAGCGGGCTCGGCTGGCGGTGGGTCTTCCTGCTCAACGTGCTACCCGGAGCGCTCGCCTTCTGGGCGACGGTGCGGATGCGCGAGACGCCCCGCTCGCCGGCCGCGATCGATGGGCGCGGGCAGCTGCTGGCCGTCGTCGCGGGCGCGCTGCTGACGGTGGCGATCGTCGAGGCCGGGCACCGCTCTCCGGTCGCGCCCGCGGCGCTGCTGCCGCTGCTCGCCGCGGCCATCGCCATCGCCGTGCTGGTCGCGCTCGAACGGGCCGGCCGGGCGTCGGTGGTGCCGCCGGCCCTGCTCCGCAGCCGGCTGGCGGTGGTCGTGCTCGCCGGCGGAGCCGCCTTCAGCGTCGCGATCTACGGTGCGCTGTTCGCCTTCGGCCTGCTCTTCCAGCAGCGCCACGGCCTGTCGCCGCTGCTGGCCGGCGTCGCCTTCCTGCCCTTCGCGCTGCTGGCCCCGCTCGGCAACGCCAGCTTCGGCCGGGCGATGCGGCGCGCGGCACCGGCGCGGCTGCTGGCGCTGGGAGCGGCGGGCAGCGCGGGCGGCCTGCTGCTGCTGGCGGCGGCGCCGGAGCTGCAGGTCTGGGCGATCGCGCTGCTGCTCGCGCCGGCGGGGCTGGCGTCGGGATTCACCGCCTCGGCGCTGCCGGTGGTGCTGCTGTCGGTCGTGCCGGCGGCGGCGACCGGGGCCGCGGCCGGACTCCAGAACGCGACCCGCCAGCTGGGCAGCGCGCTCGGCGTCGCGAGCTTCGGGGCGCTGGTCGCCGGCGCCAGCTTCGCGGACGGCCTGCGGATCGCGGTCGTGCTCGCCGCGGGCCTGCTGCTGGGGCTGGCCGCCGCCATCGCCGTCGTCCTGCGGCGCCCGCCCGCGCCGCGCACGAGCGCCTGCACGGTTGGCGACGCCGCCTGATCAGCCGCCCTCCGGCCCGGCCGGCACCAGCTCCAGGTAGTGGACGTCGGTCAGCGGCCGCGATGCTCGCTCGAACAGCCGCTGGCCCAGGTTCCAGCTGCGGCGGACGACCGTCGCGGCGCGGGTCCGCTCGGCCGGGTCGGTCAGGACCCGTCCGCGGGCGGCGACCGCCGGCCCGAGCGGCGCGCCGCGGGGGTCGCAGGGGGCGAGCAGCGCCCGTGGGTCGCGACGCAGGCGCTTGGCCTTGAAGGCGCCGACCTCGGTCCAGACGACGACCCGCTCGCCGTCGCGCGCGAACCAGACCGGGGTCGGGACCGCCGAGCCGTCGCGCTTGTAGGTGACGAGCAGCGCGTGTGTGCGGCCGTCGAGGACGGCGAACGTCGGGTCGTGGCGCGGCGGCTGGTCGAGCACCGACGCGGCGCGCGGCGAGCGGGCGCCGTCCATCGGCCGCTTGGCCGCCTTCAGCAGCCGCCGCGTGAGCGCGCCGCGGCGGCCCGGTCGCGCGGTCGGCGCCACGCCGGCCGCGGCCAGCCGGGCCGCGCGGGCGAGGACGACCCGGAAGCCGATCGCCGTCAGCGGCCGCGCCGCCCAGGTCAGCGGCCGCCCGAGCAGCGGGACCGCGAGCCGGAAGCTCGACGTCCAGGTGACCTCGGCGCCGTCCGGCCGGTCGACGACCACCAGCGTGCCGTGCTGGTCGGCGATCGGCAGCGGCCACGAGCGCTCGATCCGGTAGGCCATCCGCTGCGGCGGCCGCCACTCCTCGATCCGCTCGTCGAAGCGCAGCGCCCGCAGGTCGATCCGGCGGACCGCGTCGGTCAGGTCGCCGTCGCCGCGGCCGGGGGCGACGACCCGGGCCGACCGGATCGCCGCCAGCGAGGCGTAGGTGCCGACGCTGGTCGCGGCGGCGAAGACGGCCGCCGCCGGCGCGTCGATCCGGCGCCGGACGACGACGGTGGTGGTGGGGGAGGAGGCCATCGGCCGCGTCACCCGCGCTTCGGGCGCAGGCCGGCCGTGCCGAAGCGGCGCAGCATCCGCAGCGCGGTCAGGAACCAGGGGCGGCTCGGGTCCGGCTCGTCGCCGGCCGCCATCCGGTGCAGCTGGTCGGTGTGCCACTGGAGGTCGATCGCGCCGTCGAGCGGCCGCAGGTCGGTGACCAGGCCGAGCAGCGGCCGCAGGCCGATCCGGCGGTCGCCGACCGGGGCGTGCTCGCGGCGGCCGGCCAGCAGCTCGACGCCGACGTCCGGGTCGACGCAGGGCGCGCGGCCGAGGCCGACCAGGTCGCAGGCACCGTCGTCGAGCGCGGCCTGCATCCCGGTCCGGGTCCGGAAGCCGCCGGTCAGGGCCAGCGGCAGGCCCGGGGTCCGCCGTCGCACCTCCTCGGCGTAGGTCTGGAAGTAGGCCTCGCGCTGGCGGGTGCTCTCGCGCTCGACCTTGCCCATCATCGCCGGCGTGCCGTAGGTGCCGCCGCTGACCTCGACCAGGTCGACGCCCTCGCTCGCGAGCCGGTCGACGACCGCCATCGACTCCTGCTCGTCGAAGCCGCCGCGCTGGAAGTCGGCCGAGTTGAGCTTGATCGCGACCGGGAAGTCGTCGCCGACCGCGGCCCGCACCGCCCGCAGGACCTCGAGCACGAACCGCATCCGCCGCTCCGGATCGCCGCCCCAGGCGTCGTCGCGCTGGTTGACCAGCGGCGACAGGAACTGGGAGATCAGGTAGCCGTGGGCGCCGTGCAGCTGGACGCCGTCGAAGCCGGCCCGCTGGGCGACCGCCGCGCAGGCGGCGTAGCGGCCGACGATCTCCTCGATCTCGTCGTGGGAGAGCGCCCGCGGGGTGGTGTACCCGGGCAGCTTCGAGGCGACCGCGCTCGGCGCGACCGACCGGTTGCCGGTCACCAGCGGGCTCGCCTGGCGACCGGGGTGGTTGATCTGCATCCACAGCCGGTTGCCGCCGATCCGGCCGGCGGCGGCCCAGGCGGCGAGCGCGTCCAGGTGGCGGTCGTCCTCGACGACGACGTTGCCGGGCTCGCCCAGGTGGCGGCGGTCGACCATCACGTTGCCGGTCACGATCAGGCCGTGGGTACCGGCCTGCGACCAGCGGCCGTAGAGCCGCGCCAGCCCACCCGAGGGCCGGCCGTCGGGGTCGGCCAGCGCCTCGCTGAGGGCCGAGCGCATCAGCCGGTTGGGGATGGTCTGGCCGCAGGGGACGGTCAGGGGGTCGGTCAGGGCGGCGGTGCCGACGGTGGCGGCCATGGGGGGTCCTTTCACGTTCTATGCAGAGAGGCATACATAGCGGAGCGGCCGGAACGTACCACAGTGACCTACTGGTGGGTAGGGATTGATCGCGAGCAGCTCGCCGCCGCTCGCCTGCGACGTTCCGGTCGCTGGACGACCGGAACGTCACGAGTCGCGGGGAATCAGCGGGCGCCGTCGAGCTGCGCGGCGGCGACCTGCCGCAGCGTCGCGGCGACCTGCCGCAGCGGCCGGTCGCTGCGCTCGGCGCGGGCGAGGATCACCGCGCCCTCGATCGCCGCCACCGCGGTGGCGGCGAAGGCGGCCGCCGACTCGTCGTCGACCCCGTGGGCGACCAGCGCCGCCGCGATCTGCCGCTGCCAGTCGGCGAAGGCGGCCGCGGCCGCCGGGCGGGCGCCCGAGTCGGGGTCGGGGTCGAGCGCACCGGCGGCGACCGCGCAGCCGGCGTCGTAGTCGCTGGCGCGGGCGATCTCGCGCCAGAGGTCGACGATCCGGTCGATCGCGGCCAGCGGGTCGTCGGCCAGCGTCGCCGCCAGCCCGGCGCTGATCGCGCGGCCGGCGTGGCTGGTCGCCTCCTCGGCGAGCTGGGCCTTGCCGCCGGGGAAGTGGTGGTAGACCGAGCCGCGCGGCGCGCCGCTCTTGGCGAGCACGTCGGAGAACGCGGTCCCGAGCACGCCGCAGCGCTGCAGCAGCGGGACCGCGGCGTGGATCATCCGGTTGCGGGCGTCGGAGGTTCTCGGCACGGCGTCCGTTCCAGGATAGGCACAGGGCCGTCGGGAAACGTCGCGAACGGGCTTCGGCGCGGGTAGGCTCTCGGGGGCACGGGGCCCCCGCGCCGTGCCCGCGGTCCCCTCGCTTCGACGACGACGATCGGAATTTGGTCCATAGACTTGACCGAATTGAAACGTTGAAATAGGGTCGCTCGTCATGAGCCGCATCGCACGAGACGCGACCGCAGAGCAGGGCGACGCGATCACCCTCTCGATGGCGCGGGAGCGGATCTTCCACCCGCCCGCGGCGCTCGAGCAGCTGCTGTGCAACGGCGAGTCGCTCCACCGCCTGCGCTTCAAGGGCGGCGAGGTCGGCTGGCTGGTGACGGGCTACGACGCCGCCCGGTCGGTGCTGAAGGACCCGCGCTTCTCGCTGCGGGAGATCCCGCCGCTGCACACCGTCGAGCCGTCGAAGCACGACGCCGTGATCGCGATGATGCGCGAGGAGGGGCTGCTGCGCGGCGACATGCTGACGATGGACCCGCCGGAGCACACCCGCTTCCGGCACGCGATCAACCCGCGCTTCGCGCTCCGCAGCGTCGAGCTCTTCGAGGACCGGGTGCAGGAGATCGTCGGTCGCTGCCTCGACGACGTCGCGGCCGCCGGCCGGCCCGCCGACCTGGTCCGGACCTTCGCCGCCCCGATCTCGTTCCGCAGCCAGTGCGCGCTGCTCGGGGTGCCCGAGGACGACATCCCGATGCTGGAGCTGATCGGCGAGACCAACCGCAACCCGACGCTCAGCGCCGACGAGGTGATCGCCGCCACCCGCCAGTTCCGCGACTACCTGATCGAGGTCGTGGCCCGCAAGCGCCGCGAGCCGGGCGACGACCTGATCAGCGACATCATCGAGGGCGGCACGCTCGACGACGAGGAGATCGTCGGCCTGCTGGTGCTGCTGTTCGTGGCTGGGGTCGAGACCACCGAGTCGATGATCTCGACCGGCGTCTTCGCGCTCCTCACCCACCCCGACCAGCTGGCCCTGCTGCGCAGCGACCCGACGCTGATGAAGCCGGCGGTCGAGGAGCTGATGCGCTACCTGACCGTCTTCAACGTCGGCGCGCTGACCCGCACCGCGACCGACGACGTCGAGCTCGACGGGGTGACGATCGAGCGGGGCTCGTGGGTCTCGGTCTCGCTGCTCGGCGCCAACCGCGACGGCGAGCGGTTCCCGCGTCCCGACGAGCTGGACCTGCGGCGCGGGGGCAAGGGCCAGATCGGCTTCGGCCACGGCGTCCACGTCTGCAGCGGCCAGCACCTGGCGCGGCTGGAGCTGCGGGTCGGCCTCTCGCGGCTGTTCGAGCGCTTCCCCGAGCTGGCGCTGGCGCCCGGCGAGGACCCGCTCTTCTCGGGCGAGGGCGAGGTCACGTTCGCCGTCAAGCGACTGCCGGTGACCTGGTGACGGCGAGCGAGGACGGAGAGAGGACCGCCATGGAGTGCAAGTGGGCAGCGGCCGCGACGACCCCGGTCGACCACCCGACCGAGCGCGTCGCCGTGCTCGATCCGCCGCCGGGCCTGCGAGCGCTGGCCGAGCGGGCGCCGATCTCGCGGCTGCGGTTCTCCGACGGCCGCGCCGGCTGGCTGGTGACCAGCCACGCGCTGGCCCGCACGCTGATGGTCGACAACCGCTTCCGGGTCGACCCGGTCACGCTGCCGCTCGGCGATCCGGAGATGCTGGCCGAGGTCGACCGGATCGAGCAGAGCACGCCCGAGAGCCAGGGCGTGCTGATCATGCTCCACCCGCCGCAGCACACGCGGATCCGGCGCGCCGCGGCCAAGTACTTCACCGTCCGCGCCGTCCACGAGCAGGAGCAGGCGATCGAGCGGATCGTCGCCGACCGGCTCGACGCGATCGAGGCCGCCGGCGGCCCGATCGACCTGGTGACGGAGTTCGCGCTGCCGGTCTCGTCGTTCAGCATCTGCCAGCAGCTCGGTGTCTCGCCCGCCGACCGCGAGCGCTTCGAGCAGCCGAGCGCGATCCTCGCCGACCCGCACCTCGACGCCGAGCAGAAGCGGGCGGCGCTGGTCTCGTTCTACGACTACTGCCGCCAGGTGGTGGCCGAGAAGCGCGCGGCGCCGCAGGCCGACATCCTCAGCGACCTGGTCCAGCAGGGCGAGCTGAGCGAGGACGAGATCGTCGGCCTCGCCCGCCAGCTGTTCGAGGCCGGGCACGAGACGACCGCCTCGCAGCTCTCGCTCGGGGTGATCGCGCTGCTCGCCGACCGCTCCCGCTGGGAGGCGCTGCGCGCCGACCCGTCGCTGGTCGGCAACGCGGTCGAGGAGCTGCTCCGCTACCTGTCGATCCTGCAGCTGGGCAGCTTCGCGCGGACCGCCGACGAGGACGTCGATCTGGGCGACGTGGTGATCCGGAAGGGGGAGACGGTCGTCGTCTCGATCCCGGTCGTCAACCGCGATCCCGAGAAGTTCCCCGACCCCGAGCAGCTCGACCTCGGCCGCAACGCCGCCGGTCACCTGGCCTTCGGCCACGGCCGCCACATGTGCATCGGCCAGCACCTCGCCCGGCTGGAGCTGAAGCTCGCGCTGCGCGGGCTGCTCGAGCGGTTCCCGACCCTCGACCTCGCCGTGCCGCTGGAGCAGATCCGCTTCTTCGGCGGCGAGCACCAGATGTACGGCGTCGAGTCGCTGCCGGTCACCTGGCGGGAACGATGACGCCGCTGCTGGAGCGCTTCCAGGCGCCCGACCGCCGCTTCTTCCCGACCCCGATCTGGTGGTGGAGCGGCGAGCGGCTGGACCCGGCCCGGCTGCGCTGGCAGATGGAGCGGCTGGCGGCCGGCGGGGCGCTGAACCTGGTCGTGATGAACCTGCTCCCGACCGTGCCGGAGATGGGCAAGACCCGCGACGACCCGGCGCTCTTCTCCGACCGCTGGTGGGAGATCTTCACGGGCGTCTGCCGCGACGCCGAGGAGCTGGGCGTCTCGCTCTGGCTCTACGACCAGATCGGCCACGGCGGCGCCAACCTGCTCGGCGAGGTGATCGCCGAGGACCCGGGCGCGACCGGGCTGGTGCTGGAGCGGGTGGTCGTCGACGTCGACGGACGCGGCACCGTCGCCTGCCCGCCGGCCGGCGCGGTGGTCGCGGCGGCCTTCGTGGATCGCGACGGCCGCGTCCGCGCGGTCGAGCCGGACGAGCGCGGCGCGTCGGCCGAGGGCGACGGCCGGCTGATGCTCTTCTACACGGTGCCACGCGGCCTCGACTTCCTCTCGCGACCGGCCTGCGAGCAGCTGATCCGGGTCGCCTTCGCGGGCTTCGAGCAGCGGGTGCCGGAGTACCTGGGGAGCGTGATCGTCGGCTCGTTCCAGGACGAGCTGCCGCCGATCCAGAACTGGTCGCCGGCCTTCCCCGAGCGCTTCCGCGCGATCGCCGGCTACGACCTGATCCCGCGGCTGGCCGAGCTGTGGGAGGACCTGGCGCCCGACAGCGGCCGGGTCCGGCGCGACTTCCACCACGTGCGCGGGAAGCTGGCCGAGGAGGCCTTCTTCGTGCCGCTCCACGAATGGCACGAGCAGCACCGGATGCTGTCGGCGTTCGACCAGGACTACGGCGCCCGGGACGGCGACCCGGCCGGGTCGAGCCGGCTCTACGGCGACTACCTGCGGACCCACCGCTGGTTCAGCGTGCCCGGTTCCGACCACCACGGCGACGCCAAGCTGCACTCGTCGATGGCCCACGCCTACGGCCACGAGCGGGTCTGGATCGAGTCGTTCCACTCCAGCGGCTGGGGCGGCACGCTGGAGGAGACCTTCGACTGGCTGCTGCCGTGGCTGGGCGCGGGGGCCAACCTCTACGACCCCCACGCCACCTACTACTCGACTCACCACGGCTGGTGGGAGTGGGCGCCGCCGGCGACCGACTGGCGCCAGCCCTACTGGCCCCACCACCTGCAGTTCGCGCGCGCCGTCGCCCGTCTCTGCAGCGTCCTCTCCTGGGGCACCCACGACTGCGACGTCGCCGTGCTCTTCCCGGCGGCGACCGCGCAGGCGGCGCTGACCCCGGACGGGACGGTGCTGGCGGAGGGCGAGGCGGCCTGCGCGGTCTACCACCGGATCAGCGGCCGGATGACCTGGTTCGACACCGCCCCCGGCGTGCTCGACCAGCTCGGGCGCGACTTCGACGTGCTCGACGACGACAGCGTCGCCGGCGCCGAGGTCGTCGCGGGGACGCTCGCCCACCACGGCGAGCGCTACCGGACCCTGATCCTGCCGGCCTGCGTCGTGCTCGAGGAGGCGACCGCCCGCCGGCTGGTCGAGTTCGTCGACGGCGGCGGCGACCTGATCGCCGTCGGCCCGCTGCCGGCGTCGGCGGCGGGGGCGCGCGAGGACGACGCGCCGGTCACGGAGCTGCGGCGGCGGTTCGACCGCGGCGACGCCCGCCGGGTCGAGCGGGCCGAGGATCTGGCCACCGCGCTCGCCGACGCCCCGGCCACGGTCCGCGCCGACGTCCCGACCCTCTGCCGCCGCGCCGGCGACGAGCTGGTGCTGTTCGTCCCCGCCGTCTTCCCGCGGGCGAGCGTGGTCGGGAAGGCGAAGGAGGACCCCGACCCGGTCTTCGACTGGCTGGCGGTCGACATCGACTTCGCGCCCGACCGCTGGGCCCGCGAGCGGGACATCGTCGTTACCGGCGTCCGCGGCGCGCCGCAGCTGTGGGAGCCGTTCTCCGGCCGCCGCCGCCCGCTGGCCGCCGAGCCGACCGCCGACGGGGTCCGGGTGCGGGTGCCGTTCGACGACGGTCCGGCCGCGCTGCTGGTCTGGGGCCGCGACGACGAGCTGCCCGCCGAGCCGGCCGCGCTCGGCGCGCCGGCGGTCCTCGACGGGCCCTGGGAGGTCGAGCTGGAGGCGACGCTCGAGGACCAGTGGGGCGACCTCGACGCGCCGCCGGCCGAGCTGCCGATCGAGGCCTGGAGCTTCGAGCACGAGCAGGACGGCGAGTGGGTCCCCGCCCACGCGACCTTCGGCGCCCGCGCCCGCTGGACCGGCCCGGCCGCCCCCGACGCGCTGCCCGCGCCCGGCACCGAGCCGCACGACGGTTGGCGGGACGCGGTCTGGTCGCCCTCGCGCGGGATCCGCAAGGACCCGATCCACCGCCACTCGCTCGGCCCCAGCGGCCGCGTGCCGGAGGAGTTCCTGCGCTTCGGCCCGGTCGAGCGCGGCCAGGCGGTCCACGTGAGGACCGTCGTCCACGCCGCGACCGCCGGCGAGACGACGTTGGTGATCGGCGGCGTGGCGAGCAAGCGGGCGTGGCTCGACGGCCGGCCGCTGGAGCTGGTCGACGAGGGCTACCTGGCCCACGCCCGGATCGCCGTCGCCGCCGGTCCGACGCCGCTCGACCTGCGGCTGACGGCCGACGAGACGCTCGACCTGCGGGCCAGCTTCGGCTTCGTCGCCGACGTCGCCGGTTCGCTGACCCCCGACTGGATCCGGGTCGCCGGCCCGGCCCGGGCGCGCTCGGTCGTCGCCTTCGGCCGCACGATCGAGCTGGACGAGGACGCCGTCGCGGCGACCGCCCTGATCGGCGGCAGCGGCCCCTGCCGGGTGCTGCTCGACGGCCGCGAGCTGGGCCGCCACGCCGGCTACAAGGCGGAGATCGAGGGCCCGCGCGACGAGCTGGCCTACTACGACCTCGGCGGCCTGACCGCCGGCCGCCACGAGCTGCGGATCGAGGTCGACGACGTCGGCCACGTCAGCCCGGCCGCCCAGGCCGACCTGGTCGTCACCACCGCGAGCGGCGAGCTGCGGCTGCACAGCGACCGCGGCTGGCGCGGCGAGCGCGACGGCGTGCCCGTCCCGCTCGAGGTCCGGCGCGCGCCGGCCGGCCTGATCAGCGCCCGCGACGGCCACTACGTGCAGTCGGGCGACCTCGCCCACACCCATCTCTGGAAGCGGCCTCACCCGCTGCCGGAGGCGGTCTGGCTGGAGCCGGACCGCGCCGGAGCCGACGCCGGCCTGGCGATCGACGCGCGGATCGCGGCCCAGAGCCCGACCCAGCGCCTGCGCCTGACCGCGCCGCCCGGCGCGCGGCGGATCGCGGTCGCGCCGGCGGCCGGCTGCCGACTGCTGGGCCTGCGGGTCGACGGAGACCCGGTCGCGCTCGGCCCGGCCGCCCCCGGGGCGCCGGCGCTGATCGAGCTGCCCGACGGCGACCGTGGTCCGCGGCCCGTCGAGCTGGCGATCGCGCCGGCCCCCGGGCTGTGCGGCGGCGGCGTGCTGGCCGCCCCGATCCGGTTCGCGACCGGCCCCGGACGGGTCGAGCTGGGCGACTGGCAGCAGCAGGGGCTGACCAGCCACAGCGGCGGCGTCCGCTACCGGCGGACGCTCGCCGACGACGTCGCGGCCGGCCCGATGGAGCTCGACCTGGGGCGCGTGCGCGGGACCGCCGAGCTGCTCGTCGACGGCGAGCGGGTGGGCGTCCGCGTCTGCTCGCCCTACCGCTTCGCGTTCGCGGCCGGGCCCGGCTCGACCCTGGAGATCCTGGTCCTGAACACGCTGGGGCCGCACCTCGACGCGGTCAGCCCCAGCCACTACGTCCTCGCCGGCCAGACGCGATCGGGGCTGCTCGGCCCCGTGACCCTGGCGACCGGCGGGGCGGCCCGCGAGGAGGCGGAATGAGCGTGAGGTCGCAGCCGGCGAAGGTCGGCGTCTTCGGGATCGGCCTGGCGGCCTACTGGCCCCAGTTCGCGGGGCTCCGCGAGCGCTGCGAGGGCTACCAGCGGCGGGTCGAGGAGCGCGTCCGCCAGCTCGGCGCCGAGGTCGTCTCGGCCGGGCTGGTCGACGACGCGCCGGGCGCCCGCGCCGCCGGCGACGCCTTCGCCGCGGCCGGGGTCGACCTGGTGATCTGCCACGCGGTCACCTACGCGACCTCGTCGCAGGTGATCCCGACCCTCCAGCGGGCCGGGGTGCCGGTGCTGCTGGCCGGGCTCCAGCCGACGCCGAGCCTCGACTACGAGAACACCGGCACCGCCGAGTGGCTGGCCAACTGCGCCGCCTGCTGCGTGCCGGAGATCGCCGGCGCCTGCGTCCGCTGCCGGATCCCGTACGACACGGTCGCGGGCACGATCGACGGCGACGACCGGGCCTGGGACAAGATCGGCTCGTGGGTGCGGGCGGCCGGCGTGGTCCGCTCGCTGCGCAACGCGCGGCTGGGATTCATGGGCCACGTCTACGCCGGCATGCTCGACATGTACTCGGACTTCACGGCCTTCCACGCCGACCTCGGAGCCCACGTCGAGGTGCTGGAGATCGACGACCTGGCGACCCGCGTCGCCGCCGCCGAGCCGGCCGAGGTCGCGGCCAAGCTGGAGCAGATCCGGGCCGGCTTCGACTGGGCCGACCCGTCGTCGGACCCGATCGCGGCGCCGATCGACGACGACGCGCTCGACTGGAGCGCGCGGGTGGCGGTCGGGCTCGACCGGCTGGTGGCCGACTTCGACCTCGACGCGCTGACCTACTACTACCGCGGCGTCGGGGGCAACGAGGCCGAGCGGCTGGGAGCCGGCGTGATCGTCGGCAACTCGCTGCTGACCGCGCGCGGGATCCCGACCGCCGGCGAGGGCGACCTGAAGACCAACGTCGCCCAGCTGCTGCTCGACCGGCTCGGCGCCGGCGGCTCGTACACCGAGTTCTACGCGCTCGACTTCGACGAGCAGTTCACGCTGATGGGCCACGACGGCCCGGCGCACGTCGCGATCGCCGAGGGACGGCCGACGCTGCGCAATCTCAAGCTGTACCACGGCAAGCGGGGCAGCGGGCTCTCGGTCGAGTGCCGCGTGCGCTACGGGCCGATCACGATCGTCGGCTGCACGCAGACGGCCGACGGCCGCCTGAAGCTGCTGGTCGCGGAGGGGGAGTCGGTGCCCGGCGCCACCTTCCGGATCGGCAACACCAACTCGCGGCTGCGGTTCTCGCGGCCGCCGGCCGAGTTCTTCGAGGCCTGGTGCGCGGAGGGACCGACGCACCACGTCGCGCTCGGCGTCGGCCACCGGGCGCAGGACGTCCGGCGGATCGCCCAGCTGCTCGACCTGCCGTGCACGGAAGTTCGATGAGGGTCACCCGAATGGAGGAGAGGACATGAGGACCTGGCTGAAGTGGGTCTGCACATTGGCGCTCGTCGGCGCACTCGGCGTCTTCGCGAGCGGCTGCGGAGGGTCGAACGACGACAAGGGCGGCGGCGGTGGCGGCGGGTCGGCCGGCCCGCCGAGCCCGGCGTCCGTCAAGGGCAAGATCGTCGTCTGGGACGTCTTCTACAAGTCGTTCCCGAGCTACACGAAGGCGGTTCCGCAGCTCGACGCGGCGTTCAAGCGCAAGTACCCGAACGTCGAGGTCGAGCACGTCGCGCAGCCGCTCGGCGAGTACTCGGCGCTGCAGCAGGCGGCGTTCACCGGCCGCCAGGGACCCGACGTGATGATGATGCCGAACGCCGGCAGCCTGCGGCAGTTCCAGAAGGGCCTTGAGGAGCTGAACGACCGGATCACGCCGGAGATGCAGCAGCAGCTGAGCGGCTGGGAGACGGTCACCCCGGGCTACGCGGTCGAGGGCCCGCACTACGGCGTGCCGATCGCCCAGACCGACTTCATGTTCTATTACAACAAGAAGCTCTTCCGGAAGGCCGGCCTGCCCGCCGACTTCCAGCCGAAGAGCTGGGAGGAGCTGCGCGACGCGGGCCTGAAGCTGAAGGCGGCCGGCGTCCAGCCGTTCACCGGCGGCAACAAGGAGGGCTACGAGTCGCAGTGGTGGTGGCACATGGCGTGGCCCACCTTCAACACCAAGGAGCAGGCGGTCGCGCTGGCCGAGGGCAAGCTGCCCTTCACCGATCCGGCCGTCGCCCGGACCTTCGGGCCCGAGGAGATGATGCAGAAGGCCGGGCTGTTCGAGAAGGACCGCTTCACCACCCCGTTCTTCAACGACGGCTACCTGCGCTTCGCCGACGGCAAGGGCGCGATGGTCCTCGGCGGCTCGACCAACACCGCCTACTGGGGCGACTTCAACAAGGCGCTGGGCGAGGAGAACGTCGGCATGTTCCTGCCGCCGGGCAGCAAGTACGTCTCGATGCAGGCCGAGTGGGCCTGGTCGATCCCGAAGTTCGCCGAGAACAAGGACGCCGCCTGGGCGTACATCGACTTCATGGCGAGCAAGGAGGCGATCCTGATGCTCTTCGACCTGACCGGCGAGATCCCCAACCGCAAGGACGTGCCGCTGCCCGCGGACGCCCCGCCGCAGGCCCGCCAGATCCGCGACTGGTACCGCGACGAGCCGACCTTCATCGCGACCGACGTGCTGGTTCCCAGCCAGGTCACGCAGACGATGAACACCGAGGCCAAGGAGTGGCTCCAGGGCCGGCGCTCGCTGGAGGACATGCTGAAGTCGATCCAGGCGACGGCCGACAAGGTCAACCGGTAGACGGACCCCGTCCACGGACCCGATGACCGCTCCGGAAACCCCATCGATCGACGGGCCCGCGCCGCTGCGCGGGCCCGTCCGGGGCACCCGCCTGCGCCGCGTCGCCACCCGCGCGACCCCGCTGTTGCTGCTCGCGCCGGCGCTGGCGCTGCTGATCTGGCTGATGGTGTTCCCGGCCGCCGAGGCCGTCCGCCTGGCCTTCACCGACTGGGACGGCTTCTCCGATCCGAAGTGGATCGGGCTCGACAACTTCAAGGACCTGGTCGGCGACGACCGCTTCACGCAGGCGCTGACCCACAACCTGATCATCATCGCGGTCCTGCCGATCTGGATCGCGGTCCCGTACAGCCTCGCCTGGGGCCTCCACCGCAAGATCTGGGGCTGGCGGTTCTTCCGCTTCGCCTTCTTCCTGCCGGTGGTCCTGTCGCCGGTGGTGATCGGCGTCTACTACGGGATGTTCCTCGACCCCAACGGCCCCTTCAACGGGCTGCTGCGGACGATCGGGCTCGGCGGGCTGGCCCGCGAGTGGACCAACGACCCGGGGATCGCGCTGCCGGTGGTGATCGTGATCGTGATCTGGTGGACGCTCGGGATCGGGGTGCTGATCTTCCTCAGCGCGCTCTCGAACCTCGACGGCGAGCTGGAGGACGCGGCCCGCGTCGACGGCGCCTCGCGCTGGCAGATCCAGCGTCACGTGATCTTCTGGCAGATGCGCCCGGTGATCCAGTTCTGGGCGATCATCATCGTGATCCTGTCGTTCACGGCGTTCTTCCCGCTGATCTACACCCTGACCGAGGGTGGACCGGGATTCTCGACGGCGACCGTCGACTTCTACCTGTACCAAGAGGCGTTCGACAACGGCAACCTCGGCTACGCCAGTGCCGTCGCGGTCGCGCTGGTGGTCGTGATCGGCGCCGTGTCCGGTCTCGCCGTGGCGCTGCTGCGGGGACGCAGGAAGGCGATCCGATGAGCAGCCAGCCGACGGCGGTCGGACGGACCTTCGCCGTCCCCGGCGCCGCCGCCCGGATCGGCCGCCGCGGCCGGCGGGCGGCGACCTGGGTGATCTTCGCGACGCTCGCCGCCTCGACGATCTACCCGCTCTTCTTCCTGCTCTCGACGGCGCTGCGGACCTCCGAGGACTACCGCCGCTCGCCCGGCGGGCTGCCGCGGGAGCTGACCTTCGACAACATCTCGCGCGCCTTCAGCGAGATGGAGATCGGCAAGCTGGCGCTCAACTCGCTGCTGGTGGTGGTGCCGTCGGTGCTGCTGCTGACGGTGCTGTCCTGCCTGGCCGCCTACGCGCTGGTCCACTTCGAGTTCCCGCTCCGGCGGACGACGCTGGCGATCGTGGCCGGGCTGATGGCGCTGCCGCCGGCGGCGATCGTGATCCCGATCTTCAAGTCGGTGCTCGACGTCGGGCTGCTCAACAACCGGCTGGGGCTGATCCTCGCCTACGGGGCGCTCCAGCTGCCGTTCAGCATCTTCCTGCTGGCGTCGTTCATGCGCTCGGTCCCGAGCGAGCTGCTGAAGGCGGCGATGCTCGACGGGGCCGGTCCGCTGCGGACGCTCTGGTCGGTGGTGCTGCCGCTCGTGCGGCCGGGCCTGCTGACCCTGATGACGCTCAACTTCCTGTTCCTCTGGAACGAGTTCCTCTACTCGCTGGTGCTGCTCCAGCGGGAGCCCGAGCGGACGATGATGGTCGGCATCGGCCAGTTCCAGGCCCACTTCGACCAGAGCCTGGGGATCGTCTCCGCCGGCCTGATGATGTCGATGGTCCCGCCGCTGCTGATCTTCTTCTTCTTCCAGCGCGACCTCGCCCGCGGCCTCACCACGGGAGCGATCAAGTGACCCGTTCCACGACCACTGCAACCCCGAGGGAGACGCCATGGGCTCGATCCAGCTGCACGAAGTGACCAAGGCCTTCCCGAAGGCCGAGGCGGCCGCCGTCGACCGGATCTCGCTCGAGATCGCCGACGGCGAGTTCCTGGTCCTGGTCGGCCCGTCCGGCTGCGGCAAGTCGACGCTGCTGCGGATGATCGCCGGGATCGAGGACGCCAGCTCCGGCCGGATCCTGATCGACGGCGCCGACGCGACCCACGCGCCGCCGAAGGACCGCGACATCGCGATGGTCTTCCAGAGCTACGCGCTCTACCCGCAGATGACCGTGGCCGAGAACCTGCACTTCGCGCTCAAGCTGCGCAAGGTGCCGAAGGCCAAGCGGATCGAGCGGGTCGACGAGGTGATGCGGATGCTGCGGCTGACCGAGCTGGCGTCGCGGACGCCGGGCCAGCTCTCCGGCGGCCAGCGGCAGCGGGTGGCGATGGGGCGGGCGATGGTCCGCGAGCCGGCCGCCTTCCTGATGGACGAGCCGCTCTCGAACCTCGACGCGAAGCTGCGGATCGCGATGCGGGCCGAGCTGGCGCGACTGCACGAGCGGCTCGGCGTGACCACGGTCTACGTGACCCACGACCAGACCGAGGCGATGACCCTCGGTCAGCGGGTGGCGGTGCTGCGCGACGGCACCCTCCAGCAGGTCGGGACCCCGCAGGAGCTGTTCCATCAGCCCCGCAACCTGTTCGTGGCGTCGTTCATCGGCAGCCCGACGATCAACCTGGTCCAGGCCGAGGTCGCCGACGGCGCGCTCCGCTTCGGCGGCCACGCGCTGCCGCTGCCCGAGCGCGGCCGGCCGGCCGACGGCACGCCGGTGATCGCCGGCATCCGCCCGTCGGCGTTCGAGCTGGCCGAGGCCGCCGACCCCGCCGCCCCGCGGCTGTCGGTGCGGCTGGAGGTGGTCGAGAACCTCGGCGACGAGATCCACGCGATCTTCCCGGTCGACGCGCCGCGGGTCGACGTCGAGGCCGCGGTCGGGGCCGAGGAGGCCGGCGACGAGCAGCTGCTGGTCGACGAGCGGGCGCTGTTCACCGCCGCGCTGGCCCCGCGCCGGCCGCTCGCCCCCGGCGACCAGGTCGAGCTGGCGGTCGACACCAGCCGGCTGCAGTTCTTCGATCCCGAGAGCGGGCTCGCGCTCGGCGGGTCGACCACCGACGAGCACCAGAGCGAGAGGACGATCCATGCCGGATAACCGAGGCGTCGCCTACGTCGCGCCGGGCCAGGTCGAGGTCCGCAGCATCGACTTCCCGACCTTCGAGCTGCAGGACGGTCCCGGGGTCCACCCGGCGAACGTCGGCCGCCAGCTGCCGCACGCGGCGATCGTCAAGTGCGTCACCACCAACATCTGCGGCTCCGACCAGCACATGGTCCGCGGTCGCACGACCGCCCCCGCCGGGCTGATCCTCGGTCACGAGATCACCGGCGAGGTGGTGGCGGTCGGCCCCGGGGTCGAGTTCATCGAGGTCGGCGACCTCTGCTCGGTGCCGTTCAACATCGCCTGCGGCCGCTGCCGGCGCTGCAAGACCGGCGACACCGGCGTCTGCCTGAGCGTCAACCCCGACCGTCCCGGCTCGGCCTACGGCTACGTCGACATGGGCGGCTGGGTCGGCGGCCAGGCCGAGTACGCGGTCGTTCCGTACGCCGACTGGAACCTGCTCAAGTTCCCCGACAAGGAGCAGGCGCTGGAGAAGATCCTCGACCTGACGATGCTCTCCGACATCTTCCCGACCGGCTACCACGGGGCGGTCACGGCGGGCGTCACCTCGGGCTCGACGGTCTACGTGGCCGGCGCCGGCCCGGTCGGCCTGGCCGCCGCCCACTCGGCCCAGCTGCTCGGCGCGGCGGTGGTGATCGTCGGCGACCTGATCCCCGAGCGGCTGGCCCAGGCGCGCAGCTTCGGCTGCGAGACGATCGACGTCTCGGCCGGCGACCCGAAGGACCAGATCGAGCAGATCCTCGGCGTGCCGGAGGTCGACGCGGCGATCGACGCGGTCGGCTTCGAGGCCCGCGGCCACGGCGGCGACGCCGGCCACGAGGCGCCGGCGACGGTCCTCAACTCGATCATGGACGTGACCCGCGCCGCCGGCAAGCTCGGCATCCCGGGGCTCTACGTGACCGGCGATCCCGGCGCGGTCGACGAGGACGCGAAGCAGGGCTCGCTCTCGATCCGGATCGGGCTCGGGTGGGCGAAGTCGCACAGCTTCACCACCGGCCAGTGCCCGGTGATGCGCTACCACCACGGCCTGATGCAGATGATCCTCAACGACAAGGCCCAGATCGCGAAGGCGGTCAACGCGACGGTGATCGGGCTCGACGACGCGCCGCGCGGCTACGGGGACTTCGACCAGGGCGCGGCCCGCAAGTACGTGATCGACCCGCACGGGATGGTCCGGAGCTGACGATGGCCTGGGACCAGCAGTGGGTCGCGGCCGACGTCGTGCTCTACGGCGACGACGCCTGGGCCCACCACGACCTGGCCGTGACCGCCGACCAGCGGCTGGTCGGCTTCCGTTCCGGCGGCGACCGCTTCTGGATCCTCGACCGCGACGGGCGGCTGGTGGGGGAGTGGGCGAGCGACCTCGGCGAGGGCCACGGGCTGACGATCGCCGGCCCGCCCGAGGCCGAGGAGCTGTGGGTCGCCGACCCCGGCATCACCTTCGCCCGCGACGCGGCCGGCGTCCACGACGCGGTGCTCTCCGAGACACACGGCCGGGTCGTCGCCTTCGCGCTCGACGGACGCCCGATCGCCGCCCTGCCGACCCCGGCCGCGCCGGTCTACGACGAGCAGCTCTACCGCCCGACGACGGTGGTGGTCGACGACGACGGCGACGGCTCGCTCTGGGTCGCCGACGGCTACGGCGCCGAGCTGGTCCACCGGCTCTCGCGCGGCGGCGAGCTGCGGCTGACGCTCGACGGCCGCGAGGGCGCCGGCCGCTTCGACTGCCCGCACGGGCTGCTGATCGACCGCCGCCGACCGGACGCGCCGCGGCTGCTGGTGACCGACCGCGGCAACGACCGGATCGTGGCCTACGACCTCGACGGCCGCTTCCTGCGGTCGATCGAGGAGGGCCTGCGGGCGCCCAGCGGCCTGGCCCTGCGCGGCGACCAGCTGGTGGTGGCGGAGCTGAACGCGCGGCTGACGATCCTCGACGGTGACGACCGCGTGGTCGAGCGGATCGGCGACGACGCGGCGGCGACCGCGCGGCCCGGGTGGCCGAACGCGCTCGACGGCGACGGCCGCAGCGTCCGCCCCGAGCTGCGGCCGGGGGCCTTCAACAGTCCCCACGGGCTGGCGGTCGACGGCGACGGCCGGATCCACGTCGCCGAGTGGGTGCTCGGCGGGCGCCTGGTCCGGCTCGGCTGAGGCCGCCGTGACCGCGGGCGAGCCGATCGAGCTGCCGAGCGCGCGCAGCGACCCGCTGGAGCCGCCGGCGGCGCTGGCCGCGCTGCGCGAGCGGTCGCCGGTCTGCCGCCTGCGGTTCGCCGACGGCCAGGTCGGCTGGCTGGTGACCGGCTACGCGCTCGGCCGGGCGCTGCTGGTCGACGCCCGCTTCCGGGTCGCCGACGGGGTGCTGCCGCTCGGCGACCACGCGGTGCTGGCCGAGATCGAGCGGATCGAGCAGGCGATGCCGGAGAGCGCCGGGGTCCTGATCGGGCTCGACCCGCCCCAGCACACCCGCGTCCGCCGCGCCGCCGCCCGCCACTTCACCGTCCGCGCCGTCCGCGAGCGGGCCGCCGCGATCGAGCGGATCGTGGCCGAGCGGCTGGACGCGATGGTCGCCGCGGGGCCGCCGGCCGACCTCTTCACGGCCTTCGCGCTGCCGCTGGCCTCGGGCTCGATCTGCGCGATGCTCGGCGTCCCCGACGGCGACCGCGAGCGGTTCGAGCGGCCGAGCGCGGTGCTGGTCGACCCGCGCGCCGACGCCGCGGCCAAGCGGCGGGCGCTGGCCGCGTTCTCCGCCTACTGCCGCCAGGTCACGGCGGCCAAGCGCGCGCAACCGGGCGACGATCTGCTGAGCGCGATCGTCGCCGCGGGCGAGCTGGACGAGGCCGAGATCGCCGGCCTCGCCCGCCAGCTGTTCGAGGCCGGCCACGAGACCACCGCCTCGATGCTGGCCGTCGGGGTCTTCGCCCTGCTCCGCGAGCGCTCGCGGTGGCAGGCGCTGCGGGCCGATCCGACGCTGGTCGACGGCGCCGTCGACGAGCTGCTGCGCTACCTCTCGATCGTGCAGCTGGGCAGCTTCTCGCGGACGGCGAGCGAGGACGTCGCGCTCGGCGCGGTGACAGTGCGGGCGGGGGAGAAGGTGGTCGTCTCGCTGCCGGCGGCGAACCGCGACCCGGAGCGGTTCCCCGATCCCGACCTGCTCGACCTGGGCCGTGACGCCGCCGGCCACCTGGCCTTCGGCCACGGCCGCCACGTCTGCATCGGCCAGCACCTGGCGCGACTGGAGCTGCGGATCGGCCTCCGTCGGCTGCTCGAACGGCTGCCGGGGCTGGCCCTCGACGTGCCCGCCGAGCAGGTTCGCTTCCACGGCGGCGAGCACCTGCTGCTGGGCGTCGCGGCGCTGCCGGTGCGGTGGTGAGGGTCGGCGGTCAGCGGCGGTAGCCGCGGGGGGAGACGCCGTGGACCCGGCGGAAGGCGCGGCTGAAGTGGTACGGGTCGTCGTAGCCGACGGCGCGGGCGATCTCCGCCACGGTGCGGTCGCTCTCGACCAGCGCCCGGGCGGCCTGGGCCATCCGGCGCTGCTCCAGGTAGCGGCGCGGGCTGCTGCCGGTCGCGCGGGCGAAGGCGGCCCGGAACGCGCCCTCGCTCATGTGCGCCAGCGCCGCCAGCTGCGAGACCCGCGGCCGCGGTCCGAGCCCGCCGCCGTCGGGGCCGCCGAGCCGCCGCAGGACCTCGAGCACCCGCGGGTCGGCGTCGCGGCCGGGGCCGGTCGTCGGCGGTCCCGGTGGCCGCTCGTCGGCCAGCGTCCGCAGCGCCAGGCCGAGGATCTCGGTCGCCCGCAGGGCGCCGGCCAGCGTGCGGACGGCGCGCCGGTCCCACAGCTCGACCAGGTCGCCGAGCAGCGCCCGCCAGCGCTCGGGCTCGGCGACGGCGGTCACCAGCCGCAGCTCGACCGGCGGCTCGCGCTCGTCGCTCCGCAGCCGGAAGCCGGGCATCGCGGCCAGCGGTCGCCGCCGCTCGCTCCGGCCGAGCATCCGGATGTTGGCCGGCAGCGCTAGCTGCGGCCGCGCGTGGAGGTCGAAGTGGACGGCGATCGTCGTCCCGACCTCGCTGCCCCAGGCGTGGACGAAGCCGGGTGGGATCAGGGCGACCGTGCCGGGAAGCAGGTCGACGCTGCCGCCGTCGGGCTGCGACCAGATCCAGCTGCGCCCGTCGAGCTGCAGTACCAGCTCGAAGTCGAGCAGCCGCCGGACCGGCGCCCGCGTCACCCGCTGGGCCTCGTCGAGGGTCAGCGCGTGGGCGAACCGCAGCCACGGCGCGAGCGGCCGGGCCGGCACCGCGACCGGCCGCACGACGCCGGTCGGCAGCGCCGGAACGTCCAGGTCTTGAAACGGTTCATCCATTCCCTCGCGGGCATGATCGACCGTAGCTTGGGAACCGTCAACCGAACGAGGAGCAGCGCCGATGGGGAACCAGCCGCCGACCACCGCCGCCGCCGCGTCGCCCGTGCGGATGCCGACCGGCCGCGCGAGCGTCTTCGACCCGCCGCCGGCGCTGGCCGCGCTGGCCGCCGACGGGGCTCCGCGGCGGCTGCACTACGCCGACGGCGAGGTCGGCTGGCTGGTGACCGCCCACGAGCAGGCGCGGCGGCTGGTCGGCGACCGCGGGCTGGCGGTGGTGATGGTCCAGCCGCTCGGCGACCCGGCCGCCCACGCGACCTTCGACGAGGCGATCGGCGGGCTCGACGACGGCTTCGTCAGCCTCAAGCAGCCGCCCGACCACACCCGCCTGCGGCGCGCCGTCGCCGCCCGCTTCACGCCCGGCCGGGTGGCCGAGCGGCGGGCCCGGATCGCGGCGATCGTCGACGAGCTGCTGACCGAGGTCGAGCGGGCCGGCCCGCCGGTCGACCTCCGCTCGGCTTTCGCGCTGGCCGTCCCCTCGCGGGTGATCTGCGAGCTGCTCGGGGTGCCGGCCCGCGACGAGCAGCGGTTCCTGCACCCGACCGAGGTGATGCTCGACGCGGCCGCGACGCCGGAGCGGATGGCCGACGCCTTCCGGGCCTTCGGCGACTACGTGCGCGAGGTCGTCGCCCGCAAGCACGCCGAGCCCGGCGACGACCTGCTGACCGACCTGGCCCGCAGCGGCGAGCTCGACGACGACGAGCTGGCCGGGATGGCGATGGAGCTGTTCATCACCGGCCACGAGACGACCGCCAACGCGATCGCGCTCGGGACGCTGGCGCTGCTGCGCGACGGCGACGCCTGGGCGGCGCTGGCCGCCGACCCGACCCTGATCGAGGGCTGGAGCGAGGAGCTGCTGCGCTACCTGTCGATCGTCGAGCAGAGCTTCACCCGCGTCGCGACCGCCGACGTCGCGCTCGACGGGCTGACGATCCGCGCCGGCGAGCGGGTGACGGTCTCGCTGCTGACCGCGAACCGCGACGGCGCCCGCTTCCCCGATCCCGATCGGCTGCGGCTGGACCGCGACGCCCACGGTCACCTGGCCTTCGGGCACGGGATCCACAAGTGCCTCGGCCAGCACCTGGCGCGGGTCGAGCTGCAGGCCGCGCTGGCCGGGCTGGCCGCCCGCTTCCCGACCCTGCGGCTGGCGGCGCCGGTCGAGCGGCTGCCGCTGGAGAGCGCCGAGGTCGGCGTCTACCGGGCGCTGGCGCTGCCGGTCAGCTGGTAGCCAACTCCAACTGGTGGCGGCCGGGCCCGAGCCGCCGCCGCTCGCCGCCCCATTCGGCGTCGACCGGGACCGGGCTCTCGATCGTCAGCCGTCCGCGCTCGCCGTCGGCCCGCACCCGCAGCCGGCCGTGGGGCGTCGGCGCGCTGCCCTCGGCCCAAGCCAGGTCGCCGAGCGCCGGGGCGACGCGGGCGCGGGCGAAGCCCGGCTCGGCCGGCTGGATCCCGAGCGTGTGGACGATCAGGTCGCGGGTCGGGGTCGCGCTCCAGCCGTGGCAGTGCGACCCGCCGACCCAGGTCTCCGGCCAGGTCCGCTCCCCGGCCCGCACGAAGCGGCCCCAGTCGCGGCAGGCGTCGGCGACCAGGTCGGCGCGGCCGGCCTCGGCCAGCGCGTCGTGGACGACGTAGCGGAAGAACGGCTGGGCCTCGAGGATCCGCTGCCGCTGGTCCCACTCCGGCTCGGGGTTGCCGTGGGTGACCAGGTCGACCCCGGCCGCCAGGTCGCCGCTCCCCAGCCGCTCGAAGGCGGGGGCGGAGTGGGCCAGCGGGCCGCGGTCGGCCAGCGTCTCGGCCAGCCCGGCCAGCCGCTCGGCGGGCACGATCCCGGCGCAGATCGCCGCCGCGTTGCCGTGGCGGCTGGCGGCCGGGCCGACGCGGCCGGCCAGCCGCTGGTCGCGGTAGAGCGCCCGCTCCGGATCCCAGAAGAGCTCGAAGCCGGCCGCGACGCCCTCGTGCAGGCCGCGCGCCCATGCCGTCCGGTGGCCGTCGCCCAACCACTCGGCGATCTCGGCGAGGTCGCGCAGGCCGCGCGCCCAGAGCCCGTTCAGCGCCGCGCTGGTGCCGGCCACCGGGACCGCGCTCCAGTCGATCAGCACCCAGCCGGGGACGTCGTCGAGCAGCCCGTCGGGGCCGCGGTAGGGCAGGAACCAGCGCAGCACCCGCTCGCAGCTGGGCAGCAGCGAGGCGACCAGCTCGCGGTCGCCGGTGTAGCGCATCAGGTTGCGGACGGCGCGGATCCAGTGCAGGGCCCAGTCGGGGATGTAGCTGCCCTCCAGCGGTCCGCCGCCGAGGTTCGAGCAGACCGCCATCGGCAGCATCCCGTCGGCCCGTGGCGCGTCGGCCAGCTGCGGGTGCCAGCGGGCCAGCGACCAGTCGTCGGCGGTCGCCAGGTGGACCGACTGGTGGACGACGAAGTCGCCGGTCCAGGCGCGGGCCTCGCGGGTCGGGCAGTCGATGTAGGCGTCCTGGGCGCAGAGGTCGACCGTCCGCAGCCCGATCGCGAAGACGTCGTTCAGCAGCTCGTCGCTGCAGCGGAACGGCGGCGACGCGGGCCGGGCCGGGGGGAAGAGCCGTTCGCGGACCGCCACCCGCAGCCGCACCGGGCCGGGGGCGCGGACCGCCGCGGCGGCGTAGCGGCCGCCGACCGGGTCGAACGACTCGTGGCGGTCGTCGGCGCCGCGGGCGATGTAGCGGAGGCCGGCGTGGGTCAGCTCGGCGACGAGCAGGCCGTGGTCGTCGACCTGCTCGCCGAGCGCCAGGTCGACCTGGGTGCCGGCCGGCCCCTCGACGTCGAGCCGGACGTGGCCGGCGACGGTCCGCCCGAAGTCGAAGGCGACCAGGTGGAGGCCGGCGGGGACCGCCACCGGCCGGTCGGCGGCGACGGCGATCGGCCGCGCGGCGACCGCCGAGCGCTGGTCGGCCAGCACCTGGGCGACCGGGTCGTCCTCGGCGGCGGGGGCGGCGGCGCCGTCGGTCGCGAAGACCGCGGTCGCCAGCGGTCCCCGGACGCCGCCGGTGAGCTGGGGGATCGGCCGCGGCGGCAGCGGCCCGAAGGGGTCGCTGGGCGGTTCGAGGACGCCGCGGTAGCCGTCGTTGCGGGGGTCGATCGGCTCGGCCGGCGACCAGTCGCCGTCGTCGAAGTCGACCGCGGTCCAGCCGGCCGGCAGCCGCCGCGCGTCGACGATCTCGCGCGGGAATCCGGAGCCGTCCGCGAACGTCCGCGGGCCCGGGGTCCAGGCGTCGCCGGCCCGGGCTCGCCAGCGCTCGTCGCTGGCGACCACCGTGCCGTCGGCCAGCCGCAGCTCGACGGCGACCGCCGCCCCGCCGAGGCCGAGGGTGACCGGCGTCGGCAGCCACCAGGCGGTCGCGGTCCCGTAGTAGCGGGCCAGCACCGCGATCACGTTGCGGCCGGGCCGCAGCCGGTCGGCGACCGGGGCCTGCTCGCTGCGGGTGCTGCGCGCGTCGGAGCGGACCGGGCCGCGGGCGACCTCGTGGCCGTTGATCCAGACGATCAGCCGCGAGTTGGCGACCGCCCGCAGCCGCGCCTCGGCGGGCACCTCGTCGAGCGTGAAGCTCCGCCGCAGGAGCAGGAAGCGGTCGTGGACGGCCGGGTCGGCCGTGCCGACCAGGAGCCCGGGCCGGTGGCCGCTGTCGCCCAGCCACAGCCACTTCGCGTCCCACCGGTGCGGCAGTTCCACGCGGCCGACCCTAGCACGATCTTGAAACGTTTCATACAGTGCCGTCCATGAGCCAGGACGGGAACGGCGGCGGACGCTTCGGCGTCCAGGTCGAGCGCGACGTGGCGGTGCCGATGCGCGACGGCACGGTCCTGCGGGCCGACGTCTGGCGACCGGCCGGCGACGGTCGCCACCCGACCCTGCTGCAGCGGCTGCCCTACGACAAGGCGAGCTCGTTCGTCACCGTCCACCTCTGCGGGCTCGAGCCGCTGCGGGCGGTCGAGGCCGGCTTCGCGGTCGTGGTCCAGGACGTGCGCGGCTGCTTCGCCTCCGACGGCGACTTCGTGCCGTTCGTGCACGAGGCCCGGGACGGCGCCGACACGATCGCGTGGATCGCCGCGCAGCCGTTCAGCGACGGCCGGGTCGCCATGTACGGCGCCTCGTACGTCGGCGCGACCCAGATGCTGGCCGCCACCCAGGCGCCGCCGGCGCTGCGGGCGATCGCGCCCAACGTCACCGGCGCCGAGTACTACGAGGGCTGGGCCTACCGCGGCGGGGTGCCGCAGCTGGGCTTCACCGCCTGGTGGGCGCTCGGCTTCGCCGCCGACGCGCTGGCCCGGCGGCGCGCGGCCGGGGCCGACGTCGGCGAGCAGGAGGCCGAGCTCGCGCGGCTGCTGGCCGACCCGACCGCGCTCTACGAGCGGCTGCCGCTCGACGACCAGCCGCTGCTGCGCGAGCTGGCGCCGGCCTTCCTCGACTGGCTGGCCCACCCCGAGCACGACGACTACTGGCGCGCGACCGCGGTCAGCGAGCGCTACGGGGCGATCGCGGTGCCGGCGCTGCACGTCGGCGGCTGGTCGGACATCTTCGTCGACGGCACGCTCCGCAACTACGTCGGGCTGCGCGACGGGGCGGCGACCGAGGAGGCGCGCGCCGGCCAGCGGCTGCTCGTCGGCCCCTGGTCGCACGGCAACGGCCACGAGGCGGTCGGCAACCTGGACTTCGGGCCCGAGGCGAGCCAGCTGGCGATCGACATGACCGCGATCCAGCTCGACTTCTTCGCCCGCGTGCTCGCCGGCCGGCCGTTCGAGACCCCGCCGGTGCGGATCTTCGTGATGGGCGCCAACCGCTGGCGCGACGAGGACCAGTGGCCGATCGCCCGCGCCCGCCCGCTGCGGCTGCACCTGTCGAGCGACGGCCACGCCAACGGCGCCGACGGCGACGGCGTCCTGGCCCCCGCGCCGCCGGCGGCCGACGCGCCGCCCGACGTCTTCCTCTACGACCCGCGCGACCCGGTGCCGACGGTCGGCGGCGCGACGCTGCTGCCGGACGCCTTCGTCGGCCGCCGCGCCGGCCCCCGCGACCAGCGCGAGGTCGAGCGCCGCGGCGACGTCCTCGTCTACACCGGCGAACCACTCGCCCACGACCTCGAGGTGACCGGCACGGTGCGGGTGACGCTGACCGTCGCCAGCTCGGCGCCGGACAGCGACTGGACCGCGACGCTGGTCGACGTGCACCCCGACGGCCGCGCGATCGGCGTCAGCGACGGGATCGTGCGGACGCGCTACCGCCACTCGCGCGAGCGGGCCGACCCGGTCGCGGCCGGCACGGCGGTCGCGCTGACGATCGAGCTGGGCGCGACCAGCATGCTGTTCCGGGCCGGCCACCGCCTGCGGCTGCAGGTCTCCAGCTCGAACTTCCCGCGCTTCGCCCGCCACCCGAACGGCGACGACCCGCTCGCGGCCGAGCTGCGGCCGGCGCTCCAGACCGTCTTCCACGACGGCGCGCGCCCGTCCTACGTCGAGCTGCCGGTGGTGCCGGCCCGCTGATCGGCTCAGGCGCGGCTGAGCGGCGCGTCGATCGCGGCGACGGTCGACGCGCGGACCACCAGCTCGGGCTCGAAGACCACCCGCTCGTGCCGGTGCTGCTGGTCGTCGGCCTCGTTCAGCAGCTGCTCGGCGGCGCGCCGGCCCAGCTCGTAGGCCGGCTGGCGGACCGAGGTCAGCGGGACGAAGGCCATCGTGGCGAAGGCGACGTCGTCGTAGCCGACGATCGCGAAGTCCTCGGGCACCCGGTGGCCGGCGGCGATCAGCGCGTGCTCGACGCCGAGCGCCAGCAGGTCGTTGGCGCAGAAGATCCCGGTCGGCTTCTCGTCGGCGGCGAGGATCTCGCGCGCGGCCTGCTCGCCGGCCTCGATCGTCATCTGCTCGACCTCGACGTCGGCCGCGTCCAGCAGCTCTGCGCCGGCGGCCTCGGCCGCGGCCACGAAGCCCTTGCGGCGGTCGGCGCACTGGCTCCAGTCGTGGGGGCCGTTGACCAGCGCCAGCCGCCGGTGGCCGAGCTCGCAGAGGTGCTCGCCGGCCAGCCGGCCGCCGGCGACGTCGTCGACCGAGACGCTGCACTGGTCCTTGGTGGCGGCGCGGCGGTCGAGCATCACCACCGGCATCCCGCTCTTGCGCATCCGGCCGTAGACCCGCGAGTTGCCCTTGCCGACGCGGGTGGCGAGGATCCCGGCCACCCGCTGCTCCTCCAGCAGCCGCAGCTGGCGGCGCTCGTGCTCGGGGTCGCCGGCGAAGCTGCAGACGACCACCACGTAGCCGGCCTCGCCCGCGACCGCCTCGACGCCGCGGTAGACCTCGGTGAAGAAGGGGTTCTCGATGTCGAGGACGATCAGCCCGATCGCCGGGTTGCGGGCGCCGGTCATCTGGCGGGCCGCGGCGCTCGGCACGTAGTCCAGCTCGTCGATCGCCTGGCGGATCGTCGCGAGCGTCTTCTCGGCCACGATCTCGGGTCGGTTGAGCGCGTTCGACACGGTGCCGACGGAGACGCCCGCGCGCTCGGCGACGTCGAGGATGGTCCAGCGCCTCATCTGGGCGGAGAAGATGCCCGCTGGCCATGCGGCCGCCCCGTGGTGGAACGGTTCAGCCGGCCCTATGAAGCGTTTCAAATTCTTGTTAGGCTGGCCCCGCGACGGGGGCGCCTCCTCGGCGCCGATCGACCGAAAGGACAGGACCGTTGGCCAGGACCAGCGCTGAGGTGGAGCGGGAGCTCGCCAAGCTCGAGATCGAGACGCCGTCGTGGGGCTACGGCGACTCGGGGACCCGCTTCGCGACCTTCCCGCAGCCGGGGCGTCCACGCGACCCGTTCGAGCGGATCGACGACGCCGCCGAGGTCCACCGCGTGACCGGCGCCGCCCCCGCGGTGGCGCTGCACTTCCCGTGGGACCGGGTCGACGACGCCGCCGCGCTGGGGCGCCACGCCGCTGCCCGCGGGCTGCGGATCGGCGCCGTCAACCCGAACCTCTTCCAGGATCCGGAGTACAAGCTCGGCTCGATCGCCAACCCCGATCCGGCGGTCCGCGAGCGGGCGGTCGCGCACCTGCTGGAGTGCGTCCAGATCGCGACCGAGGTCGGCTCGACCGCCCAGTCGCTGTGGCTGGCCGACGGCACCAACTACGCCGGCCAGGACGACCTGCGGGAGCGGCGGGCGCGGATCCTCGACAGCCTCGGCCGGGTCTACGCCGAGCTGCCGCCCGAGCAGCAGCTGCTGCTGGAGTACAAGCCGTTCGAGCCGGCCTTCTACGCGACCGACGTCGCCGACTGGGGCTCGGCGCTGCTGTTCTGCCAGCGGCTGGGGGAGCGGGCCGCGGTGCTGGTCGACATCGGCCACCACCTGCACGGCGCGAACATCGAGCAGATCGTCGCGATCCTCGCGGCCGAGGGGCGCCTGGGGGGCTTCCACTTCAACGGCCGCAAGTACGCCGACGACGACCTGGTGGTCGGCTCGGTCAACCCGTTCGAGCTGTTCGCGGTCTTCGTCGAGCTGGGCACCGACCTGCCGCGGCTGACGATCGACCAGGCCCACAACGTCGAGGCCAAGGTCGAGGCGATGACGCTCTCGGTCGTCAACGTCCAGGAGGCCTACGCGAAGGCGCTGCTGGTCGACCGCGAGGCGCTGGCCGCGGCCCAGGCCGAGGGCGACGTGCTCGGCGCCCACGGGGTGCTGCTGGACGCCTTTCGCAGCGACGTCCGCGAGCTCTGCGGGCGGGTCCGGACGGCCGCCGGCGGGGTCGCCGATCCGGTCGCCGCCCTCCGCGAGTCCGGCTACGCCGAGCGGATCGCCCGCGAGCGCGGGGGCGTGGCCTCGGCCGCGGCGGGCGGCAACGCCTGAGCGCACGACCGTCGCGCGCGCCGCCGCCCACTTCGGTGGCGCGCGCGGCGAAGACTTGGTATAAGAATGAGACCAAATATGCTGGATCCTCAGTCACCAACGTCTTCGCCGTCGACCACGACGGCCGCCGGCCGGCTCACCGTCGAGCAGCTGCGGTCGCTGGTCGCCGACGGCCGGGTCGACACGGTCCTGCTGGCGCTCGTCGACATGCAGGGCCGGCTCCAGGGCAAGCAGCTCGACGCCCGCCACTTCGTCGACGACGTGCTCGACCACGGCGCCGGCGCCTGCAGCTACCTGCTCAGCGTCGAGGTCGAGATGGCGCCCCAGGACGGGCTCTCGACCAGCAGCTGGGAGACCGGCCACGGCGACTTCACGCTGGTTCCCGACCCCGGCTCGCTGCGGCTGGCCGCCTGGCGGCCGCGGACGGCGATCTGCCTGGCCGACGCGGTCTGGCCCGGCGGCGAGCCGGTCCCGCCCTCGCCGCGCCAGATCCTCCGCCGGCAGCTGGAGCGGCTGGCCGAGCGCGGCTGGACGGCGAGCGCGGCAACCGAGCTGGAGTTCATCGTCCACCGCGAGAGCTACGGCGAGGCGCGCCGCCGCCACTACCACGACCTGACGCCGGTCAGCGACTACAACGTCGACTACTCGCTGCTGGGCCTGCGGGCCGGCGCGCCGCTGCTCGACCGCCTGACCGCCGAGATGCCGCGCTCGGGCTTGGTGCTGGAGTCGGCCAAGGGCGAGGCGAACCTGGGCCAGTACGAGATCAACTTCCGCCACGCCGACCCGCTCGACGCCGCCGACGGCCACTCGCTCTTCAAGCACGCGGTCAAGGAGATCGCCACCCAGGAGGGCGTCTCGGCCACCTTCATGGCGAAGTGGGACGAGCGCGAGGGCAACTCCTGCCACCTGCACCTCTCGCTGGCCGACGGCGAAGGGCCGCTCTTCGCCCGCGACCCGCGGGTCTTCGAGGGCTTCCTCGCCGGCCAGCTGGCCTGCGCCCGCGAGCTGACGCTGCTGCTCGCCCCCAACGTCAACTCGTACAAGCGGTTCGCGGGCCACTCCTTCGCCCCGACCGCGATCGCCTGGGGCCGCGACAACCGCACCTGCGCGCTGCGGGTGGTCGGCGCCGGCGGCTCGCTGCGGCTGGAGCACCGGGCCCCGGGCGGCGACGTCAACCCCTACCTGGCCCTCGCCGCGATGATCGCCGCCGGCCTCCACGGGGTCGACGAGGGGCTGCGGCCGGAGCCGGAGACGACCGGCAACGCCTACGCCTCGGGCGGCCCGCGACTGCCCGCGACGCTGGCCGACGCGGTCGCCGCGTTCCGCGCCAGCGCCGTCGCCGAGCGGGCCTTCGGGGCGGCGATCGTCGACCACTACGCGCGCGCCGCCGAGATCGAGCTGGAGGCCTACGGGGCCGCCGTCACCGACTGGGAGAAGGTCCGGGGCTATGAGCGACTCTGAGCAGCCGCGGCGGCGGCCGCTGATCGGCATCTGCGCCGCCTCCGAGCGGGTCGCCTGGAGCTTCTGGCACCAGCAGGCCGCGGTCGTCGCCGGCAGCTACCTGGACGCCGTCCGCCGGGCCGGCGGCCAGCCGCTGGTGCTGGTGCCGGAGCCGGTCGACCAGGGCCAGGTCGAGCCCCACGGCGCCTGGCTCGACGGGCTGCTGCTGATCGGCGGCGCCGACATCCATCCCGCGGGCTACGGCCAGTCGGTGGCGCGCGAGACCGAGGCCACCTACCCGCTGCGCGACGGCTTCGAGATCGCGCTCGTGCGGGCGGCGTTCGCCTGGGACCTGCCGGTGCTCGGCATCTGCCGCGGCCTCCAGATCCTCAACGTCGCCACCGGCGGCACGCTCCACCAGCACCTGGCCGACGCCGGCTTCGGCGAGCACCGCCCGCTGCCCGGCAGCCTGGGGGAGGCGACCCACCACGAGGTCGAGATCGAGCCGGGGACGGCGCTGGCCGCCCGCGGGGCGCGGCGGCTGACCGTCAACTCGCACCACCACCAGGGCGTCGACCGGGTCGGCGAGGGCGGCGTGGTCGCGGCGCGCTCGCGGCCGGACGGGCTGGTCGAGGCGATCGAGTGGCCGGCCCAGCGCCACGCGCTCGGCGTCCAGTGGCACCCCGAGGCGCTGGAGCTGGACACCACGATCGGCGACCTGGTGGCGGCCGCCGCCGACCGCGCCGCGGCCGTCCGCCCGCTGGAGGCGGTCCGGTGACCGTCAGCGTCGTCGAGCCGGCGACCGAGCAGGTCCTGACCACGCTCGAGCGCACGAGCGCCGCCGAGCTGGACCAGGTGGTCGCGGACGCCCAGCGCGCCCAGCGGGCGTGGTGGGCGCTGGCCCCGAGCGAGCGCGGGGCCGTGCTGGCCGCGATCGCCACCGGGATCGAGGCCGAGGCCGAGGCGCTGGCGCGGCTGGAGGCCCGCAACGTCGGGATGCCGATCGGCGACGCGCGCGGGGCCGTCGCCGGCGCCGCGGCGACCTTCCGCTTCTACGCCGCCGCGCCGGAGCGGCTTGGCGGCCGCACGATCCCGGTCGCCGGCGGGGTCGACATGACCTTCCGCGAGCCGCTCGGCGTGGTCGGGGTGATCACGCCCTGGAACTTCCCGCTGACGATCGCCAGCTGGAAGATCGCGCCGGCGCTGGCCGCCGGCAACGCGGTCGTCCACAAGCCGGCCGAGCTGACGCCGCTGACGGCGATCGAGCTGCAGCGGATCGCGACCGCGGCCGGCCTGCCCGAGGGGCTGCTGAGCGTCGTCGTCGGCCGCGGCTCGGAGCTGGGCCGGGCGCTCGTCGACCACCCGCAGGTGCACAAGATCACGCTCACCGGCTCGACCGCGGTCGGGATCGAGATCGGCGAGCGGGCCGCGCGTCAGATCAAGCGCGTGAGCCTGGAGCTGGGCGGCAAGTCGCCGTCGATCGTCTTCGCCGACGCCGACCTCGACGCCGCCGCCAACGGGCTCGCCGGCGGCTGCTTCGGCAACGCCGGCCAGGACTGCTGCGCCCGCTCGCGGGTCTTCGTCGAGCGGACGGTGCTGCCCGAGTTCCTGGAGCGGCTGGAGGCGATGGTCGTGGGCCTGCGGGTCGGCGACCCGCTCGACGAGGCGACCCAGATGGGGCCGCTGGTCTCCGCCCGCCAGCGCGCGAGCGTGGCCGAGATCGCCGCCGGCGCGCCGGTCGCCTTCCAGGGCCGGGTGCCCGACGGGCCCGGCTACTGGTTCCCGCCGACCGTCCTCCACCCGCTGGCCGACGGCGACCGCGCCGCCCGCGAGGAGATCTTCGGGCCGGTCGTCGGGGTGCTGCCGTTCGAGCGCGAGGACGAGGTGATCGCCCGCGCCAACGACACCGAGTACGGGCTCTCCGGCTCGATCTGGACCGCCGACGGCGCCCGTGCCCTGCGCGTCGCCCGTGGCGTCCAGGCCGGCGCGCTGGCGGTCAACTCCTACACCTCGGTGCGGCTCGGCTCGCCGTTCGGCGGCTTCAAGCAGTCGGGGATCGGGCGCGAGCTCGGCGCCGACGCGCCCGAGGCCTACACCGAGCTCAAGAACGTCTTCTACGCGACGGAGGCCTGAGTGACGCCGCAGACCATGGCGCCGTTCGCCAACCACCTGCCGGTCCGGATCCGGTTCGGCGAGGGCGTCGCCCACGAGCTGCCCGCGATCGTCGCCGAGGCCGGCGCCGACTGCGCGCTGGTCGTGATCGACGACGGGCTGGAGCGGGTCAACCCCGCCGTCGGCGCGGTCCTCGACGCGCTGACCGCCGCCGGGATCGTGGTCGTCCGCAGCCCCAAGGGCGCCGGCGAGCCGCGCGGGAGCGACGTCGACCGGGCCGCGGCCGCGCTCCGCGAGAGCGGCGCCGGGATCGTGGTGGCGATCGGCGGCGGCTCGGTGATCGACACCGCCAAGGCCGCCCGGCTCTGCGCCCAGCAGGGCCTGGCCTTCTCCGACTTCCTGGCCTCCGCGCGCGTCTTCCCGCCGGCCGAGCTGCCGCTGGTGGCGCTGCCGACGACCGCCGGGACGGGCTCCGAGGTCTCCGGCGGGGCGGTGGTCTTCGACGACCGCACGGGCACCAAGGCCGGGATCGCGAACCCGAACCTGCGGCCCGAGCACGCGCTGGTCGACCCGGTCCTGACCCACTCGACGCCGCCGGCGACGACCGCCTTCAGCGGGATCGACGCGATCGCCCAGGCGATCGCCGGGATGGTCGCGCGAACCCGGACGCCGATCGGCGACGCGATCGCGCTCGAGGCGATCCGGCTCGGCGGCCGCTCGCTGGTGGCCGCCTACCGCGACGGCTCCGACGCGGTCGCCCGCTCGGAGATGGCCTGCGCCAGTCTGCTGGCGGGGCTGACCATGAACATCTCCGACTGCGCCGCCGAGCACTCGCTGGCGCAGGCGATCGGCACCCGCACCGGCGCCCCGCACGGGCTGACCGTCGGGCTGGTGCTGGTCGAGACGCTGGAGCGCGAGCGCCAGGTGGTGCCCGAGCAGCTGGAGCGGGTGGCCGACGCGCTCGGCGCCCCGGACGACGGCAGCGCCGACGGCGGCCGCGCCGTCCGCGCCGTCCGCGAGCTGCTGCGCGAGCTGGACTTCCCCGTCCTCGGCTCGCTCGACGTCGCCGGCGACCTCGACCAGCTGACCGAGCAGGCGCTGTCGGACTTCTTCATCACCCAGTCGCCCCGCCCGTGGTCGGCGGCCGAGGTGCGAACGGCCTTCGAGCAGGCCCTGGCCCTGCCGGGGCGCTGAGGCGGACGATGTCGGAGTCGGTCGATCGGGTGCGGACGCTGGGACCGGTCTCGGTCCCCAGCGCCGCCGACGTCGTCGTCGCGCAGCTGACCCGGGCGATCGGGCTCGGGCGCTTCCTGCCCGGCGACCAGCTGCCGCCGGAGCGCGAGTTCGCGGTCCAGCTGGGGGTCTCGCGGATGACGCTGCGGGCAGCCCTGCGCGACCTCGAGGAAGCCGGGCTGCTGGAGCGCGTGCGGCGCGGCTCCGGCGGCGGGGCGCTGGTGATCACCTCCGGCACGGCCGGGGCCGGCGACGCCGAGGTCCGGGCCCGCCGCAGCGAGCTGGAGCAGCTGTTCGAGTTCCGGATCGTCTGCGAGTCGGCGACCGCGGCGCTGGCGGCGGAGCGGCGGACCGACGAGCAGCTGGCCCCGATCGAGCAGGCGATCGAAGGGCTCGGATCGGTGGCGAACGTCGGCCAGTTCCGCGCCGCCGACAACGCCTTCCACCTGGCCGTCGCCGACGCCGCCGGCAACCGCTGGCTGCGGCAGGCGGTCGAGGACGTCCGCGTCGCGCTGCTCTCGCCGCTCGACGCGGTCCGCTTCGAGCTGGTCCTTCCCAGCGCCGACGAGCATCACCGCGAGATCCTCGCGGCGATCGCCGCCGGTGACCCCGAGCGGGCCCGGACGAGCATGATCGAGCACATCCACGAGGCGAAGCAGGAGATGCTCGTGGTGCTCGCGATCGCCGACCCGCCGGCGTAACACGGGTACAGGGAACGTTCACACGTTCGTTGACTCTTCTGCTTGACGTCATTGGAACGTTTCAATAGATTCACCCCTGTCCGAGACAACGTCGTTTGACGTACTGACGGAGGAGAACCCATGTCGAAGTCGATCGCACGGGCGTTGACACGCCCGCGGCTCTTCGATGCCTCGTCCACCCACGACCCGGCGACCGACTGCGGTCCGTCGCCACTCCCGGGGGCCGCGGCCCCCGGCCGCCGCTCGCTCGTCGCCGCGGCGGGCGCGTCCGTCGCGGCCCTGCTGGCCACGTTCGCGCTGGCGGCCCCGGCCCAGGCCGCGCCGCTGTCCGCCGCTGACCAGGCGTTCGTCGACAGCACCGTCCAGCAGGCGGTGACCGCCAACGGCACCGGCGGGATCACGATCAAGATCAGCGGTCCCAAGGGCGATTACGAGAAGGCCTACGGCGATCGCTCGTCGGCGCCGAAGGTGCCGATGGCGCTCGGCGACAGCTTCCGGATCGGCAGCATCACCAAGACGTTCACCGCGACCGCGATCCTCAAGCAGGTCGAGCTCGGCAACCTGTCGCTCAACGACAAGCTCGACCAGTTCGTGACCGGGATCCCGAACGGCAACCTGATCACCGTCAAGCAGCTGCTGGCGATGCAGTCCGGCGTCTACGACTACCAGCAGGACGCGGGCCTCCGGCTGCAGGTCGGGCTGACCCCGTGGGCGGCGTTCGAGCCGGAGCAGATCCTCACGATCCTGCGCAACCCGTCGCACCAGCCGCTGTTCGCGCCGGGCGCGAAGACCGAGTACAGCGAGTCCAACTACGTGCTGCTCGGGTTCATCCTCGAGGCCGTCACCGGACAGGACGCGGAGACGGTGATCACCAACGACGTGATCACCCCGCTCGGCTTGACGAACACGAAGTTCCCGACCGCGGCGAACACCAACCCGATCTACTCGATGCCGTCGCCGTACGCGACCGGCTACGCCAAGGACTACCTGATCCCGGGCACGACCCAGGACGTGACCGCGTTCAACCCGAACCTGCTCTGGACCGCCGGGGCGATCATCTCGAACGTCGGCGACGTCGAGAAGTACGTCAAGGCACTGGGCCAGGGGCAGCTGCTGAACGCCAGCACCAACGCGCTGCGCAAGCAGTTCTGCCCGATGCCGTACGCCTACGAGGGTCCGACCCAGTGGGGCTACGGGCTGGGCCTGGCGAGCTTCGGCAGCTGGATCGGCCACCCCGGCGCGATGTCCGGCTACAACAGCGTCGCGTTCTACGAGCCGACCAGCGGCGCCGCGATCGCCGGGCTCGAGAACTACACCACGGCCGCCGCGCCCGCGCGGGTCTGGACCCAGGTGTTCACCCGGATCGCCGAGCACCTGTACCCGGGGTCGACCGCGACCCCCAGCTACCCGACCTGCTGACGGGCCGCCCGGCGGGGGCGTTGCAGGACGCCCCCGGCCGCTCGGCGACTGGAACGTCCGCAGAACCCGACCTCCCCGTGGCAGCGCCGCGGGGAGGTCGTCGCGTTTCAGCGCGAGTAGGCGGCCGGGACGCCGCCGTCGACGTTGAGGATGTTGCCGGTCGACTTGCCCGACCGCGCCTCGCTGGCGAAGTGGAGCGTCGCCTCGGCGATGTCCTCGGGCAGGATCAGCACCTGCAGCGTGTTGCGCCGCCGGTAGTGCTCCTCCAGCTCCTCGGGCGAGAGGCCGTAGCTGTCGGCCCGCTCCTGGCGCCAGGCGCCCTGCCAGATCTTCGAGCCGCGCAGGACCGCGTCCGGGTTGACCGTGTTGACCCGGATCCCGGCCGGGCCGCCCTCCTCCGCCAGGCACCGCGCCAGGTGCAGCTCGGCCGCCTTCGCCGAGCTGTAGGCGGCGGCGTTCTTGCCGGCGACCAGCGCGTTCTTCGAGGCCACGAAGACGATCGAGCCGCCGGTGCCCTGGGCCCGCAGCAGCCGGAACGCCTCGCGCGAGACGAGGAAGTAGCCGGTGCCGAGGATCCGGTGGTTGCGGTCCCACTCCGCCAGCGACGTCTCCTCGATCGGCGAGCTCGACGCGATCCCGGCGTTGGAGACCACGACGTCGACCCCGCCGTAGGCGCGGATCGCGGCCCGGAAGGCCTCGGCGACCGCCTCCTCGCTGGTGACGTCGCCGGCGACCGCGACGCCGGCCTCCGCGACCGCTTCGGCGGCGCCCTCGCCGTCGAGGTCGAAGCCGACCACCACCGCCCCGGCCCGCTGGAGCGTGGCCGTGACCGCGCGGCCGATGCCGCCGGCGGCCCCGGTCACGAACGCGACCTTGCCCTGCAGCTCGCCCGGCGGCGGGGCCAGCGCCAGCTTGTACAGCTCCAGCGGCCAGTACTCGACCGCGAAGCTCTCGCCGTCGTCGAGCGAGACGAAGCCGCCCAGCTGGTCGGCCCCGGCCATCACCTCGATCGCCCGCTGGTAGAGGTCGCGCGAGAGGCCCGCCTCCTTGGTCGTCGGGGCGATCCCGACCAGGCCGACGTGCTGGATCAGCACCACCCGCGGATCGGGGTCGGCGAGCGGCACCGGACCGTCCTGGCCGGGTCCCTTGACGCTCGGGTCGTCGGCGAAGCGGGCGTGGTAGGCGCGGTAGTCGTCGCGGTAGGCCGCGGCCCGCTCGCGGACCCGCTCGACCAGCGTCGCGGCGTCCTCGCTGACGGGGTCGAACGGCACCCACATCGGCGTCCGCTTGGTCCGCACCAGGTGGTCGGGGCAGGCCGCGCCGACGGTCACCAGCTCCGGGGTCCGGGCCGCCGAGACGAACTCGAGCGTGGCCGCCGAGTCGTCGACCACCAGCAGCTTCGCCCGCTCGCTGGAGACGGCGCCGCGGAGCGCCGGCAGCAGCTCGTCGAGCAGCCCCCGGCGGCCGGCGGCGTCGAGCGTCCCGGCGCCGGCGGCGGGGCCGCCGAGGCGCGGGCCGGCCGCGCGGGCGTTGACGAAGGCGATCGCCTCGTTGATGACCGAGATCGTCCGCCGGTAGGCCTCCTCGGCCGTCTCGCCCCAGACCACCAGCCCGTGCTTGGCCAGCACCACCAGCTCGGCCTCGGGCCGCTCCCGCAGCGCCTCGCCGATCTGCTTCGCGAGCGTGAACCCGGGCCGGATGTAGGGGATCCAGATCGCGCGCTCGCCGAACAGCTCGCCGATCAGCCGCTCGCCGTCGGCCGCGCAGGCCAGCACGTTGATCCCGTCGGGGTGGGTGTGGTGGACGTGCGGCGCCGGGATGAACGCGTGCAGCAGGGTCTCGATCGAGCCGCGCGGCATCGCCGGGTCGAGCATCGAGCGGCCGACGTAGGCCACCATCTCCTCGTCCGGCATCTCTGCCCGCTCGATCAGCGGCTCGAGGTCGTCCAGCCGCAGGCCGGTGAACGAGTCGGCGGTCATCGTCGCCAGGTCGGAGCCCGAGCCCTTGACCCACATCGTCCGCACGTCGCGGCCGGCGTGGTCGCGGGCGCTGCCCTTGGCCGACGTGTTGCCGCCGCCGAAGTTGGCCAACGAGCGGTCGGCGCCCAGCAGGTGCGACGCCAGCAGCACCTGGCCGAGCGGATCGTCCGGCACGCCGTCGGCGGGCCAGCGGTCGTCGACGGGGCGGATCAGGGGAGCGACGGTGCTCATCGATGGGGACCTTCCGGTCGGGGTCAGGGGGCGGCGGTCTCCGGCGCGGCGTCGAGCGCCCGCAGGAACCGCCCGTACTGCTCGTCGGCCCGCTCGGCCGTGATCGCCGGCTCGAACCGCAGCGGCTCGAACGACGCCGCCGAGACCGCGCGCGCGTCGGCCTGCGAGGCCAGCTCGCCGACCGCCCGCAGCTGGACCAGCAGGTTGCCGGTGGCGGTCGCCTCGACCGGGCCGGCGACGACCGGACGCCCGGTCAGGTCGGCGGTCAGCTGGCAGAGCAGCTGGTTGCGGACCCCGCCGCCGACGACGTGGATCGTCGCCAGCGAGCGGCCGAGGACCCGCTCCAGCTGCTCCAGCACCCAGCGGTAGCGGAGGGCGAGCGAGACGTAGACCATCCGCGCGATCGCGCCGGGGTCGGTCGGCGGCTGCTGGCCGCTTCGCCGGCAGGCGTCGGCCAGCCGCAGCGGCAGGTCGTCGGGGGCCAGGAAGGCCGGGTCGTCGGGGTCGATCACCGGCACGTCGGCGTCGGCGATCGCGGCCATCTCCTGGATCTGGGCGGCCGAGAGGCCCCAGGCGCGGCAGAGCTCCTGCTCCAGCCACAGCCCCATCACGTTGCGCAGGATCCGGATCGTGCCGTCGACTCCGCGCTCGTTGGTCAGGTTGGCCGCGCGGGCGTCGTCGCCGAGCGCGGGGGCGGAGGCCTCGACGCCGAGCAGCGACCAGGTGCCGCTGGAGAGGATCGCGGCGTCGGGGCCGACGATCGGCGCGGCGGCGAAGGCCGAGGCGGTGTCGTGCGAGGCGACGGCGTGGATCCGGGCGTCGCCGATCCCCAGCCGCGGTGCCAGGCGGCCGATCGTGGTCCCGGGCTCGACCAGTGGGCCGAAGAGCCGCGCCGGCAGGTCCAGGCCGTCGATCAGCTCGGGCGACCAGCGGCCGCTGCGGGCGTCGAGCAGGCCGGTGGTCGAGGCGTTCGTGGCCTCGTTGACCAGCTCGGCGCCGAGCCAGTGGGCGAGCAGGTCGGGGACCATCGCCAGCCGCGCGGCGTGCTCGAAGGCGGCGCCGCCGCGCTCGGCCTCGAGCTGGAAGACGGTGTTGATCGGCAGCGTCTGGGTGCCGCTGATCGCGTACTGGGCGGCGCGCGGGACGCGGGCGAACGAGCGCTCGACCGCGCCGGCGGTGCGCTGGTCGCGGTAGTGGTACGGCAGCCCGAGCAGCCGTCCCTGCTCGTCGACCAGCCCGTAGTCGACCGCCCAGGTGTCGACGCCGACGCCGACCAGGTCGGGGATCCGGGCCAGGCTGTCGCGGATCTTGACGAACAGGTGGAGCAGGTCCCAGTGGCGCCCGTCGGGCAGCTCGACCGGCTGGTTGGGGAACCGCGCCGCCTCGCGCAGCTCCAGCCGCTCGCCGTCGAAGCGCCCGGCCAGCACCCGGCCGGTCGAGGCGCCGAGGTCGACGGCGCCGTAGGCCGCGGCGCTCACGCGGCGCCGTCCTCGCCCGAGACCTGGCTGACGTCGGCGCCGTGGCCCTCGAGCCGCGCGACCGCCTCGTTGGCGGTTCCGCTGACCAGCACCTCGCCGATCGCGCTCAGCGGGGCGATCACGCTCAGGCCGCGGCGGTCGAGCTTCTCGGCGTCGATCAGCAGCACCGGCCGCGAGGCGCGCTCGATCATCGCCCGCTTGACCTCGGCCTCGAGCGGGTCGGCGTCGGTCAGGGCTCCGTCCGGGGCCAGGCCCTTGACCGACAGGAAGGCGTGGTCGGCCCAGTGCCGCCGGACCGCCTCGACCGCCAGCGGGCCGACAGTCGAGCGCGAGATCCGCCGCAGCTGGCCGCCGACCACGACCAGGTCGATCGTCTCGCGGCCGTCGGCGGTCAGCAGCTCGACGATCGGCAGCGCGTTGGTCATCACCGTCACGCGACGGTCGTCGGCGAGCAGCGCCCGCGCCAGGTGGAACGAGGTGGTGGAGGAGTCGAGGAACAGCGACTCGCCGTCCTCGACGGTCGCGGCGGCGGCCGCGGCGAGGGTCCGCTTGGCGGCGGTCGCGGTCGCCAGGCGGGTCGAGAAGGAGTCCTCGTGGCGGCTCGACCCGGGCAGCACGGCACCGCCGTGGGTGCGGCGGGCGACGCCCTGGCGCTCCAGCTCGGCGAGGTCGCGGCGGGCGGTCATCGGCGAGACGGCGAACCGCTGCTCGATCTCGGCCACCGAGACCGAGCGGTTGGCCCGCAGCAGGTCGGCGATCTGCGCCCGCCGCTCCTCGGCGAGGCGGGGCCGCTCGGGCCCGGGGGTCTCTTGGCTCTCCACGGTGCGCTCTCCTCCCTGATCGATCATGGTCGATCAGAAGTGATCAGAAGCTACCATACGCCGACCAGCACGACGACCAGCGTCCGTGGGCCGTGCACGCCCTCGATCCGCTGCAGCTCGATGTCGCTGGTGGCCGACGGGCCCGACACGAAGGTGATCCCCGGACCGTCGGCGGCGGCCGCCTGCGGGCCGAGGACGGCGAAGGCGTCGGCCACGTCCTCGACCACGTCGGCCGCGCGGACCACGCAGAGGTGGCGGTCGGGCACCAGCGTCAGCCTTCGCGGGCCCTGGTCGGCGGCGTGGTCGAGGACGATCGTGCCGGTGCGGGCGATCCCGGCCCGGGCGCCGGTGACGACTGCGTCGAGGGCGGTCAGCCGCTCGACGGCGAGCGCGTTGCCGGGCTCGGTGGCGAGCGTCGGCCGCCACCGCTCGGGCAGGCCGTCGGCGACCGCCACCCGGGTCGCCCCGAGCCGCTCCAGCTCGCGGTCGAGCGCCGCGGCGACCTCGTCGTCGGTCGCGCGGACGACGACCGCGCGGTAGTCGGCGACCGCCGCGGCGAAGCGGTCGGCCCGCTGCCGCTCGGCGGCGGGGTCCGGCGGTCCGGTGGTGGTGGCGGGCGCGGGCGCGGCGGGCGGCGGGTCGGTCGGTCGCGGGTCGCGGTCGCCGAGGGCGTCGCGGATCCGGGCCAGGACGGTGGCGCGGGCGTCGTCGGCGCTCACGACGGCCGCTCCCGCTGGCGCCACCAGTCGCGGAAGCTCTCGGTCGGGGCCGGCAGGTCGCGGGTCTCGGTCCAGCCCTTCAGCCCGGGGGCGCGGGCGGCCAGGCCGCGGCCGCCGCGGGTCAGGGCCAGCCCCAGCCGACCCGCCCGCTGCGCCGCCTCGTAGGCGCGGCGGCTGTCCATCACGCGGCCGATCGCGCGCATCGCGGCCCGCTCGGCGCGGGCGTGGTCGCCCTTGCCCGAGGCGTTCGTCTCCGCGGTCACGCGGCCGCGCAGGTGGACCAGGATCGTCGGGAAGTCGATCTTGACCGGGCAGACCTCGTAGCAGGCGCCGCAGAGGCTGGAGGCCCAGGGCAGGGTCGGCGTGGCGTTCAGTCCGCGTAGCTGCGGGGTCAGGATCGCGCCGATCGGGCCGGGGTAGATCGAGCCGTAGGCGGCGCCGCCGGTGCGCTCGTAGACCGGGCAGACGTTGAGGCAGGCCGAGCAGCGGATGCAGCGCAGCGCGTCGCGGCCGGCGGGGTCGGCGAGGGTCTGCGTCCGCCCGTGGTCGACGAGCACCAGGTGGAACGCGCGGGGGCCGTCGCGGTGGCCGGCGCGGCGGTCGATCCCGGTCCAGAGCGAGGTGTAGGGGTTCATCCGCTCGCCGGTCGAGGAGCGCGGCAGCAGGGTCAGGATCGTGGCCAGGTCGTCCCACCGCTCCAGCACCTTCTCGATCCCCATCACCGTGATCAGGGTCCGCGGCAGCGTCAGGCACATCCGCCCGTTGCCCTCCGACTCGACCACCGCCACGGTGCCGGTCTCCGCGACCGCCGCGTTGGCGCCGGAGATCGCCACCGGCACCCGCAGGAACTGCGCCCGCAGGTAGCGACGCGCCGCCTCGGCCAGCGCCGCCGGGTCGTCGGAGAGCTCGCCGTTGCCCGGCAGGTGCTGCCGGAAGAGATCGCGGATCTCGCGCCGGTTGCGGTGGATCGCCGGCACCAGGATGTGGCTCTGCCGATCGCCGGCCAGCTGCACGATCAGCTCGGCCAGATCGGTCTCCTGGGCCCGGATCCCGGCGTCGGCCAGCGCCGGGTTCAGCTCGATCTCGTCGGTCAGCAGCGACTTGACCTTGATCACCTCGTCGCTGCCGGTCGCCCGCACCAGGTCGACCACGATCGCCTGCGCCGCGGCCGCGTCGGGAGCCCAGTGAACCCGCCCGCCCGCGGCCTCGACCCGCTGCTCCAACTCGACCAGCAGCTCGTCGAGCCGGCCGAGCGCGCGGTCCTTGGCCTCGGCGCCGGCGTCGCGCAGGGCCTCCCACCGGTCGACCTCGGCGACGACGCGGGCGCGCTTGGCCCGGATCGTCGTGGTCGCGCGGGCGAGGTTGCTGCGGGTCTGGCTGTCGGCGAGCGCGGCGGCGGCCGCGACCGGGAAAGCCGGCGGGTGGTCGGGCCAGCGGTCGCTCACCGCAGGGCCTCCTCGCCGGCCAGGATCTCGGCGTAGTGCATCGCCCGCATCCGGGCGCGACCGCGCGAGAGCCCGCCGCCCAGGTGCATCAGGCAGGAGCTGTCGGCGGCGGTCAGGATCTCGGCCCCGGTGTCGGCGGCGTGGCGCAGCTTGTCGGTCAGCATCGCCGTCGAGACGTCGGCGTTGGTGACCGAGAAGGTGCCGCCGAACCCGCAGCAGGCGCTGGCCTCGGGCAGCTCGCGGAGGTCGATCCCGGGAACGGTCGCCAGCAGCCGGCGGGGCCGGTCGCCGATCCCCAGCAGCCGCAGCCCGTGGCAGGTCGGGTGGTAGGTGACGGCGTGGGGGAAGGCGGGCGCGCCGACGTCGGTCAGTCCGAGGTCGTCGAGCAGGAAGGTCGACAGCTCGTGGGTGCGGCCGGCGAGGGCGATCGCCTCGCGCTCGAGGCCGGCGTCGCCACTCGCCGCGGCCAGCCGCGGGTAGTGGTGGATCACCTGGGCGGCGCACGACGGCGAGGGGCAGACGACCAGCTCGGCGTCGGCGAAGGCCGCGATCGTCCGCCGCATCAGCCGCGTCGCCTCGGCGGGATGGCCGCCGTTCTGGTGCATCTGCCCGCAGCAGGTCTGCTCCATCGGCACGTCGACCCCGATCCCGCCCCGCTCCAGCAGCGCGACGGTCGCGCGACCGACGGCGGGGAAGAGGGTGTCGACCAGGCAGGTGATCAGCAGCGCGGCTCGCATCGGGGCCGCCGCAGGATACGTCCGCCTGGTCGAAAGTGTCAATTTCTGTTTGGTTCTGTTCGGTTGGGGGGTCAGCGCCGCACCAGCACCACCGGCCAGACGGTGGTGCGGCCGCCGCCGCGGACGGCGATCGTGATCCGCCCACGCGGGCGGCGCGGGACGACGAAGGCGTAGGTCCGCCGTCCGCGCCGGGTTCCGCGGACGCGGCCGGCCCGGCTGCGGAGGGTCACCCGGACACCGGTCGCCGTCGGGCCCGGCAGGGTGCAGGTGAGCCTGATCCGGCGCCGCCCCGCGGTGGCGGTACGGCAGCGCACGCGGGGCGTCGCGGCGGGGCCGCTGATCGAGACCGCGGCGCTGGTGACCGTGACCGGCGTCAGGACGGCCGGCAGGGTGACGGTCACCGCGCAGCTGAGGCCGTGGCTGGCGTCGCCCGCGGTCGCGACGTAGGTGGCGCCGGTCGCGTCCGCGATCGCGCGTCCGTCGCGCAGCCAGCGCCGGGTGACCGTCCGCGGCGGCGCGGGCCAGGTCCCGCTGTCGCAGGTCTGCTCGCGGCCGACGGCGGGCGTGCCGGAGACGGTCGGCCGTGCGCTGGGGACGCCGGCGTCGATCCGTCCCACGCGGTCGCCGCTCGACTCGACGAACCAGAGGTGGCCGTCCGGGCCGGCCGCGATCCCCCCGAGCCCGGCGTTGGTGCTGATCCCGGCGCCGAACTCGGTGATCTGGCCGCTGGGGGTGATCCGGCCGATCCGGTCGCCGTTGAGCTCGGTGAACCAGAGGTTGCCGTCCGGGCCGGCGGCGATCCGCGACGGTCCGGCGCCGGGGCTGATCCCGGCGCTGAACTCGGTCACCTGGCCGCTCGGGGTGATCCGCCCGATCCGGTTGCCGGCGTTCTCGGTGAACCAGAGGTTGCCGTCGGGGCCGGCGGCGATGTCGAGCGGCGTGGCACGGGGGCTGAGGCCGGCGCTGAACTCGCTGATCTGGCCGCCGGGGGTGATGCGGCCGATCCGGTTGCCGTCGCTCTCGGTGAACCAGAGGTTGCCGTCGGGGCCGGCCGCGATCCCGATCGGGTGCGCCCCGGCCGTGAGGCCCGCGCTGAACTCGCTGATCTGGCCGCCGGGCGTGATGCGGCCGATCCGGTCGCCGGCGTTCTCGGTGAACCAGAGGTTGCCGTCGGGACCGGCCGCGATCGCGGCGGGGTTGGCGCCCGGGGTGATCCCGGCGCCGAACTCGGAGACGTTGCCGGCGGGGGTGATCCGGCCGATCCGGTCGCCCTTGAGCTCGGTGAACCAGAGGTTGCCGTCCGGGCCGGCCGCGATCCCGAGCGGCCGGACGTCGCCGGAGAGGCCGGAGGCGAACTCGGTGACGGTGCCGGTCGGGGCGACCCGGCCGATCCGCTGGCCGTTGAACTCGGTGAACCAGAGGGCCCCGTCGGGGCCGGCCGCGATCACCGACGGCGTGGCGCCGGGGGTGATCCCGGCGCTCAGCTCGGCGACGTCGCCCGTCGCGGCGGAGGCGGGGGTCGCGACCAGCAGCGCCAGCGCGGTCAGCACCAGGGCGGGCTTGATCGGGTGGTTGCGCATCGGGAGCAGCCTGCCGGCGGGCGGATGAAGCGCCGATGAAGGGGCTAGCGGCGAGCCAGCGTGACGGGCAGGACCGTGGTCCGGCGGCCGCTGCGGACGATCAGCCGGGTGCGGCCCCGCAGCCGCCGGCCGCTGGTGAAGGACCAGGTGCGCGGGGTCGCGCGGCGGCCGTGGAGGGTGACGCGACCGCGGCGCAGGTCGACCCGGGCGCGGCGGGCGGGTGCCGTCGGCAGGACGCAGGCGATCCTCGTCCGGTGGCGGCGGAGCGCGGTCGTGCGGCAGCGGACGGTCCGCGGCCCCGGGCCGGGGCCGCCGCGGTCGGCGGCCGTGATCAGGACCGCGGCGCTGGTGGTGGTGACGGGCGTCGGGACGGCGGCGAAGGTGGTGGTCACCGCACAGCTCAGGCGGTGGCCGACGTCGCCGCCGGTCGGCACGTAGCTGTCGCCCGTCGCGCCCGCGATTGCCGCCTCGTCGCGCAGCCACCGTCGCGTCAGGGTCAGGGGCGCCGCCGGCCAGCCGCCCGGACCGCAGGTCTGCGGCCGCCCGGCCTGGGCGGGACCGGCGATCAGCGGCCGCTCGGCCGGGACGCCGGAGGCGATCCGCCCGATCTGATTCCCGTTGCGCTCCGCGAACCAGAGGTTGCCGTCCGGGCCGACGGCGATCGCGGCCGGTCCGGCGCCGTTGCTGATCCCGGTCGCGAAGAGCGCGACCTGGCCGCCCGGCGTGATCCGGCCGACGCGGCCGCCGAGCTGGTCGGCGAACCAGAGGTTGCCGTCGGGCCCGGCGGCGATGCCGGTCGCGACCTGCGGTGTGGCGGCGCCGGTCGGGTACTCGGTCACCTGGCCGGTGGGCGTGATCCGGCCGATCCGGGTCGCCGGATCGGACGGGCTCCGCGAGTTCTCGCTGAACCAGAGGTTGCCGTCCGGCCCCGCCGCGATCGCCGCCGGGGCGCTGGTCGGGCCGCCGTACTCGCTGATCTGGCCGGTGGGGGTGATGCGGCCGATCCGCTTGCCGTCGTTCTCGGTGAACCAGAGGTTGCCGTCGGGACCGGCCGCGATCCCGACCGGCCCGGCGCCGGCGCTGAGTCCGGCGGCGAACTCGGTCACCTGGCCGCCGGGGGTGATCCGCCCGATCCGGTTGCCCACGGCCTCGGTGAACCAGAGGTTGCCGTCAGGGCCGGCGGCGATGCCGTAGGGCGCGCTGCCGGGCGTCAGGCCGCCGTACTCGCTGATCTGGCCGCCGGGGGTGATGCGGCCGATCCGGTCGGCGGCGAACTCGGTGAACCAGAGGTTGCCGTCCGGACCGGCCGCGATCCCGGTCGGCCGGGCGTTCGCGGTCAGGCCGGAGCTGAACTCCGTGACCTGTCCGTTCGGGGTGATCCGGCCGATCCGGTTGCCGCCGTCCTCGGTGAACCAGAGGTTGCCGTCCGGTCCCGCCGCGATCCCGACCGGCTGGGCGCCGTTCGAGATCCCGGCGCCGAACTCGGTCACGTCGCCAATCGACGCGGACGCCGGCGCGGCCGTCAGCAGGGCGGCGGCGAGCAGCAGCGCCAGGGTCCGCATGGCTCGGCGTCGGGGGATCGGGGGCATCTGGCGATCCTCCTCCCCGCGACGTGAAGCCGCGATGAAGACGTTCGTGTGTCGCTTCATCCCCGCTTCACGTGCCGGCCGCGAGGCTGCCGCCATGACGCTCCACCGCGTGGCTCATCTCACCCCGGTCCTGCTCGCGGTCGCCGCGATCGCCGCGGTCCCCTCGCCGGCCGACGCCGCGTCGCGCTCGTGCCCGACGAACGGTCGCGCGCTGTACCGGCAGCGGGCGCCCCAGCTGCGGGTGTCGGTCGTCGACCGGACCCTCTGGAGTTGCTATCGGGCCCGCGGCAAGCGGCGGGTGCTCCGCCGGCTCGGCCTCTGGAGCGCGGACAGCCGGGTGATCGTCGCGCGGGGCCAGGTCGCCTGGACCACCCGCCGCGTCGTGGACGGGGCGCCGGTCGACGGCCTGGGCGCGCTCGACCCGCGAACCGGACGCCGCTGGCTGGCGACCGACGACGCGATCCCCGCGGCCGCCGCCGCGACGCCGGCCGCGCCCGACCGGGTGCTGCGGCTGCTGGTCACCGACGATGCCGCGGCCTGGGTGACGGCCAACGGGACCGTCGCGATCGCGCTGGCGAAGCCCGGCCGGGGGAGGCCCGACGGCGGGGTCCTGCGCGGCGGCGAGGAGGACGGGGTCGTGCCCTACCGGACCGGCTTGACCTGGTTCCTGCGCAACTTCGGGCCGACCGAGGCGCCGGCGATCGCCGACCGGCTGCGGTTCTCGATCGACGGCGACGGCGACGAGTGCGACTGGGAGTCCTCGGCCCGCCTGACCACCGACGTGCCGGGCAGCAACCGCTGGGGCCCGTTGGACTACGTCTACGCGACCTGGACCGGCTCCGCCCCCAACTGCGGCTAGGCGCGGCGGCGCTGCGCCCTGTCGGGCTGAGGCCCGGCACAACCGCGACCGCCCCCGCACGACAACCGGATCCGGGCCCGCCGCGGGCCCGCGGATGTGCCGCGCAGAACGGTGCGCGCGGGGCGCGGACCGCCTATGTTCGGCCGTCCGATGGTTGCCTCGTTCCTCTCGCCGCCCGACGCCCGCGAGCGTCGCCTGCGGCGGCTGATGGTGCTCGCGATCGTCGCCGCGCTGGTGACGATCACGCTCAAGGCGGGCGCCTGGGCGATCACCGGGTCGGTCGGCCTGCTGTCGGACGCCGCCGAGTCGGTGGTCAACCTGGTGGCGGCCTGCTTCGGGCTGGTCGCGGTGATCTGGGCCTCGCACCCGCCGGACGACGAGCACGCCTACGGGCACGAGAAGGCCAACTACCTGTCGGCGGGCGTCGAAGGCGCCATGATCCTGGTCGCCGCGGCGACGATCGCCTACGCCGCGATCGAGCGGCTGCTGAACCCGGCCGACGTCGAGCGGGTCGGCGTCGGCCTGGCCGTCTCGGCCGTCGCGTCGCTGGTCAACCTGGTGGTCGGGCTGGTCCTGATCCGGACCGGGCGCCGCGACCGGTCGCTCGTGCTCGAGGCCGACGGCAAGCACCTGATGACCGACGTCTGGACCTCGGCCGGCGTCGTCGGCGGGGTCGCGCTGGTCGGGCTCACCGGCTGGCAGGCCCTCGACCCGATCGTCGCCCTGGTCGTCGCCGCGAACATCGTCGTCTCGGGCGTCGGCCTGGTCCGCCGCTCGACCGACGGCCTGATGGATCGCGGCCTCGACGACCAGGAGCTGACCCACGTCGAGGGCGTCCTCGATCGCTGGACCGACGACCAGGTGCAGTTCCACGCCCTCCGCACCCGACGGGCGGGGCAGCGCGCCTTCGTCTCGGTCCACGTGGTGGTGCCGGGCCGCTGGAGCGTCCAGCAGGGCCACGACCTGATCGAGCGGCTCGAGGTCGACATCCGCCAGGGTCTCGAACCGGTGACGATCACCACCCACCTCGAGCCGGCCGAGGACCCCGCCTCCTACGCCGACGCCGGGCTCGACCGCGACGACCTGCCGCCGGCGGGTCGCTGAGTCCGCCGCGCTCCGACTCCCCTCCATGCGCTAGCGACGGGCCCGACGGCCAAAACGCGGAGACGCGGTTCGTACGAATGACGGTCTTGGGCACCCGAGAGGCGGGTACGGTGCCACGGATGCCGGGTCCCGATGCCGGCACGTGACCCAGGAGCACCCATGAAGCAGTTCCACCTCGCGGTCGCGACGACCGCGGCTGCGGCGACCCTCGCCGCCACCGGATGCGGCTCGAGCGACAGCGGCGGCGACACGCCGCTCGTCGTCGGCACCACCGACAAGGTGGTCTCGATCGACCCAGCGGGCTCCTACGACAACGGCTCGCTGCAGGTCCAGACGCAGGTCTACCAGTACCTCCTGAACTTCGAGCCCGGCTCGACCGATCCGACGCCGGACGCGGCCGAGAAGTGCGACTTCCGCACGAAGACGACCTACGTCTGCACGATCAAGCCGGGCCTGAAGTTCGCCAACGGCCATCCGCTGACCGCGTCCGACGTGGCCTTCTCGTTCACGCGGATCAAGAAGATCAACGACCCGAACGGGCCTGCGTCGCTGCTGACGGCGATGAAGTCGGTCAAGGCGACCGACGACAAGACGGTCGAGTTCACGCTCGCGTCGCCCAACGACCAGACCTTCCCGCAGGTCTTGGTGACCTCGGCCGGTCCGATCGTCGACGAGGAGAGCTACCCGGCCGACAAGGTCCTCGACGACGCCGCGGCCGTGAAGGCCCAGGGCTTCTCCGGCCCGTACACGATCGGCGACTACACGAAGAACCAGCTCGCGCAGTTCAAGGTCAACCCCGACTACGACGGCACGTACGGCAAGGCCAAGGCCGACGTGACGATGACCTACTACGCCGACGCCAACAACCTCAAGCTCGACATCCAGAACGGCAAGATCGACGTCGCCTGGCGCTCGCTGACGCCGACCGACATCGCCAGCCTGGAGAAGAACGACAAGGTCAAGGTCTACAAGGGCGCCGGCGGCGAGCTGCGCTACATGGTCTTCAACCTGAAGACGATGCCCGGCTCGAGCGACGCCCAGAAGCAGGCCATCCGCCAGGCGATCGCCTCGTCGGTCGACCGCGACGAGATCGCCGCCCAGGTCTACAAGGGCACCTTCACCCCGGCCTACTCGCCGGTCGCGAAGGGCCAGTTCGGCGCGACCGAGGCCTTCAAGACGCTCTACGGCGCCAAGCCCGACAAGACCAAGGCCCAGAAGTTCCTCGACGACGCCGGCGTCAAGGCCCCGGTCGACGTGAAGCTCCAGTACAACCCGGACCACTACGGCTCCAGCTCCGACCAGGAGTACAACGCCGTCAAGCGCCAGCTCGAGGCGTCGGGGCTGTTCAAGGTCGACCTGCAGTCGACCGAGTGGAACACCTACAACGCCGAGCGGGTCAAGGACGCCTACCCGGTCTACCAGCTGGGCTGGTTCCCGGACTTCCCCGATCCGGACAACTACCTGACGCCGTTCTTCGCGCCGAACAACTTCCTCCAGTCGCACTACGAGGACCCGGCGATGACGAAGCTGCTCGACCAGGAGCGGACCGAGGCCGACAAGGGCGCCCGCGAGCGGGTCCTGGCCCAGATCCAGGACAAGGCCGCGGAGCAGGTCGCGACGCTGCCGCTGCTGCAGGGCGCGCAGATCGCGATCGCCAAGCCGAACGTCGAGGGCATCCAGGAGACCCTCGACCCGGCGTTCAAGTTCCGGTTCACCTCGCTCTCCAAGGGCTGAGCCGCGGGGTGCGGGCGGGCGCGTGATCGCGTCCGCCCGCCCCGCTCCCGTCCGCCCCGTTCCCCGGCACCGGAAGGTCCCGCATGTCCACCGCCGAGGCGCTCGCTCCGATCGAGCCCCAGCCCTCCGCACCCGAAACCCGCCCGCGCGGGCGACTGAGCCCGTTGACGCGCTACCTGCTCGTCCGGCTGGCGCTCGTGATCCCGATGATCTGGGTGCTGGTCACGCTCGTCTTCCTGCTGATGCGGGTGATCGGCGATCCGATCACCGCCGCCCAGGGCGGCCGGCTGACGGCGGCCCAGATCGCGGAGCGCAAGGCCCAGGCCGGGCTCGACCGGCCGCTGCTGACCCAGTACTGGGAGTACGTCAGCGGCCTGCTGCACGGCGACTTCGGGACGACGCTGACCGACCACCGGGCGATCTCGGAGATCCTGAAGGTCAACGGCGCGGCGACGCTGGAGCTGTCGTTCTACGCGCTGATCATCGCCTTCGCGATCGGGATCCCGCTCGGCCGGCTGGCCGCCCGCCACCGCGACCGGCTGCCGGACGTCGGGCTGCGGCTGTTCTCGATCGTCGTCTACGCGGCGCCGGTCTTCTTCCTCGGGCTGCTGCTGAAGCTGATCTTCACGCCGACGGGCTGGCCGTCGTCGGGCCGGGCGTCGACCACGACCGAGCTGATGCTGCAGAACGTCAGTCCGAAGACCAACGTCTTCCTGATCGACGCGCTCCAGACCGGCAACTTCTCCTATGTCGGCGAGGTGCTGCAGTACGCGCTGCTGCCGGCGATCGCGCTCGGTCTGCTGACCGGCAGCGTGTTCCTGCGGCTGGTCCGGATCAACCTGCTGCAGACGCTGCGCGCCGACTACGTGACCGCGGCCCGGGCGCGCGGCGTCAGCGAGCGGCGGGTGGTCTCCAAGCACGCCTTCCGCAACGCGCTGGTGCCGGTGGTGACGGTGATGGGGATGCAGATCGCGATGCTGCTGGCCGGCGCCGTCCTGACCGAGAAGACCTTCGAGTGGAAGGGCCTCGGCTACATGCTGGCCCAGTACCTGACCGCCCGCGACTTCGTGGCGGTCCAGGGGATCGTGACGGTGATCGCGCTGGTGGTCTGCGTGACCAGTTTCCTGATCGACCTGATCGTCGCCCTCGTCGACCCGCGAGTGAGGTTCTGAGATGCCCCGTCCCTCGCTCTCCCGCCTGGTGCCCAGCGTGGTCCGCCAGAGCCACGGCCTCCAGCGCTTCATGCTCGTGCTGGGCTTCGTGATCATCGCGGTCTTCCTGCTGGTCGCGCTCTTCGCGCCCTGGCTGGCGCCCTACGACTTCAACGCCGACCGCGCCAACGGGGTCGCGTTCGGCACCCAGCAGGCGCCGTCGGCCGATCACCTGATGGGCACCACGGTCGGCGGCACCGACGTCCTCTCGCGGGTCATCTACGGCGCCCGCACCGCGGTCGAGGTGATCCTGCTGGCGATGCTGACGTCGAGCGTGATCGGGGTCCCGCTGGGCCTGATCTCCGGCTACGTCGGCGGTTGGCTCGACCGGGTGCTGGTGCTGATCACCGACGCGCTCTACGCGTTCCCCTCGCTGCTGCTGGCGATCGTGGTCTCGATCGTCGTCTCCGGCGGGTCGAGCGGCGCGCTCGGCGGGATCTTCGCCGCGGCGCTGTCGATCACCGTGATCTTCATCCCGCAGTACTACCGGGTGACCCGCAACGCGACGCTGTCGGCCAAGACCGAGCCCTACGTCGACGCCGCCCGCGTGGTCGGCGTGCGGACGCCGCGGATCCTCTTCCGCCACATCTTCTCCAACGTCGCGCAGACGCTGCCGATCATCGCCACGCTGAACGCGTCGGAGGCGATCCTGACCCTCGCCGGCCTCGGCTTCCTCGGCTTCGGGATCGAGCCGTCGTCGGCGGCCGAGTGGGGCTACGACCTGAACAAGGCGCTGCCCGACGCGACCAACGACATCTGGTGGACGGGCCTCTTCCCGGGGATGGCGATCGTGCTGATCGTGCTCGGGGTGACGCTGGTCGGCGAGAGCCTCAACGACATCCTCAACCCGCTGCTGCGGACCCGCAGCGGCGACGCGGGCAGCAGCGCCGACGAGATCGAGCTGGACGAGCTGGTCGGGCCGCAGGGCGAGGCGCCGGCGCTGACCACGCCGCTGGTCGCTGGCCCGGGGGAGGAGGCCGGGACGGACGACGGCGACGGGGCGGCGAAACGGGTGGCGGCGCTCTCGCTGCGCGACCTGGCGGTCTCGTTCCGGACCGACGCCGGGCCGATCCGCGCGGTCCGTGGGATCAGCTTCGACGTCGCCCCGGGCGAGGTCGTGGCCGTGGTCGGCGAGTCCGGATCGGGCAAGTCGGTCAGCTCGCGCGCCGTCCTCGGGCTGCTGCCGGCGACCGCGTCGGTGGCCGGGGCGGCGACGCTGCGGGCGCCCGACCGGCCGCCACGCGAGCTGCTGGGAATGAGCAACGCCCAGCTGCGGCCGATCCGCGGCGATGAGGTGTCGATGGTCTTCCAGGAGCCGTCGACCGCGCTCAACCCGGTCCGCACGATCGGCTGGCAGCTGGCCGAGGGGATCCGGGCCCACCGCGACCTGTCGCGGAAGCAGGCGCGCGAGCGGGCGATCGAGCTGCTCGAGATGGTCGGCCTGCCCGACCCGCAGCAGCGGGTCGACTACTACCCGCACCAGCTCTCGGGCGGCCAGAAGCAGCGGGCGGTGATCGCGATGGCGATCGCCTGCGACCCGGACGTGATCATCGCCGACGAGCCGACCACGGCGCTCGACGTGACGGTCCAGGCGGCGATCCTGGAGCTGCTGCTCTCGCTGCGCGAGCGGCTGGGGACGGCGATCGTCCTGATCACCCACAACATGGGCGTCGTCGCCGACACCGCCGACCGGGTGGTGGTGATGTACCGCGGCACGATCGTCGAGGAGGCGCCGGTCGACCAGCTCTTCTCGGCCCCACGGCACAGCTACACGCGGGCGCTGCTGGACGCGGTGCCGCACCTCGGCCGCGAGCAGGGGCCGCTGCCGATCGCCGACGCCGAGGTCGTGCTCGAGGTCGACGACCTGGTGGTGGAGTTCCCGGGCCGGCTCGGCCAGCCGTCGTTCCGCGCGGTCGACGGCGTCTCGCTGGAGATCCGCAAGGGCGAGGTGCTGGGCCTGGTCGGCGAGTCCGGCTCCGGCAAGTCGACGATCGGCCGGGCCGCGGTCGGGCTCCAGCAGCCCTCCAGCGGCACCATCCAGGTCTCCGGCGCGACGATCTCCGGTCTCTCCGACCACCAGCTCCGTCCCCACCGCAAGCGGTTCGGCTTCGTCTTCCAGGACCCGGCCGCCTCGCTCAACCCGCGGATGTCGATCGGCGACTGCATCGGCGAGCCGCTGCGGGCCCAGACCGACCTGCCGGCCGGCGAGATCGAGGCCCGCGTGCGGAGCCTGCTGGAGAACGTCGAGCTGCCGGCCGCCTACGCCTCGCGCTTCCCGCACGAGCTGTCGGGCGGTCAGCGCCAGCGCGTCAGCCTCAGCCGCGCGTTGGCCCTCGACCCCGACCTGCTGATCGCGGACGAGCCGACCTCGGCGCTCGACGTCTCGGTCCAGGCGCGGGTGCTGGAGCTCTTCACCGAGCTGCAGCAGCGGCTCGGCTTCGCCTGCCTGTTCATCAGCCACGACCTCGCCGTCGTCGACGCGCTCGCCAACCGCGTGGCCGTGATGCAGCACGGCCGGCTGGTCGAGATCGGCCCGCGGGCCCAGGTGCTCGGGGCGCCGAAGGAGGAGTACACGCGGCGCCTGATCGCGGCGGTGCCGGTGCCCGATCCCGCCGAGCAGCGCCGCCGGCGGGCGGTCCGTGGCACGCTCCTGACCGACGCGGGGTGAGGAGAGGGGGCGGGCCCCGACGGTCCATGCGCTAGGCTCGTTGCAGGTCGCACGATCCGTGTGGCCGTCCGCAGGGCCCGCGTCTTGCAGTCGTTGCCTCCGGGGCCCCTCGGCACAGCGCGATCCAGGCCAGCGGCCTCCAGTCGCTGGCCGAGACGTGTCGATGAGCTGCGACGCCGAGCAGGGGCCCAAGGGCCCCGCGGCGGCGAACGTCGTCGTCATCCGAGCCGCCGCGAATCGCGCGCCGGCCCGAGCGCCGCCGCGGAGCCAGCGGAGCCAGATCACCACGAGAGGGAGATCCATGGGATCGAACCGGAAGAAGAAGACGACCTTCGCCAAGCTCGACCGCGAGCAGAAGCTGCGCGACCGTCGGATCGAGAAGCTCGCCCGCAAGGAAGCGCGGCGCCTGACCGTCGCGCCGCTGCCGCGCGACGGCGCCGACGAGGCCGCCTGATGGTCCCGCCCGGGAGCTCCGGCGCCTACGACGTGCGCGGCCAGCGAGGCCCGGGCGAGGACGGGGACCGCGAGCCGTTCGGGGGCCTGCGGCGCCAGCGGTCGCCGTCGTCACGGCGGCGGGACGGCGCGGGCCCCGCAGCCGACTGGGCGGGCGAGTTGCCCGTGGCGGCGGTCCGGCGGCTCGCGAACACGCGTCGCGGACGCTAGAGCCAGCGGCCGCGCCCCTCGCGGTTGCGTCGGGGAGCCGCCGGGCATAGGGGCCGCGAGCCAGCGCGCTCGCGGCTGCGGGTTCGCCGGTTCCGCGGTCCTCGATCGCAGGGGCGGGCTGGCTGCGCGGCTCGACCACCGGGTGGCGTGGTCTCCCGCTCCGCGAACGGTCGCTCGGCACGCACCGCCGGGGTTAGGCTGCGAGCGATGCCGAGTCGGAGCGCGAACGAGGAGTGGGGCGAAGGAGATCGCCAACGGGATCGCGCAGATCTACAAGGACTCCTACGGTCGTGGGCCGGAGGCGATCCGGGTCTACAACGTGCGCCAGGACGCGGTCCTCTGCGTGCTCGAGGGAACGCACTCCGCCGCCGAGCGGACCCAGGTGGAGATGGGCGAGGCGAGACGCGTCCGCGAGACGCGCGTGTTCGTCCAGACCGGCCGGCGCGCGTCGTCCTGCGACGTGGTCGCGGCGGCCACCAACCGCAGCGTGCGGGGCTACGTGGCCGGCCACGACCCGGTGCAGGACATCTCGACCGAGTTCTTCCTGCTGGATCCCGATCCGGCCGAGCGGTCGTGAAGCTCCCGCCCGTCGTCCTCGCGGTGCATGATCGTGTACTCGACGCGCGCCCGCCGCTTGGTAGGAGCACAGTCGCTCGTCCGTTGTGGGTTGACGGGCGTGCACCGAATCTGATTGGCTCATGACTCGCAGGCGTCGCCCGCTGGTCGGAGACGCCGGAGGAGAGCCATGGTCGAGTCCGCCGCCACGCCCCGCGTGTCCCCGCTTCGTCGCCGCGTGCTGCGGGCGGCGCGGGCGCTGACGAACCCGCTGCTGCCCGACGACTACCTCGCGCTGCTGAACCCGAAGTGGTCGACGCGCGAGCTGACCGGGACCGTCGAGCGGGTCGTCGCGGAGGCCGACGGGGCCTGCACGGTGGTGGTCCGGCCCGACTTCCCGTGGCCCGGCCACCGGTCCGGCCAGTACCTGCGGATCGGGGCCGAGATCGACGGCATCAGGCGCTGGCGCGCCTACTCGCTGACCAGCGACCCGGGGCACCCCGACGGGCTCCTCGGCGTGACGGTCAAGCACGTGCCCGACGGCGAGATGTCGCCGTGGTTCACGCGCCGCTGCCGGCCCGGGACCCAGGTGCTGCTCGGGGCCGCGGAGGGCGAGTTCGGGCTGCCTGACCAGACCCCGGAGCGGATCCTGATGATCACCGCCGGCAGCGGGATCACCCCCGTCTTCGCCCTGCTCCGCGAGCTCGAGCGGCGCGGGGCCCTGCACGACGTCGTCCACCTGCACGGGACGCGCACCGCCGAGCGCTTCATCTTCGGGCCGCGTCTGCGCGATCTCGCGCGGCGTCACCGCGGCTACCGGCTGCACGAGCAGATCAGCAGCAGCGACGGGCGCCTGCGGACGGTCGATCTCGACCGGCTGGTTCCCGACTGGCGCGGCCGGGCGACCTTCCTCTCCGGTCCGCGGGAGATGATCGACGTCTTCCAGGAGCACTGGAAGGAGCACGGCGACGATCCGGCGCTGCTGCGGACCGAGCGCTTCCAGCCGGTGATCGGCGAGGGCGACGGCGGCCTCGGCGAGGGAGGCAGCGTCCGCTTCCTGGTGACGGACGTCGAGGCCACGTGCGACGCCGGCGTGTCGATCCTCGTCGGGGGCGAGCGCGCCGGCGCGACGCTGCCGCACGGCTGCCGGATGGGGATCTGCCACACCTGCGTGGGCAAGCTGCGCTCGGGTCGCGTGCGCGACCTGCGCTCGGGCGAGGTCCACGGCGAGGAGGGGCAGACCGTGCGCACCTGCGTCAACGCGCCCGAGGGCCACGTGGAGATCGAGCTGTGAGCGACCGAGGGGAACGCATGTCGGAGACCGGGACCAGCGCCGCGACGAACCCGCTGCAGCGCCTCACGCCGGAGCAGATCGAGGAGATCGGCCAGGCGTTCCAGCGGATCCACGACGAGGTCAAGGCCGACCTCGGCGAGCGCGACGCCACCTACATCCGGAGCATGATCACCTTCCACCGGCGGCTCGTCGCGCTGTCGCGGATCGTCTTGATGGCCTCGCGCTACCCGCCGGCCTGGGCGCTCGGGACCGCGGGCCTGTCGGCGGCCAAGATCCTGGAGAACATGGAGATCGGCCACAACGTCCTGCACGGCCAGTGGGACTGGATGAACGACCCCAACATCCACTCCTCGACGTGGGATTGGGACACCGCGTCGACCGCCGCCTCGTGGAAGCACTCCCACAACTACGTCCACCACACCTTCACGAACATCGTCGGGAAGGACAAGGACGTCGGCTACGAGATCATGCGCGTCGACCCCAAGCAGCCCTGGGAGCCCCGCTACCTGGCGCAGCCGCTGGTGAACGTGCTGCTGATGCTGCTGTTCGAGTGGGGCGTCGCCCTCCACGACCTCGACATCGACGCGATCCGCGAGCGGCGCAAGGACCCGAAGCTTTTGCGGCGCGAGCTGCGGGGCATCGCCGGCAAGGCGGGCCGCCAGATCCTCAAGGACTACATCGTCTTCCCGGCCCTCTCCGGCAAGCACTGGAAGAAGACGCTGGTGGCCAACGCGACGGCCAACGTCGTCCGCAACGTGTGGTCGAACATGATCATCTTCTGCGGCCACTTCCCGGACCAGGCCTACACCTTCACCGAGGACGAGGTCGCCGACGAGACCCGCGGCGGCTGGTACGTGCGGCAGCTGATCGGCGCGGCGAACATCGAGGGCGGGCCGCTCTTCCACGTCATGAGCGGCAACCTCGGCTACCAGGTCGAGCACCACCTGTTCCCCGACATGCCGTCCTCGCGCTACGCCGAGATCGCGCCGCGCGTGAAGGAGATCTGCGAGCGCTACGGCCTGCCGTACAACAGCGGCCCGTTCTGGCAGCAGTGGCTGATGGTCCAGCGAACGCTCCTGCGCCTGTCCTTCCCCGGTGGTCGCGAACGGCCCAAGCCCGGACCGTACGTCGCGCCCGCCGCGGAGCCGGCGGAAGCGCCGGCGACGGTCGCCGGCGCGCACGGCGCGATCCCCGCCTTTCCCTGAGCGGGACGGGCACCGCCCGGATCCAGCGGTTGTAACTCTCGCGGGCCCGGCACCGTCCCAGGGGCGTCCAGTTCGACCCCGAGGAGACGACATGACCCCGGACAGCGACGGAATCAAGGGCCGCGCCAAGGAGGCCATCGGCGCCGCCGCCGGCGACGACCAGCTGCGCCGTGAGGGCAAGGGCGACCAGGCCGCCGGCAAGGCCAAGAAGGTCGTCGACGACGCCAAGCAGAAGGCCGATGCGGCGGTCGACCGGGTGAAGGATGCGCTGCGCCGCGACGACCGCGGATGACGCCCGGGAGGTCAGCATCGGCGTCGCCCGCGCCGCCGGTCCGGGTGACAGGCTGGCGGCGTGGATGACGTCCCGTCAGACGCGGCGCTGGTCCGCCGGGTGCGCAACGGCCACCTGGAGGCCTTCGAGCCGCTGGTGGCTCGGCATCGCGACACCGTCGTGCGGGTCGCGGCCCGCGTCGTCGGGCCCGACGAGGCCGAGGACGTCGCGCAGGAGGCGTTCCTGCGCTGCCTCTCGCGCCTGCCGCAGTACCGGGCCACGGGCAGCTTCCGGGCCTGGCTGCTGCAGATCGCGCACCGGACGGCCCTGGACGCGGTCCGCCGGCGGCGGCCGCTGCCCGTCGACCCCGAGGGCGAGGCGCAGGTGGCGGTCCGCGACGACGATCGCTCGCGGCAGCCCGCCCGCCAGCTCGAGGCCCGCGAGCGCCGCGATCGTCTGGAGCGCAAGCTGCTGGACCTGCGCGAGGAGCACCGGGTCGTCCTGGTGCTGCGCGACCTCGAGGGTTTCGCCTACGACGAGATCGCCGACGCGACGGAGGCGCCCATCGGCACGGTCAAGGGCCGCCTGTTCCGTGCTCGCAAGGAGCTGATCGACCTGCTGCGCAACAACACCTACGACTGGGACCTGCCCCGATGAACGGCGCGGACGAGCCCGCGGGCGTACCGGGCCAGGAGCGGCTCGGCGAGCTGCTCGACGAGCTGCGTCGCGATCCGCCGACGACCCGCGACGCCGAGCACTTCGATCGCCGGGTCCTGGCGCGCGCCCGCTGGCAACGTCCGCTGCACCGCTCCACCCGCGACGCCGGCGCGCTCGCGAGCTCGATCGGCGAGGCGCTGCGGCTGCTGCTGCGGCGCCGGGTCGTCGGCTCGGCGGCGGAGCACCGATCCGACGACGAGCCCCCGTCCGGCCGTCCCGACCGTGAGGAACCGCGATGATCGCCGCCGTCCGCCCCTTCGACGACCGTCTGCTGGACGCGCTGGGGACGTTCGTGCCGCGGCTCGCCGCGGCGCTGGTGATCCTGGCCGCGGGCTGGTTCCTGGCGCGGATCCTCGGCGCGGGGACCCGTCGGCTGCTGCGGCGGCTGGGGTTCGACGACCTCGGCGAGCACTACGGCGTCGGACCGGTTCTCGGTCGGGTCGGGCTGGCCCCGTCGCTGGCGGCGGCGATCGGTCAGGTCGTGCGCGTCGCCGCGCTGCTGGTCGTGATCTCGGCCGCGATCTCGGTCCTCGGGGTCGCGGTGCTGAGCGAGTCGCTCAACGCCGGGGTCCTGTTCCTCCCGCGCGTCCTCGCCGCCCTCGTGCTGGTGTTCGTCGGGGTCCTGCTGGGGGCCGCGGTCGAGCCGCGGGCCCGCCGGCTGGGCGACGAGCTCGACCTGCCGTTCCCGCTCGGACGGGCCCTCCAGGTCCTGATCGTCGCGATCTTCGTCCTGACGGCGGCGGCGCAGGTGGCGATCTCGACCGAGCTGCTGCTGATGCTGGTGGCGATCGTGCTCGCCGCGGTGCTGGCGACCGGCACGCTCGCGTTCGGCCTCGGCGGGCGCGACGCGGCCCGCGCGGTGACCGCGTCGCGATACCTGCTCGGCACCGTCGACGAGGGCGACGAGATCGAGGTCGCGGGCTACCGGGGCGTCGTCCGCGCGCTCGAACCGACCTTCGTCCAGATCGAGCTGCCCGACGGCCGGCTGGCGCATCTGCCCAACCACCTGCTGCTGACCGAGCCGCTGGTCGTCGCGCGCGCGCCGACGGACGCCGACGGCTGACGAAACCTTTCGGGCGCGAGATCCGTCCCAGGGCAGGGGACCCCGCTGGGGTCCCGACCATCCCCCCGGAACGAAGGAGCCCCCGATGGGCATCATCGCCTTTCTCGTCCTCGGCCTGCTGGCCGGTCTCATCGCTCGTGCGATCAACAACGGCCCCGAGCCCGGCGGCCTGCTCGGCACGCTCGTGGTCGGCGTGGTCGGCGCCATCCTCGGGGGCCTGATCGCCTCGGCGATCGGCATCGGCGGCCTCTCGAGCTTCTTCAGCATCGGCACCTGGGTGACCGCGATCCTGGGCGCCCTGCTGCTGCTCTGGATCTACGGCTTCGTGGTCGGCGGGCGCCGGAGTCACGCATGACGTCCCGCGACCAGACCGTCGATCCGCACCTTCTCGATCCCGACCCCGACCCCGACCCCGCCGCGGCCCCGGCGGCGGGGTCGGGGTCGGCCGAGGACGGCGACGGTCCGCCCCGCGAGCCCGGCGCGGGCCAGGTGCCGGCGAGCGGCATGGTGCCCGCGCGGGAGCGTCGACGCAGCGGGCTGGAGCGCGGGGCGATGCGGATCGTGGCGACCCTCGGCGTGATCGCGATCGCGACCGCCCTCGGCGCGATCCTCGCCAGCCAGGACGTCGAAGGGTGGATCGTCGGCCTGGCGGTCGGCACCACCTCGGTGGTCCTGGCCGCGATCCTCTGGTCCTCGCGCCAGCTCTGAGGCGTCGCCCGCCCGCTGCCGGCTCGCGTGGCGGATCGCCCCCGGACGCCGGGGGTCAACCGCCACGCGAGCGGGTCAGAGGGCCGCTGGAAGATCACGATCCCGGTCCTCGTCCAGCGGCTGCGGTGGCGGTCGGCGAGCGGGCACCCGGCACGCGCCGCCGCGGCTAGGCTGCGAGGGGGATGCCGGTCGCGGGGCGCTCGCCGGTCGCCGAGGGCGCGGTTGGTCAGACCTATCGGGGGCGCGGACGCGCAGAAGCTGACGGGAATAGGGCATGGCACGGTGGCGCCGCAACGGGTAGAAAGTGCATTGGACGGACCATCCGCTCGGCGATGGTCGTCCGCGCCACCACCCCTGAGGAGGGTCATGTCCGACGTAGAGCGCGTTCGCGAGCGGGGGTCCGAGATCTCCGACGACCTGGGCGGACGTCTCGCGCGAGCCTCACGGGGTCGTGCATGAGCGTCGGCGAGGTCTCGCGACCCCCGTTCCGCTCGGTCTTCACGCTCGGCGACCTGATCGACGAGCGCGAGTTCGGGTTGGAGCTGGTCGTCGGCGACGAGGAGGCACTGCGGCGCCCGGTGGCGGGCGCGCAGAGCATGGAGCTGGACCACCCGACGCGGTGGCTCGACGTCAAGTGGGTGATGCTGACGACCGGCGTCCGCCTGCCGGGCCGGCCCGACGCCCAGCGCGAGCTGGTGCGGGAGCTCGCCGAGGCCAACGCGACGGCGCTCGGCTTCGCGACCGACGCCGTCTTCCACTCGATCCCGGAGGTGATCCTGGAGGAGGCGCGAGAGCTCGACTTCCCCGTCTTCTCGGTCCCGTTCGAGACGCCGTACCGCGACATCATCTCGTTCGTCAACCGCTGCCTGCTCAACAGCGAGGTGCAGAGCTACCGGCGGCTGACGTCGATGCAGCGGTACCTGATGGACGCGCTCGCCGACCCGCAGCCCGAGCACACGGTGATCGAGCGGCTCGCCGACCTCGTCAACGCGACGGTGCTGCTGTTCAGCGCCGACGGCGGGCTGGAGGCGGCCAGCGGCGACGCGCCGACCGAGGAGCTGTGGGCCAAGATCGCCGATCGCCGACCGGCGCTGCGCGAGTTCGACGCCGCCGGCTGGCACGCGATCGCGACGCCGGTGGCCTCGACGAGCGACATGCCGGTGCGCTGGCTGGTGGTGGCGAGTCGCCGGGCCGCCTTCGTCGACAAGCTCACCAAGCCGGTCGCGCAGGCGGCCGTGCCGCTGCTGGTGGCGATGACGCGGCTCGGCGACGTCGCCCGCGACCAGGAGACCGCGGTCCGGAGCTCGCTGCTGGAGGAGATCCTGGCCGCGCCGCCTGGCGCCATGCCGAGCCTGCTCGCCTCGCGGGCACGCGCCTTCGGCCTCGACTTCGCGCGACCGGGCCGGATGGTCGTGATCGAGGGCGCGAGCGACGGCGCGGCGTCGCCGGAGCGGCTCCAGCAGGTCGCCGAGGAGCTCTGGAAGGCGGCGCGGGACCGCGGCTTCGCGTACCTCGTTGCCGTGTCGGAGCGGGCGGTGACGGCGCTGCTGCAGGAGCTGCCGGAGGTCGGCGTGGTCGAGGTCGTGACCGCGTTCACCGAGGCGCGGGAGGGGATCGTCGCCGGGATCGGCCGCGCGGTCCAGGAGCTCGACGCCGTGTCCCACTCCCATCGCGACACGCGGATCGCGCTGGAGCGGATCCGCCACGGCACCGCCGAGCGCGTGCTCGCCTTCGAGCGGTTCGACCTCGCCACGCTGCTGATCAGCCAGGTGCCGGCCGAGTCGGTCCAGCCGCGGGTCGAGGAGCTGCTGGGGCCGCTGCGGCGCAACCCCACCCGCTACGACGCGCTGGTCGCCTACTTCCGGCACGACCTCGACATCGCCGAGGCCGCGCAGTCGCTGCACCTGCACCCGAACTCGCTCCGCTACCGGCTGATGCGGGTCGAGGAGGAGCTGGGCGAGTCGCTCAAGCACCCGTCGCTGCTCGCCACGCTCTACCTCGCGCTGCTCGCCTCGCCGGACGCGCCGCTGGAGCAGTGACCGGGCGGCGGCGCCCGGGCTAGTAGCGCCGCCCGAGCTGGAACGGCAGCAACGTCCGCGGCACGACGTCGTCGAGGACCATCTGGGCGACGGCCGAGCCGGTCGCGGGCCCGAGCGTCATGCCCGACATGCCGTGGCCGGTGGCGACGAAGGCGCCGGTCGCGCCGGGGACCGGGCCGATCGCCGGCAGCGCGTCGGGCAGGTACGGCCGCAGTCCGGCCCATTCGAGCTCGCGCCGCTCCGGACGCCAGTCGCGCAGGTAGCGGACGGTCCCGTCGGCGATCGCCTCCATCCGCCGCCGGTCGCGGCTGTCGTCCATCCCGGTCAGCTCGAGCGTGCCCGACAGCCGCACGCCGCCGGCGAACGGCGTCACGCCGACCTTCGACTCGGCGAAGTAGAGCGCGTGCCGCGGCGCGGTCCCGCTGCCGTGGGCGGTGATGCTGTAGCCCTTCGCCGGCTGCAGCGGGATCCGCTGGCCGAGCCGCTCCAGGAGCGGCAGCGACCAGACGCCGGCGGCGATCACGAGCCGGTCGCAGTCGATCGTCTCGCCGCCGGCGCGGACCCGCCAGCCGCCGCGGTCGCGGTCGAGCCGGTCGATCGCCGTCTGCTCGCGGACCTCGACGCCGCTCGACCGCAGCCGCTCCGCGAGCGCGCCGCAGAGGCTCTCGGGTCGCACCCAGGCCTCGCGCTGGGCGAGCATCCCGAAGCCGACCGACGGGTCGAGCGACGGCTCCAGCTCCAGCAGCTCGGCGCCGCTGAGGCGGCGGAGGGCGGGGTCGTGGCCGAGGCTCTCCATCACGGCGAACTCGCGGTCGAACTCGGCCAGCCCGGCCTCGGACTGGGCGACGAACAGCAGCCCGGTCCGCTCGTGCTCGAACGCGAGCCCGTCGCGCTCCAGGTCGGCGTACAGCTCGTGCGTCCGCTCCCCGAACTCGAGCATCACGCGCATCCCCTCGCGGTAGCGGGCCGACGTGCAGTTGCGGGCGAAGCGCACGCACCACGCGGCCAGCTTCGGGTCGAGCCGCGGCCGGATGTAGAAGGGGCTGCTCGGGTCGAGCATCCACTTGAGCGACTGCAGGATCACCCCCGGACCGGCGATCGGCCCCGAGAGCGACGGCGTGATCCAGCCGCCGTTGCCGCGGGACGTCGCCTGGCCGCAGCGGTCGCGCTCGACGAGCGTGACGTCCGCGCCGCGGGCCCGAAGATAGTACGCGGTGCAGAGGCCGATGACGCCTCCGCCGACGACGCAGACACGCACAGCAGCCTCCTCCTTCGCCAGGGACCGCCGGGCCGCGTTCGGCCCGGGGGCGTGCACACCCGGTGCACGAGTTCATCCAAGCGAATCGCGGGCGGTCGGACCGCCGCGTTCGATCCAGTCTCGCCGACGCGGTTCGTGGTTCTCACAGGTGCCGCCGCCGCCGCGGTCCCGGACGCTAGGCCGGCGCCGGGTTCCCGGCCGATCCCCACGACCACGTCGGAGAGGACGCATGACCTCATCTGCCCAGACCACCACCCTCGAGCGGCTCGCCCAGCGCGGCCTCGAGCTGCCGCCCGCGCCGGTCTTCCCGCCCGACCAGCAGACGGCCGTCCCCGACTTCGCGCGCGACGGCGACCTGCTCTACCTGTCGGGCACCGGTCCCTTCTGGGGCAACGAGCTGCGCTACAAGGGCAAGCTCGGCGCCGACCTCGACGTCGCGGCGGGGGCCGCCGCCGCCCAGCTGACGCTGCTCAACCATCTCCGCGCGCTGGTCGACGCCGGCATCGACCTCGAGCGGCTGCGCTGGCTGAAGGTGCTGGGGATGGTCAACAGCGCACCGGACTTCGAGCAGCAGCCGTCGGTGATCAACGGCTTCTCCGACCTCGTGATCGAGCTGTTCGGGGAGGAGCGGGGGATCCACGCTCGCTCGGCGATCGGCTTCGTCGCGCTGCCGATGCAGATGGCCGTCGAGATCGAGGCCGTCTGCCGGATCGTCTGACGCGCCGGAGCTAGCGACTGCCGGCCGGGACGGCGCGCTCCGGCTGCGGCCGCCCGTGCACCGCGACGCCGTCCTTGAGGACGAGCGACGGCGTCGCCAGCGCCCGCAGGTCCTGGCGCGGGTCGTCGGCGAAGACCGCGACGTCCGCGCGCGCGCCCGGCTCCAGCACGCCGACCTCGCCGTCGAGCCCGAGCGCCGCCGCGCCGTTGGCCGTCAGGGCCCGCAGGACGTCCGCGACCGGCAGCCCGGCGCCGCGCAGCGCGACGGCCTCGCGCACGAGCACGTCGGGCGCGAAGCCGACCACCATCGGGTCGCTGCCGGCCGCGATCGTGACGCCCGCGGCGTGGGCGCGCTGGAACGAGCGACGGTGGACGGCGGCGACGTTGGCCTCGTAGTCGTCGGCGTCCTCGGGCGGCAGCGTCCGCGCGTAGTCGCGCAGCGTCTCGGTCGAGAAGGCCCACAGCGTCGGCACCAGGATCGTTCCGCGCCGCACCATCTCGTCGACGACCGCGTCGTCGAGCCCGATCCCGTGATCGATCACGTCGACGCCGGAGGCGACCGCCGCCCGCGCGGCCGGGAGGCCCTCGCAGTGGCATCCGGTCCGCACGCCGAGCGCCCGCGCCTCGGCCGCCGCGGCGGCGATCTCGGCGTCGTCGAGGAAGCGGTGGACCCGCCTCCAGCGTTCCTCGCTCGGCGCGTGCGACAGCACCAGCTTGATCAGGTCCGCCCCGGCGGCGTGGATCTCGCGGACCAGGCGGCGGACGTCGTCGGGGCCGTCGGCGAGCTCCTGGCGCCACCCGCGCGGTGCGCTCGCGCCGGTCACGTTGACGCCCGCCGCGAGCAGCCGCGGGCCGGGGACGCGGCCGCTCTCGATCGCCCGCTTGAGCGTGTGGATCGCGACGGTCCGCGAGCCCGTGTCGCGGACGGTCGTGATGCCGGCCGCGAGCAGCGCGCGGGCCGTGGCGATCGCCTCGACCATCGCCTCGGCGACGTGCTCGTGGTCGGGGTCGGCCGTCGAGGCGACCATCAGGTGGCAGTGGGAATCGATCAGCCCCGGCGTCACGTGGCCGCCGGCGACGTCGAGCAGCGGCACCTCGCCGCCGTCGGGCAGGCTGCCCTCGCGCACGAGCTCGACGACGCGGCCGGCGCGGACGACGACCGCGCGACCGTCGTCGAAGCGGCCGGTGCGGCCGTCGAGCAGCGGCCCGCCGTGGATGATCAGGTCAGCGCCGGCCATCGTCGTCTCCCGGGCGCGGCTGCGCCTCCGGCGGGCAGGCGTCGAAGATCTCGAGCGGCAGCAGCGCCGTCACCATCGCGTTCGGCGGGTTGACGACCTGGCTCAGCCGCAGCTCGGCCGCGACCCCGACGATCACCGCCGCCTGCTCGGGCGCGAAGCCGCGCTCGTCGACGAGGTAGCCGACCAGCTCGTCGAGCGCGCCCCGGAGCGCCGCCGAGAGGTCGAGCGCGTCGCCGCGGCCGGCCTCGTCGAGGCTGAGGCCGGTCGTCGCGATCCAGCGGCGCCCGGTCTGCAGCGGCGTGCGGTCGTCGATCTCGACGGCCGGGCGGGTCGGCTTCCAGGCCAGGCCCTCGGCCTTGCGCAGGTCGAGCCGGAGCCGCACGCGGGCCGAGACCTCGATCGCGCTCGCCAGGCTCTCGCCGTCGCCCTGGGCGAAGTGGGCGTCGCCGACCGAGACGAGCGCTCCGGGCACGTCGACCGGCAGCAGCAGCCGGCTGCCGAGGCCGAGCAGGTTGAGGTCGATGTTGCCGCCGATCCGGCGCGACGGCTCGGGATGGAGGCCGTCGGTGGCGATCGGGGCGTGGTCCGGGACCGCCCCCTCGGCGCTCGGCCGCTTGCCGCCGCCACCGCGCGCGGCGGAACGCGCCTCGGCCTCGTTGATCCGCGCCAGCGACTCGCGCGACGGGGCGACGCCGACGAGCCCGAGCAGCGGCCGGGCCGGGATCGCGACCCCGGGGACGGCCTCGGTGCGGGCGACGCCGTCCTCGATGGTCCAGGTGACGAGGAACGGATCGAGGCGGCTCGGGCCGAGGACGGTGAAGTCCGGGAAGACGCCGGTCCAGCCGGTCGCCGACGGTTCGAACGACAGCAGCGTGATCTCGACCAGGTCGCCCGGCTCGGCGCCGTCGACGGCGATCGGGCCGGTCATCGGGAGCCCGCGCCCGCCGCCGGTCCCCGCGAGCAGGGCGAGCATCGCCTGGGCGTCCATCCCCGGGCTGATCTGGCCGTCGAGCCCGTCGCGCACGTCGAGCTCGACGACGTCGCCGGGGCGGACGGTCAGCACCGGCGAGATCTCCGGGTGCCAGCGGTTGTGGCCGACACCGGGGGTGTCGGCGAGCGGGAGCGCGCGATCGAAGTGGATCGTCGCGGCAGGCTGTTCGGTGCGCTTCACGGCGCTAGCCAGTCTGGGCGACCGGTGGTCCGTGGCCCATCGTCAATCGGGCAAGGTCGGCGGGCAGCCTCGGAGCCGCTACGAAGGTCCGCCGGCGACCCTGCGGCTAGCGTGGCCGGGTGCCCAAGATCCTGGTCGTCAACTCCAACGCCTCCCGCGAGGCGACGAGCGCGATCGAGCAGGCCTGCGCGTCGCTCGCCGGCGACGGTCTCGCGCTGGACTTCGCGACCGCCGGCGGCGGGGCGGAGGGCATCGACACGCTGCTCGACATGACGATCGCCGCGGTCGAGACCGCGCGCGTGGTGGCGGCGCAGCGCGACCGCTACGACGCCTACGTCGTCGCCTGCGGGGTCGACCCGGGGCTCGACGCGGCGCGGCAGGTGACCGACAAGCCGGTCGTCGGGATCGCCGAGGCGGCGCTGCTCTACACCTGGCCGCTCGGGCTGCGGTACTCGCTGCTGACGACGGGCCGGGCCAGCGTCGCCTATCTCGACCAGCTGGTCCGGACCAAGGGCCTCGACGCCCGGCTGGCGTCGATCGCGACGGTCGAGGCGACGACGACCGGGATGATGGGCGACGACGGCGACGGGCTCTACGACGCGTTCCTCGCCGTCGCGCGCGAGCAGATCGAGGAGCGCCTCGCGGAGGTGCTCGTGGTCACCGGCTCGATCATGACCCCGCTCGCCCGCCGGCTGGAGGCCGACACCGGCGTCCCCGTCGTCTCGGGCCTGCCGTGCGCGGTGACGCTGGCGGCGTCGCTGGTCCGCCTCGGTCTGCGGACCAGCCACCGCTACTCCTACGCGACGCCCGTCAAGGTCGATCGCCTGCTCGGCTACGACGACCTCGCGCCGGTCTACTCGGCGCCTCAGAACATCCCGTAGCGATCGAGCGCGTCGAGCGGAGGGAGGCCCTCGCGGATCGCGACGCGGATCGCGCGCTCGGTCCGCACGATCTCCTCCGCGCGCGTGAGCACCTCGTCGCGAAGCTGGTGCGGGATCACCACCGTTCCGTCGTGATCGGCGACGAGGTAGTCGCCGGTGTTGACGGTGACGCCGCCGATCTCGACCGAGTGGCCCCACCGGAGCAGGTCCCAGCGCGGGGTGCAGTCGCGCGGGGTGCGGAAGCGGCAGAAGACCGGCAGGCCGCTCTCGAGCACCATCGCGACGTCGCGGCAGCCGCCGTCGGTGATCACGCCGGCGCACCCGCGCGCGATCAGCGACGTCGCGGCGAGGTCGCCGAGCTGCGCGGAGTCGCCGTCGTGCGACTTGTAGACGGCGACGCTGCGCGCGGGGACGGCCTGGAGGCACTCGAGGATCCGCCGCATCGAGCTCTGGTACTCCAGGCCGGTGCTCGGACGGCCCTCGGCGACGAACGCCGGGCCGGCGAGCCGCATGCCCGGTCTCAGCGGCGCGATCGACGGGGAGAGGCACTGCTCGGTGTGCCCGAGCTCGTCGAGGACGTCGGACAGCGTCGAGGTGTACACGGCCTCGAAGCGCTTGACGAGCTCGGTGTGCGCGATGGCGGTCTGGGTCACTGCGGGACTCCCTCAGGTCGGCTGCGGCGGCGGTCGTCGGGGTCGGCGGCCGCCGCCGTCTCGGGCACCAGCTCGGGGCTAGAAGATCCCGTACTCGTCGTAGAGCGTCGTCGGGGTCTCGCCGCCGACGACCTTCTCGCGGATCTCGCGCTCGGTCGCGACCATCTTCTCGGCCCGCTCGAGCACCTCCTCGGTCAGCGCGGCGGGGATCACCACGACCCCGTCGGCGTCCGCGAAGACGTAGTCGCCGCTGGTGACGGTGACGTCGCCGATCTGGACCGCGTGGCCCCACTCGACCAGGTCCCAGCGCGGCACGCAGTCCTGCGGGTTGCGGTAGCGGGTGAAGACCGGGATGCCCGACTCGAGCACCATCTCGACGTCGCGGCAGCCGCCGTCGATCAGCGCGCCGGTGCAGCCGCGCGCCAGCAGCGAGCTGGCCGACATGTCACCGAAGTGCGCGCTGCCGTCGCCGTGGCTCTTGTAGACGGCGACGGCGTGGGCCGGCACCGACTCGAGCCAGTTGAGCATCTTCCGCATCGAGGCCTCGAAGTCGGCGTCCGGCTTCGGCTTGCCCTCGCAGACGTAAGCGGGGCCGGCGAGCTTCATCCCCGGCTTCAGCGGCACGAGCTCGCTCGGCAGCGCCTGCGTGCGCAGGTCGAGCTGGTCGAGCACGTCGGCGACGATCGCCGTGTAGACCTTGAGGTAGCGTTGAGCCAGCTCAGCGGGCGGGGTGGTTCTCTCAGTGGCCATCTGATCTCCTGGGAGCGGTCGGAGCGACGCTCCGCCGGTTGGTTGTCGGGGGCGTGAAGCGTTCGCGCGCGACGAATCGGCCGAGCCCGGGCTCGCCGACGACGTCGAAGTCCTCGACCACCGGGCGCCCGCGGACGAAGACCGAGTGCGCGGCCCCGCGCACCGTCATCCCCTCGAACATCGAGTGGTCGGCGCGCGAGCGGTGGGTGGTGGCGGAGAGCTCCAGCTCGCGCGAGCCGTCCCACAGCACGAGGTCGGCGTCGCCGCCGACGGCGACCGCGCCCTTGCGCGGCAGGCCGAAGAGCCGCGCCGGCGTGGTCGCGGCGAGGTCGACCACGTCGCTGGGGGAGAGGCGGCCGCCGTTGACGCCCAGGTGCCACAGCACCTGGAGCCGATGCTCGATCGTCGGTCCGCCGCTCGGGATCGTCGCGAAGTCCGGCGCGAGCGCCTTCTCCGTCTCGTACTGGTACGGGCAGTGGTCGCTGCCGAACGCCTGCAGGTCGCGCTGCGCGAGGCCGCGCAGCAGCGCCTCCTGGTCGGCGGGCGTCCGCGGCGGCGGGGCGAAGACGTACTTGGCGCCGTCCTCGCGCTTGAGCCAGGTGCTGTCGATCGTCAGGTACTGGGGGCAGGTCTCGCCCCAGACGGCGGCGCCGGCCCGGCGCGCGGCGACGATCGCGTCGAGCGCCTCGCGGCAGGAGACGTGGACCACGTAGAGCGGCGCCTCGGCGACCCGCGCCAGGGCGATCGCGCGGGCGGTCGCCTCCGACTCGGTCAGCGGCGGGCGCGTCCGCGCGTGCCAGATCGTCTCGCGGTGGCCGGCGGCGAGCGCCTGCCGGACGAGCACGTCGATCGCGTCGCCGTTCTCGGCGTGGACCATCGTCAGGCAGCGCTGCTCGCGCGCGATCTGGAGGGTCCGGAAGAGCGCCTGGTCGTCGACCATGACGTCGTCCTTGTAGGCCATGAACAGCTTGAAGCTGGTGACCCCCTGACCGGCGACCTCGACCAGCTCGGCCGGCGTCCGGTCGCCGTCGAACTCGCTGAGCGCGATGTGGAAGCCGACGTCGACCAGCGGGGGCGTCCGCTCCAGCTTCCCGTGCCAGGTCGCGAGCGCCGCACCGCAGCTGGCCCCGGGCTCCTGCATCGCGAAGTCGATCACGCAGGTCGTTCCACCGACGGCGGCGCCGGCGGTCGCGACGGTGAAGTCGTCGACCGTGCGCGAACCGGCGTAGTCGAGGTCGATGTGGGTGTGGGGGTCGATCGCGCCGGGCAGCACGTACAGGCCCGAGGCGTCGACGACGCGATCGGCGCGGGTGCCGATCGCCGTGCCGATCGCCGTGATCGTCCCGTCCTCGACGAGCACGTCGGCGTCGCGCTCGTCGTCGGAGTTGACGACGCGACCGCCGCGGATCAGCAGCGAGCCGGTGGGAGGCGCTCCGGTCATCAGCCGACGACCGCCTCGAAGACGCGCAGGAAGTTCTCGCCGAGGATCCCGCGGATCTGCTCGTCGTCGTAGCCGCGGGCGACGAGGCCGCGCGTGATGTTCGGGAAGTCGCGGCAGTCGGCGAGGCCGGGGAGGAAGAGGAGGTCGTCGGGACGCGGCCCGAGCGGGCCGCTGACCCACTGCCGGAAGGCCGACTCGATCACCGACATGGGGGCCTGCAGCGGCCAGTCGGTCCCGATCCCGACGTGCTGCCAGCCGATCAGGTCGCAGATGTAGTCGACGTGGTCGAGCATCGTCTCGATCGTCGCCCCGGCGGTGGCCGAGAGGAACCAGGGGATCGCGTTGACCCCGACGACGCCGCCGGTCTGGGCGATCGCGCGCAGCTCGTCGTCGCTCTTCGCGCGCGGGTGCGGATGGAGCGCGGCGGCGCAGGTGTGGGAGGCGACCAGCGGGGCGGTCGAGACGCGGCAGGCGTCGAGCGTCGTCGTCTCGTTGGAGTGGCTGACGCAGAGCAGGAGGTCGAGATCGTTGGCGCGCCGGATCACGCGCTCGCCGAAGGCGCTGAGCCCGACGTGCGCCGGGGCGGTGCAGTCGCCGCCGACGGCATCGGTCGAGTAGGTCAGCTGCAGCATCCGCAGCCCGAGCCCCCACATCGAGTCGATGATCCGCAGGTCGGGCCGGATCGGCGAGATGCTCTCGCTGTAGAGGAAGGCGGCGTGCTCGCCGCGCCGCTTCGCCTCGCGGATGTCGGCGGCGCACAGCGCCTTGCGCATCCACGGCAGGTTGTCGAACAGCGCCTGCGCGCCCCCCGCGAAGCGGATCAGCTCCTCGACCGAGGCCAGCTCCAGCCAGCACTGGCCGACGGTGATGCCGGAGGCGTCCCAGCCCTCGCGGTAGGCGTCGAGCTGGCCGCGCGCCGCGCGGTGGGCGATCAGCGCGTCGCACTCGGCGAACATCAGCGACGCGTCGCCGGACGCCTCCCAGAAGGCCTCGACCTCGGCGGTCAACGCGGGCGGGAAGGCCGTCGGACCGAGCGGCGCGACGAACCACATGTCGCAGATGACGCTGTCGGCGTGGAGGGTGGCCGCGCGCGCCTCCTGGGCCGCGTCGAGCGGGAACGGCCAGTGGGAGGGCCGGTTCTCGTGGGGGAGGGGCCTGGTGGGGTTCGGGTGACTCATCGCAAACGATCCGTTCGTCGCCTCAGACGCGAGCGGACGCCGGTCTGGGCTGGGTCTTCAAGAGGGCCGGCGCTCGACGCGGGCCGGGTGGCGCCGCGCCGGGCGGGAGCACGAGGCGCCCCGCCCGGCGGCCTGCGTCACGCCTGCGGACGCCGGACGGGCAGGCCCTGGAGGTAGCGCTCGACGCTGTCGAGCGACTCGACGTCACCGAACTTGGCGTCGATGTCGAACAGGTTCCACTCGACGGCGCCGGCGATCCGATCGCTGACGCACTCGCGCGGGACGATCGGGCGGAAGCCGGCGCTGAACGCGTCGACGGTCGTCGCTCGCACGCAGGCCGACGCGGTGACGCCGGTCACGATGACCGTGTCGACGCCGGCCGCGGTCAGGAAGCTCGCCAGGTTGGTGCCCGCGAAGCCGCTCGCGTACTTCTTCATGATGAACTGCTCGTCCTCGCGCATGCCGAGGCGCTCGTCGATCTCGATCTCGCGGTTGCCGATCTTGAGCTCGTGGATCGGTGACTTGAGCTGCTCGATGCCGGAGTCGCTGTTGTGCCCCTCGACGACCCGGTAACCCATCGTCGTGAAGACGATCGGAACGCCCTTCTCGCGGCCGACGGCCAGCAGCCGGTTGGTGTTGTCGATGACCTCTTCCATGTTGTCGCACGACAACGAGTACCCCGGCTCGGTCCAGGCGTGAGCGAGGTCGATCACGAGGATCGCCGGCCAGGCACCGGGCCCGATCCGCTTCTTGAGGAAACCGCGCTCGTGGTAGATCGCTTCGTTGTAGGCGAAGACCTTCTTGAGCGCCTCCTGGACCTCCTCGAGGTCCGGCGTCGGCACTGCCGTGGTGTCGGACATCGCCCGCACTCCTTCGTGGTCGAGAAAAGGCTCGAACGTCGGCGGTGCCGTCGCTCGGCGGCAGTGTCACTCGCGGCTTCGTACCGCGACAACTGTGCCTGGAGCGAGACCTCCCGGTGGCGATTGGATTTTGTCCGATTGCCGCGAGATGGCCGGTCGCAGAGGGTGGAACGCGTTCCGAGCACCGCCTTGCGGGCCGCGGGACGAAGCGCCGATCGCGGGAGCAAGCGATGCCCGCCACCCACGGAGATACCACCGATGAAGCCTCATGCGTTTGCGCGGTACAACGTCATTCTCGCGGGCTTGTGCGCCGCGTTGGCCGCCGTCGTCCTGGCCGCCTGCGGATCTGGTTCGGCAACGTCCGATACCACCGCTTCAGGGAACAACGACAGCTCCGGTCCAGCCGGCAAGGGTGACGGCACGCTCGTGTATGCGGTCACCGGCGTGCCGACCATCCTCGACTCGTTCCCCTACGGCGGCGACGCCACCCGCTGGCTCAACATCACGTTGAAGTCCCAGCTGATCGATTACGACACCAAGCTGCCCGGCGACGGCTGCGACAAGGTCGCCTCGAGCGCCGATGTCGTCGGCTCGCTCGCGGATTCCTACACGGTCAGCGGCGATCGCAAGGTGATCACGCTCAAGCTGCGCGACACCAAGAGCGCCTACGGCAACCCGCTGACGGCCAAGGACGTCAAGTGGAGCTTCGCGCGGATCCTCGCGCTCGGGTCGTTCATGAGCAACACGCTCGGCAAGAACGGCCACTACGACCTCGAGAACTTCGTCGACGTCGTCGATGACAAGACGATCCGCATCAACGTCACCAAGCCGTTCTCGTTCGAGGTCGCCCTGCTGACCAACAACCTGCTGATGGTGTGGGACAGCACCGAGGCGAAGAAGCACGCGACCAAGAAGGACCCGTGGTCGACGAAGTGGATGGCGACCCACACCGCCGACTTCGGCCCCTGGAAGCTGCAGAGCTTCACGCCCGGCAGCGAGGTCGTCTTCGTCCCGAACCCCGGCTACACGGGCGAGCGCGGCAACGTCAAGCGGTTGGTGATGCGCGCCGTCCCCGACGCGTCGGTCCGCACCCAGCTGCTGCAGGCCGGTGACGCCCAGATCGCGACCCGGCTCTCCTACGACGAGTACGCCCAGCTGGCGGACAGCGGCTCGGTCACGCAGAAGAAGTGCGTCGTCCCGAACCGCGACTTCCTGATCCTGAACCACAAGGATCCGGCGCTCGGCAAGACCGAGGTCCGGCGGGCGATCTCGATGGCGATCGACCGCGCTGCGCTGGTCCAGTCGGCCTACCACGGCTTCGGCTCGCCGGCCACGCTCGGTCTCTCGCAGCACCTGGCCTTCCCGAAGCCGCCGGCCGACAAGCAGCTGACCTACGACCCCGACGCGGCCAAGAAGCTGCTGGCCGAGGCCGGCTACCCGAACGGGCTCGAGCTGACGCTGCTCTACAGCGACGTGCGTCCCGGCTCGGTCGTCCACCAGTCGGCGCCGGTGCTCCAGGCGATGCTCCAGAAGGTCGGCATCAAGCTGAAGCTGAAGAACGTCGCCGGCAGCGCGGACTTCTACACCAACTACTCGCAGGGCAAGTACCAGGCGGTCCTCTACAGCGAGGGCAGCCCGCTCAGCGACCCGACCTACGCCGCATCGACCTTCCTGGCCACGGGCGGCAACGACAACAGCTTCGGCTACAGCAGCAAGCTGTTCGACTCGACGCTCGAGCAGGCGAAGGGGCTGACGCCGGGGGCCGAGCAGGGCCCGCAGCTGCAGAAGATGGCGGAGGTCATCGTCGACGAGATGCCGCTGGTGCCGCTGGTCGACCAGGTCTCGGCCGCGCCGCTCGCCCAGGGCGTGACCGGGTACCGAGCCCGGCCGCAGGGCGAGTACGTGCCGTCGGACCTGTCGGTCAAGTAGGCGGCGAAGGAGCGAAGGAGGCTCGAGATGCGAGAGATCGCAGGACGGCAGACGCTCGACACCCTCGAGGAGCTGCTGACCCCTGACCGCTGCGCGCTGGTCGTGATCGACATGCAGCGCGGAGCGGTCGAGTCGGGCGGCGCGATGGGGCGCGACGGCCAGGCGGTCTCCCGCGTGGCGGCGATCGCACCGCGCTGCGGCGCGGCGATCGCCACCGCTCGGGCCGCCGGCGTGCTGATCGCGCACGTGCGGGTCGCCAACCTGCCCGGCGCGGCCAGCTCGTCGCCGGCCTGGCTGCGGTCGCTCGCGCGGGTCTCGCGCGTCGATCCCTCCACGTTGAGCGTGGAGGGGACGTGGGAGACGGAGTTCTGCGACGACTGCCGCCCGGAGCCGGGCGAGCTGGTCGTCACGAAGCGCCGTCCGAGCGCCTTCCACGGCACCGATCTCGAGCTGACGCTGCGCGCGGCCGGCGTCGAGACGGTGGTCGTGGTCGGCACGGCGACGCCGGGCTGCGTCTCGATGACGATCCGGGACGCGGCGCAGCGCGACTTCTACAACGTCCTCGTCGAGGACTGCGTCGACAGCAACGACGAGCAGCTGCACGAGGCCGAGCTGCGGGTCCTGCGGGCCCGCCACGACCACTGCACGCTGCAGACGCTGAGCGAGATCTGGGGTCGAGGATGAGCGCTCCGGCGTCCTCGGCGCTTTCGGGCCCGTCGCGGTCGGCGGCCTTCCGCGAGCTGCTCGCCGAGGCCCGCCACCACGGCGGCCTGATCGCCGGCTGCGTGATCCTGCTGCTGATGCTGGCCGCGGCGTTCGTCGCCCCGCTGCCGTTCGACCCGCTCAGCCCGACGATCGCCGACACTCTCAAGGAGCCGGGCGGCGGGCACTGGTTCGGCACCGATCGCGTCGGCTTCGACGTCTTCTCGCGGACGATCTACTCGGCCCGCCGCGACATCCCGCTGGCGCTCGCCTCGACGATGGTCTCGGTCGTGCTCGGCGTGCCGCTCGGGCTGTTCGCGGCGTCGGGCAAGTGGGGCGAGCGGTTCATGCGCGTCGTCGACGTCGTCCAGGCGCTGCCGACGATCGTGATCGCGATCGTGATCGTCCAGCTGATGGGCGGCGGCGCGATCGTCATCATCGGCGCGATCGCCGTCGTCAACGTCCCGCGCTTCACGCGGCTCGTTCGCGGCGAGGCGATCAGCCTGCGCGAGATGCGCTTCGTCGAGGCGGCGGTCGCGCTCGGCTCGTCGCGCTCGCGGATCCTCGTCAACCACATCCTGCGCAACGCGTACGGGATCGTGCTCGTCCAGGCGTCGCTGGTCGCCGCCAACTCGATCATCGTCATCGCCGCCCTGAACTTCCTCGGGCTCGGCTTCTCGCCGCCCGAGCCGACCTGGGGATCGATGATCCAGGACGGGGCCCAGAACATGGCCCAGGGGCAGTGGTGGATGGCGACCTTCCCCGGAATCGCCGTGTTCGTCGCGGTGATGAGCTTCAACCTCATCGCCGACGGCCTCGAGCACCTGTTCTACCCCGCCGCTAGGAGGAGCTGATGCTCGAGATCTCTGACCTGCGTACCGAGTTCCACACCCGCCGCGGCGTGGTCCATGCGGTCAACGGCGTCTCGTTCGGCGTCCCCGAGGGCCGCCTGATCGGCGTCGTCGGCGAGTCGGGCTGCGGCAAGTCCGTGACGGTTCGCTCGCTGATCGGCCTCGTCCGCCCTCCGGGCAAGGTCGTCGGCGGCACGGCCACCTTCCAGGGCCGCGACCTGCTGGCGATGCACCAGCGCGAGCGCCGCAAGCTGCTCGGCGCCGGGATCGGGTTCGTCGGCCAGCAGCCGTTCGCGTCGCTGAACCCGGTGCTGTCGATCGAGAAGCAGTTCGCGAACCTGATCCGCGCCCATCGGCCGCGCACCTCGCGTGCCGAGATCCGCGCGCTGACGCTGAGCAAGCTCTCCGACACCGGGATCGCCGGTCCGGAGCGGGTCCTCGAGGGCTACGCCCACCAGCTCTCCGGCGGCATGGCGCAGCGGGTGCTGATCGCGATGGCGATGGCGCTCGACCCGGCGCTCGTGATCGCCGACGAGCCGACCACGGCGCTCGACGTCACGGTTCAGCGCCAGATCCTCGACCTGATCCGGCAGATGCTCGCCGGCGGCGAGCGGTCGATGCTGCTCGTCACCCACGACCTCGGCGTCGTCGCGCACTACTGCGACGCGGTGGTCGTGATGTACGCCGGCAAGGTGGTCGAGAAGGGCGCGGTGCGCGACGTCTTCCGCAACCCCGCCCACCCCTACACCGCGGCGCTGCTGCGGGCGGTGCCGCGTCCGGACCGCCGCATCCAGGGCCTGCGCGGCACGCTGCCCGACCTCGTCGACTACCCGGTCGGCTGCCCGTACGCGGCCCGCTGCGACAGCGTCACCGATCGCTGCCTGACGGAGGCACCCGCCGCGACCGAGGTCCGCCAGCGCGACGTCGCATGTCACCACCCCGTGCAGGAGGGAGCGGCCTATGTCGCTGCTCAGAATTGAACGGCTGACGAAGACCTTCCGGAGCGCGGGCGGCCACTCGGTCTTCGCCGTCAACGGCGTCGACCTCGAGATCACCGAAGGCGAGACGGTCGGCCTGATCGGCGAGAGCGGCTCGGGGAAGTCGACCGTCGGTCGGCTCGCGATCCGGCTGCTCGACCCCGACGAGGGCGTCGTCAGCTTCGACGGATCCGACCTCGCCTCGCTCGACCCGGCCCGGCTGCGGAAGGCGCGCGCCGGCTTCCAGGCGGTCTTCCAGGAGCCGTTCGAGTCGCTCAACCCGCGACTGACGATCGGCGCCATCATCGCCGAGCCGCTGGTCAACTTCGCGCCGCAGCTGAGCCGCGCGGAGCGGCGGGCCAAGGTGCTGGAGGCGCTCGAGTCGGTGCGTCTCCCGGCCGAGTTCCTCGACCGCCGCCCGGGCGACCTCAGCGGCGGCCAGCAGCAGCGCGTCGGCATCGCCCGCGCGATCGTCGCGCAGCCGCGCTTCGTCGTCCTCGACGAGCCGACCTCGTCGCTGGACCTGACGGTCCGCGCGGCGATGCTCGAGCTGCTCGCCGAGCTGCAGGAGCGGCTCGGGCTCGCCTACCTGTTCATCTCGCACGACATCCAGACCGTCCGCTACTTCTGCCGGCGGACGGCGGTCATGTACCTCGGCCGGGTGGTCGAGATCGGGCCGACCGCCGAGGTGATCGAGCGCCCGAAGCACCCCTACACCCGGGCGCTCCTGTCGGCGGCGCTGTCGACCGACCCCGACGACGAACTGCCCCACTACCCGCTGCAGGGCGACATCCCCAGCCCGACGGCGCTGCCGCCGGGCTGCCCGCTCGTCGGTCGCTGCCCGTTGGCGATCGACGCCTGCTCGTCGGCGCCGCCGCCGCTGACGGCGGTCGGCCACGACCACCAGGCGGCGTGCATCCGGGTCGGCGCGGAGACCGCGGCGCCGACGACTGCGATCGGAGGACGAGGATGAGCACCGCCACGCCCAGCGTGCGAGTCGGCACGCCCGTCAAGCGCAAGAACCCGATCTGGAGCTTCCTGCTCCGGAGGCTGCTGGTGATCCCGCCGGCGCTGCTGGTCCTGATCACGCTCTCGTTCCTGCTCGTGTCGCTGATCCCCGGCGATCCGGCCTACCTGATCCTCGGCGACTACGCGACGCCCGACCAGGTCGCGAGGGTCCACGCCGAGCTCGGGCTCGACCAGCCGCTGCTGCACCGCTACTTCGACTACGTCGGCGCGGTCCTCCAGGGCGATCTCGGCAACTCGTTCACCACCAACCAGCCGGTGATGAAGCAGATCCTGCAGCTGCTGCCGAACTCGCTGGTGCTGATCATCCCCGGGATCCTGCTGGCGGTCCTGATGGGGACGGTGATCGGCGGGATCGCCGCCTACTTCCGTCGGCGGCTGCCCGACCGGCTGATGTCGTTCGTGATCACGACGACCCAGTCGATCCCCGACTTCTTCATGGGGCTGCTGCTGACGCTGTTCCTCTACTTCGAGCTGCGTCTCGCCCCGGCGCCGATCGGCGCGCTCTCGACGTCCGACGTGCGGCCGCCCGACAAGACGGGCTCGCTCGTGATCGACGCGATCGTGACCGGGAGCTGGGGCGCCGTCGGGTCGATCGCCGTCCACGCGATCCTCCCCGTCCTCACGCTGGGGATCTTCTTCAGCTCGTACTTCGCGAAGACCGTTCGCAGCTCGATGACGCAGTCGCTCGCCTCGCCGCAGGTCGAGTTCGCGCGGGCGATCGGCCTCCGCGAGCGGACGGCGATCCGCTACGCGTCGCACTCGGCGCGGACGCCGATCCTGACCTTCGCGGCGCTGCTGTTCGGCTCGCTGCTGGGCGGCGTCGCGATCATCGAGACGGTCTTCTCCTGGCCCGGCGTCGGCTCGTGGGCGCTCGCCGGTGTGCTCAAGGGGGACATCCCCGTCATCCAGGGCTTCGTGCTCTTCGTCGGGATCTTGACGCTGTTCGTCTACCTGGCGCTCGACGTGCTCATCATGGCGCTCGATCCGCGGATTCGGATCGGGTGAAGCGCGTCGATCCCCGAGTCATCGGGGCGTCCCGCAACACATCCACTCGGAGGTACCAATGAGGTCATTCAGATCTGTCCGGTTGGCCGCGGTCTTGACGGTGCTGGGAACGGTGCTCGTAGGCTGCGGCGGCGGCAGCGGGGACTCGGACGCGACCGCCGGGACGAGCGGCTCGACCGCGAGCGGCGGGAAGGCCGGGAAGCGCACGTTCGTCTACGCGGTCCCCGACGTCCCGGCGAGCGTCGACGCGTTCCCGTTCACCGGTGACGCGACGCGCTGGATGCTCGTCGCCCGCAAGTCGACGCTGATCGACTACGACGTCGACAAGGTCGCCGGCCGCGGCTGCGAGCAGGTCCCGACCAACGACGACGTGGTCGGCACGCTCGTCGACTCGTGGAAGCTGTCCCGCGACAAGAAGACGATCACGCTGTCGCTGAAGGACACCGGCAGCCAGTACGGCAACAAGCTCAGCGCCGAGGACGTCAAGTGGAGCGTCGAGCGCTCGTTCGCGCTCGCGCCCTTCATGGCCGACGCGATGGGCGTCAACGGTCGCTTCGACGTCAAGCGCATGATCTCGATCGTCGACGAGAAGACCGTCGACGTGCACCTGAAGGAGCCGTTCCCGTACGCGGTCCCGCTGCTCGGCAACAACACGATGCCGATCTTCGACAGCCGCGAGGCGAAGAAGCACGCCACGAAGAAGGACCCGTGGGCGTCGAAGTGGCTGGCGACGCACATCGCCGACTTCGGTCCCTGGAAGCTCGACAGCTTCACGGCGAGCAGCGAGATCGTGATGAGCCAGAACCCGCACTACACGGGCCCTCGCGGCAACATCGACACGCTCGTGCTGCGCAAGGTGCCGGAGGCGTCGGTGCGCACGCAGCTGCTGCAGTCCGGTGACGCCGACTACGCGGCGCGGCTCTCCTACGACGAGTACACCACCCTGCAGTCGAGCAGCGGCGTGAAGGTGACGCCCTGCGCATCGCTCAACCGCGACCTGCTCGTGCTGAACGAGAAGGATCCGCGCTTCAAGGACGTTCGCGTCCGCCAGGCGGTCTCGATGGCCATCGATCGCGACGCGCTGGTCAAGTCGGTCTACGGCGGCTTCGCGGCGCCGGCCAAGTACGGCTTCACCCAGTTCCTCCAGATGCCGAAGTCCGACGTCGAGATCACCGCCGACGTCGAGAAGGCCAAGCAGCTGCTGACGGAGGCCGGGTACCCCAACGGCTTCTCGCTCGACATGATCTACAGCGCCGTCCGCCCGGGCCCGGTCGTCAGCCAGCTCGCGCCGGTGCTGCAGTCGATGCTCGGCAAGGTCGGCATCAAGGTCACGCTCAAGAACGTCGCCGGCAGCGCCGACTTCTTCGAGGCCTACAACGGCGGCAACTACCAGTCGGCGATCTACAGCGAGGGCAACATCCTCAGCGATCCGACCTGGATCGGCACGTACTTCCTGGCCTCGACCGGCACCAACAACACGTTCGGGTTCAAGAACGAGGAGTACGACGCGACGCTCGCGAAGGCCCGCGAGGCGACGTCGACGACCGAGCGCGACGCGCTCTACGCGAAGCTGTCGACGCTCGCGGTCACCCAGGCGCCCGTCGTCTACCTGACCGACGACAAGTCGATCTGGGCCTTCCGCGACGGCGTCAGCGGTCTCGGCGTCCGCCCGCAGGGCGAGCTCGTGCCCTCCGACCTGACCGTCAAGTGAGAGGGCCGGGCACTTGACCATGGCTGATCGAACCGAGGGCTCCGAGCCCGTCCCCCGTCTGCGCGGGGTCGCGGCACCGCCGTCGCAGGTCGAGCGCCTGCGCCGGGCCACGATCTCGATGCTGTCGCCGCTGGCGATCCGGATCTCGAGCCCGAGGATCTGGCGGTACCTCTGGCTGGTGCCGCCGAAGCCGGGGCTCCTGCGCCGCAGCGTCGCGCCGAAGACCGGGTCGTGGGGCCCGTTCACCCGCGAGGTCCCCGAGAACCTGCGCGAGGTGGCGGGCGTCCGGCGCGATGAGGCGGCGGCTGACGCGGCGTACGCCGACGAGCCGCTGCACGACTGGATCATGACCCACGACGAGGCCGTCCGCTGGATGTACAAGCACGGCTGGGACGTCTACCTCGTCTCGGCGCCGCGGATGGTCCGGGCCGTGCGCAACATCGGCCGGGTGCGACGGCGGGAGCCCGCCTCGCCCCCGGCGATCGCGCCGCCGCCCGATCCGGCCGAGCTGACGCGGACGATCAAGGAGTACGGCGCCGAGATCGGCCTCAGCGCGATCGGGGTCGCGGAGTACGACGCGCGCTACACGCTCGCCGAGGTCGCCGACCGCCCGCCGGCCGGTGACCGGATGATCGTCTGCATCGTCGAGCAGAACTGGGCCGCCACCCAGACCAGCCCCAGCGGCCGGTCGGAGCGGGCGGCGTTCGCGGCCTTCGCCGAGGTGCTGCGGCTGTCGAACAAGCTCGCCGAGCGGCTGCAGGCGATGGGCTACCGAGCGCACGCCCACGACGCCCAGGGCGAGACGGTCGTGCTCCAGTACGCGGTCCAGGCCGGCCTCGGCCAGATGGGCGCCAACGGCAACCTGCTGACGCCGTTCGCCGGTTCGCGGGCGCGGGTGACCGTCGTCGAGACGAACGCACCGCTCGACTTCGACCAGCCGGTCGACTACGGCATCCACAAGATCTGCGACAGCTGCCAGATCTGCGCCCGGCGCTGCCCGGCCGGGGCGATCCCGGCCCGGCGGCGGCCGTACCGCGGCGTCGAGAAGCACAAGCTGAACATGGCGCGCTGCGCGCCGGTCGTCGCCCAGGCGCACGGCTGCGCGATCTGCATGAAGACCTGCCCGGTGCAGCGCTACGGCCTCGCCGCGGTGATCGACGAGTTCGAGGCCAGCGGCGAGATCCTCGGCAAGGGGTCGGAGGAGCTGGAGGGCTACACGTTCGAGGACCGCTACTACGCGCCCGGCGAGCGACCGACGCTCCGGAAGGAGTGGATGACGCCCGAGGGGCTGATCTTCGACCCCTCGCGCACCAAGCCGCCGAAGGACTCACCCCGGCACTTCTGAGCCGGACCAACCACACGTGAAAGGTGACTGCATGTCAGCTGAACCCAACGGAACGCTCACCGCGGAGGAACTGGACGAGGTCCAGGACGCGCTGCGGCGACTGAACGAGCACAACGACCGCATCTACCGGAGCCGCGGCTACAACAAGCGCATCGGCTTCGGCAAGTCGCCGGCGGTGGTGGTCGTGGACCTGGCCAACGCCTGGACGCGCGACGACTTGACCATGAGCTGCCTCGAGATGCCGGCGCTGATCGAGAGCAACCTGCGCCTGCTCGAGGTCGCGCGCTCGCGCGGGTTCCCGATCGTGTTCACGACGATGGGGTACCAGGTCGTCGACGGGCCGCACAGCGACGCCGGCATGGAGGCCGTCAAGTCGCCGATCGCCGACCTGAAGCTCGGCACCGACCTGATCGACATCGACGAGCGGCTGGGGGTGCGGGACGACGAGTACGTGATCGTCAAGAAGAAGCCGAGCGCCTTCCACGGGACCCACCTCTCGAGCCTGCTCCGCGGCGCGGGGGTCGACACGGTGATCGTCACCGGCGTGACCGCGTCCTGCTGCGTCCGCACGACCGTCGGCGACGCCTTCTCGGAGAACTTCCGCGCGATCGTCCCCCGCGAATGCGTCGGCGACCGGATCCACGGCGCCGTCGAGTACAACCTGTTCGATCTCGACGCCAAGTTCGCCGACGTCGAGTCGCTGGAGACCGTGATCGCCGAGATCGAGAAGTTCCCGGCGCTCGCCGCGGTCGGCTGAGCACGGGGCCGCGCGGGCGGTGGGCGTGGCGGCGCGGGGAGCGGTGCGTCGCCCGCCGCACCCGTACGGCCCACGTCCCGCCGGGCCGGAAGCGGCTGCTCTTGCGAGCAAATTTACCGTTCGGTAACTTGCCGCGCCGTGGATGCATGGTCACGGCAGTTCGCCGAAGGGGAGGACACGGATTCGCGGGGCGAGTCGACGAACGGGTCGTCCCTCGGGCGCGAAGAGCGACCTGCTGCTGGCGTTGCGACTGGCCGAATGGCTGCATTGAAGGGCGCCGACGGCGGCGAGCCCGATCACCCGCAGGCGGTCACCCAGCTGCGGCGGCGACCCAGCGACCGTCGTCGGCCTTGGTGAGCCGTGCGGAGCGGAGGCCGAACGGCGGTGGGGTGACGCCGCGACGGGCGTCCCAGATCTCGAGCGTGTGCGGCTCGCAGCGGATCACCGCGAAGCGCTCGTCCGGTCCGGCGGGCCAGAACGCCCGCCAGACGGGCATGAAGTAGCGCTGCTTGGACGGCGGGTCGTCGAGGAGGCGGGCGCGGCAGTGGGCGACGACGCACGCGCCGTCGCGGTTGCGCTGGAAGATCACCACGGCCTCGCCGTTGGCGTCGATCTGCGCGGCCTTGCGGCTCGTCGGGTCGGTGCCGAGATGCACCGTCAGGTCGCGGTCGGGCGGAAACGGCTGCACGGTGCGGGCCGTCGGTCCGGCGGCGTCGTGCGTCACCAGGACGCAGTATCGCGTCGCGCGCATGGTGGCCCGGGCGGCCGCCAGCCACCGCGCCGGGTCGTCGCGGTGACGCCTGATGGCGAACGCTCGCAGCCGCAGGGCAACGCGCTCGGCGACCGTCATCGCGGCAACGACCTGGCCTCGCGACTGCGGTGATCGGCCTGACGGGTGGCCATCCGTGCACCGTAGTCAATCGGGGCGCTCGCACGCGGGGGCGGGATCCTGGGTCTGACCTGCGTCGTGGCGTTGTTGCTCGCGTTCTCGATCCGCGGGACCGCTGCGACGCACGACGCTGGGGCTCTGGCGCGTCCCTTCATCGTGGCTTCATCCGCTCGCGGGCAGGGTGATCACCGGCGCTCGGCAAGGCCGGTCGGTGCCGCAGGGGGGCGTTCGCTGTCGGCCTTTCGAAAGGACCCCCATGTCACTCCTGCCTGCGGTTGCCCGGAAGTTGTCGTACGCCAACGTCGTCTCGACCGTCGCATTGGTATTCGCGCTCGGTCTCGGGACGTCCTACGCGGCGACCAAGCTGTCCAAGAACTCCGTCACGTCGAAGGCGATCGCGCCGGGCGCCGTCCACCGGTCGGACGTCGCCAAGAACGCGATCGACTCGGGCAAGGTCAAGGATGGCTCCCTCGGCGTCGCCGATCTCAGCTCGAAGGCCCGCGCGGCGCTCGCCGGCAAGGACGGCGCACCTGGTGTCGGTGGAGCGGCGGGCGCCAGCGGCGCGCGCGGCACCGCGGTTCACGAGGCCAAGGTCGCCGCCGCGCAGACGGTGGAGTTCACGCCGGCGACGCCGTCGGCGACGATCGCCCTCGCGAATCCGGCGTACACCCAGGGTGCGTTCGAGATCGATCAGGTGATGGTCGAAATGGACGCGACGGCGACGCCGAGCGGATGCACCGCCGGTGACCCCGCGTTCAGCGCGCGGTTGACCGTCGGCGGGGTCGTCCTGCTGGAGACCCTGTATTCCATGCCCGCCCGCCTCGTCTCCACGCTCCTCGCCCCCGGAACCGATACGCCGCGGACGCTCGCGCTGACCGTCGCGAACCCCTCCAAGTGCTCGGGATCGTTCACGGTCAAGAGCTTCACGGTCGACGTCCTCCGCTTCGGCTGAACATGCGCGTTCCGCTGCCTCACCGACCTCGCCCCGGATCCCGCGCAGCGACCCACGTCGTCGCGCCGCCGATCAGAGTGTACGGTGCGCACATGAACGGGAGGCGGAGGGCCTGGACGTTCGCCGCGGCGGTCGTCCTGGTCGCGGTGGCGCCGGCGGTCGCGGCGGGTGCGCCGTCGCAGGCGACGTTCGTCTTCCGCGGTGCTCCGGAATCGTTCGTGGTCCCGGACGCGGTGTCGCGTGTGCACGTGGTCGCGGTCGGGGCACCCGGTGGTGCCTGGGATGCGCGGGCGCGGGGTCGTGGGGCGCTGCTCGAGGCCGATGTGGCGGTCGCGCCGGGCCAGAGGCTGACCGTTCGCGTCGGGGGCGTCGCGGGAACCTACAAGGGCGGCTACAACGGTGGTGGCGACGCCGTGATCGCCGGCGATGGTGGAGGTGGAGCGACGGATCTGCGGACCGACGGCGACACGCTCGCCGATCGCCTGCTGGCCGCCGGCGGCGGCGGTGGAGGCGGCACCGACGCCGGCACCAACGGCCCGAGCGGGACCGACGGGCGCGCCGCGACGGTCACCGCCGGCGGTGCTCGCGGGGGAGACTACGACCCGCGTTGCCCGGGCCAGGACGGGGCGCTCGGCGTGGGCGGCCGTGGACAGCGCGGGGGCGGCGGGGGCTGGTACGGCGGCGGGGGAAGCTCGGCGCTCTGGGATGGCTTCGTGGCCATGGACTGCATCTCCGATGGGCGGGGAGGGGGCGGCTCGAGCGCGGCCAAGGCCGGCGCGGGCGTCTCGAACGTCACTGAGCCGGTCCTCGACGACGACCGAACGCCGCGGCTGACGATCAGCTGGAACACGCCGGACGCGCCTCCGCCTCCGCCTCCGCCTCTGCCTCCGGCGCCGGTGTCGCCCGGGGCGTCGCCCGCGGCCGCCGGCCTGACCGTGCGCACGCCACGGCACGGGTCGCGGGTCCGCGTGGCGCTTCAGATCGCGCAGGCGCGCTCGGCGCTGGGCGCGCGCTTGACCTGGCGTGCATCGAAGCGCGCCCGCCCCCGGACGCTCGCGCGCCTGCTGCGGGCGCCGACCGCGGCTGGCGCGACGACGTTCACGCTGAAGCTCGATCGCCGGGGCCGCGCGCTGCTGCGCCGCAGGCACCGGCTCCGCCTGTGGCTCGTCGTGACGGTCACGCCGCCGACCGGCGCCGTCATCACGCTGCGCGAGGGTCTGACGCTGCGTCGCTGATCTCGTGCGCGGGCCGACGAAATCCCGCCACGCTCTGCATACGCTGTATATTGGCACGGCCGGGGGGCAGCGCGCTGCATCGCAGCGCCCGACCTCGGGAGAGTCCTCGTGTTGCGTTCACGGCTGGTCGTGCTCGGCACGATCATCGTCCTCGCCGGCGGTTCGCCGGCGGGTAGTCCCACGGCGGCGGAGGCGTCCTCGGCCACGGTCCGGACGTCCGTCTCCGGTGGTTCGCCGGCTTCGCGCCCAGCGGCCGGTTCGCTGGCCCGCCGGTTGCGCGGCAGCGCCAGGCGCGCGCGCAGCAGCCGGCCGCGCACCGTCCGCAAGGCCCGCCGGCGGTTGGCGAGGCTGACGACGATCGCGCGGATCGCGCAGCTCGGCGCTCCGTCGCGGCCGCGCGCACGCCCGCGGGCTGCGGCGACCTCGGGGCCTCCGCCGACGCCGTGGTGCTACCGCACGGCGCCGATGGCCAGCGGGCCGTGCTCCTGGAGCGTGCGCGAGCCGACCGCCGGCGCGCCGCGAGGGATCGTCATGGTGATCGCCGCCGGCGGCTGGTTCAGCGGGCCGGCGCTGGTGGATCCCGGCAGCTCGGACCTGTTGAGCCGCTACGTCGTCCACAGCAGCCAGGTGTGGCGCGACGCCGGATTCGCCACCGTCGCCGTCGAGCACACGTCGGGCGTGGTCGGGCTGGCGTCCGGTCAGCTGGTCCGAGGACTGGGCAAGGTCGGCTTCGGCAACGTCGTCGGGTGGTACGACCTGATCCGCTACTACGCCGACGTCCTCTACGGAACGGCGTCGCCGGTCTGCGTCGCCGGCGGATCGTCGGCCGGCAACTTCGCCCTGATGCTGGCCACGGTCCGGCTGCCCAGCTGCGTGGCGACCGAGGGAGCTCCGACCCAGCTCCAGCTCGCGCTCGCGGGGGACGGGAACCCGAACTGGGCGTACGCCACCAACGCCTTCGCGCCGATCGCCAGCGGTGAGACGCTCGCGCGGAACCTCGGGATCTTCAGCCCCGCGTTCTACCCGGCGCCGTACTTCACCACGACGCCGATCCTGATGGGCCACCTCGCCGACGACCCGGTCGTTCCGGCCGCGCAGATGGGCTACCTGGCCGATGGCCGGCCCGCCATCGAGTCGTACCTGATGCAGCCGTCCGACCTCGCGAATCCGCCCGAGTGCGACCAGCCGCTGGCGGGCAACGACCGCTACCTCGACCGGACGGTCGCCCACCTCTGCGACGGCAGCCGTCCCGGCCTCCGGCAGCACGGAGTCGCCGCCGCGACCGTCGACACGTGGCGCGAGCGCGAGACCCAGCTCGCCAACCGGGTCGCGCCGTGACGGCCGACGGGTCTGCGTTGTCGCGTTGTCGGGCCCCGTTGGTCGTCGTCGTGGTGTCAGGAATGGCCCTGGTCGGGTGCGGCGAGGAGCCCGTCGGGGGCGACCCGGGGGCGGTGGTGCGGCAGTTGGTCGCGCACCTGTACTCCTGCGACGCGGGCCGGTGGCGGCAGGCGCAGACCCTGATGGCGGCCGAGGAGCGGGCGCGGTTCGCGATCACCGAGGCGGCGCTGGCGGCGTGCCGGCAACGGCGGCCGGTGCTGGAACGCGTCGAGCGTGCCGGAAGCGACCGCGGCGGCAACCAGCGGTGGCGGATCGTCGCCCGCAGCGCCGCGGGGTCGGCGTCGGGCGAGGTGGTGACGGTCCATACCGCGGCCGGCTGGACCGTCCGCGGCGTCAGCGATTGGCCGTGACCCGTGCCGCGGGGGTCAGTGCGTCGGTGACCGACAGCGGCCCCGGTGGTGGCGAGCGGGTGATCCGGGCCGCCAGCCGCATCGCTGGCAGCTCGACGATCCGGAAGAGGGCGGCGGCCAGGGTTGCGGTGACCGCGGTGGTGGCGAGGGCCAGGCCGACGTAGCCGATCCCGCCCTGCTGGCCGGGCAGGATTCGGGGAAGCAGCGCCCCGATCACGGCGTAGTGGAGCAGGTAGATGCTGTAGGAGCGGGCACCGAGCCAGCGAGCGGGCGCGGATCCGAGCGCGAGCGGGGGCGGTGCGCCCTGCCACTCGCGGGCGAGCAGCGCGAGCAGCACCAGCGCGCTGCCGGGCGCCTGCAGCGCCATCTGGACCAGGAACTGGGTGCGGGCGGCGTCGAGCACGGTCTCCGGTCCGTGGAGCGCGGCCTTGCCGACCGCGAACGCGACCGGCAGCGCGACTACCAGCAGCACCGCGCCGAGCGCCCCGGCCGTCAGCGTCGGCGCAACGCCGCGGCGGGCGGTCCAGCCGCGGACACGGTCGGAGGACTCGATCAGCGTGACCAGCAGGCCGGGGGCGAACAGCCAGAGGTTGGCGCTGATCCCGATGTCGCCGGGACGGGTCGAGGCGACCACCGGGTAGCCGATCGCCGCCACGGCGGTCAGGCCGATCGCGACCCGGGCGCCGGCCGGGCCGCCGAACCGGCCGGCCGTCCACCAGAGGCCGCCGAGCAGCGGCAGCAGCAGGTAGAAGAGCGCCTCGACCCGGACCGACCAGGCGGGTTCCAGCGCGACCGCCCAGCCCCACTGGAAGTCGTGGCCGAGCAGCAGCGTCGGGAGCGCCTTGCCCGGTTCGAGCGGCGCGCTGCGGAGCACCACCAGCCAGGCGACGGCCAGGCCGCAGGCGGCCCAGTACGCGGGCAGGATCCGCAGCGCTCGGCGGACCGCGAACCGGCGCAGCCGTGGCCGTCCGGTCCGTGATCCGGCCCAGGCCAGGAACGGCCGGCTCAGCAGGTAGGCGGACAACGCCAGGAACAGATCGAGCCCCGCTTGACCGATCGACAGGATCGCGTATGCGCCGTTCTCGCCGAACGACGTCGCCGGGTTGCGGCCCGGCAGTCCGGTCCAGCCGAACGCGCCGTAGGTCTGCTCGGCGAACACCACGTGCGAGAGCAGGACCATTAGCGCCGCCGCGCCGCGCAGCCCATCGCCGGCCTCGAACGGCCGACGCCAGGCGGACGCGTCGGGGCTCGGCGCGGATGGAGACGCCGGCGCGCGACCGCGCCGGCCCTGCGGACGGGGGGATTGGACCATGACGGGGGGATGCCGCGGACCCTGAATCGACGGCGTATACGATCCTCGCGCCTCGGACGGCACCGCGCAACGGTCGGGAGCCGCGTCCGGTCGCCCGCAACCCGGACCAGCGCACACCCGGGTCGACCGTGACGGCACTCGTCGGCCGCGTCGTCGAGCAGGACGACCTCGGCGACGAGACAGGTGCGCGGAGGCACGGCCAGGAAGTCGAACGACGCATGGGGTCTCGAGGCCCCTGCCGGCGGCCGGCCGTCGTCCCCGCCCGCTACCGTGGACGCCCCGATGCGCCTGATCGTCGCCCGCTGTGAGGTCCGCTACTCCGGCCGCCTGGAGGCCCTGCTGCCCGAGGCGCTGCGGCTGCTGATGATCAAGTCGGACGGGTCGGTGATGGTCCACGCCGACACCGGCGGATTCAAGCCGCAGAACTGGATGACGCCGCCCACCGTGCTCGAGTTCGAGCGCGCGAACGAGCCGGCGGTGGACGAGGACCAGCGGACGGTGCCCGATCCCGACGGTCCGGCGCTGACGAAGATCGTCGTCCGCAAGCGCGCCGGCTCGACCGAGGACCGGCTCGACATCCGGATCGTCGAGGTCCTCAGCGACGTCCTCCACGACATGGGCGAGGCTGCGGCGCTGGAGAAGTCCGGGGTCGAGCGCGAGCTGCAGGAGCTGCTGGCCGATGCGCCGGAGCACTGCGGCGAGGGCTTCCGGCTGGTCCGCCGCGAGTGGCCGACCGACATCGGCCCCGTGGACCTGATGTGCCGCGACGGCGACGACGGCTGGGTCGCGGTCGAGATCAAGCGGGTCGGCACGATCGAGGCGGTCGAGCAGCTGACCCGCTACCTCGAACGGCTGCGCGAGGACCCGGGGATGGGCGAGATCCGGGGCGTCCTCGCCGCCCAGCAGATCAAGCCGCAGGCCCGCACGCTGGCCGAGTCGCGCGGGCTGGCCTGGGTCGAGGTCGACCTGGCCGTCCTGCGGGGCGAGCGCGAGCCGGCGCTGACGCTGTTCGACGTCTGATCGCCGCCGCTCGCGCTGTGCGCCGGTCCCACGGTGGCCCGGCGGGCGGGGGATAGGCTCGCGCGGGAACGCCCGCCGTCCCGCCCATGCCCGCCCGCCCCTCCTCGCCGACCGACGCCGTCCGCCCCCGTCTGGGGTGGGTCGACCTCGACGTCCAGGCGGAGCACCCCGAGCTGGTCCTGGTCAGCGTCGAGGTCGCCTGCGAGACCCGCCGCCGGAGCCCGCCGTGGGTCCGCCGGCGGCTCGACGAGCTGGCCACCCGGATCGGCGGCGCGCAGGTGCTGGAGCTGCGCCGGCAGGAGATCCCCGCCGCCTTCCGCGTCTTCTTCCGCCACATCGGGATCGACCCCGACGAGCGCCGGACGCCGATCGAGCAGGCCTACTACGAGCGGCTGCGACGGGGCCACTTCCAGTCCAACGGACTGCCGCGCGACGCGCTGCTGGCCGCCCTGGTCGAGACCGGCGTGCCGCTCTGGGCGCTCGACGCCGACACGATCGACGGCCCGCTCGGGATCCGGCCCACGATCGAGGGCGAGACCGTCGGCGAGGGCGTCCTGGCCACCCGCTCGCCGGCCGGTCGGCTGGTGATCGCCGACGCCACGCGCCCGGTCGCCGAGCTCTGCGGCGACCCGCTCCCCGCCCACGCGCCCGGCCGTCGCACCCGCCGGATGCTGCTCTACGCGCTGCAGATCGCCGGCGTCTCCTCGATGCACGTCCACGAGGCGCTGTGGACCGCGGTCGAGCTGCTCTCCGGCGACTGACGACCCGGCAGGTCATCGACCGCGGCTCGCCCCGGTGCTACGGTCGTCCTGGAGGTCGACGCGATGGTCGCGACGCGAGAGCGGCAGTGGACGGCAACGACGGTCGGGGCGGAGCAGCAGCGGGCCGCCCGGCGGACGCTGCGCGCCCAGATCGAGGCGCTCGAACGGTCGCTCGCGATCGCCCACGCCGAGCGCTTCCCGCACGACCTCAGCCCGATCCTCCACAGCCACCAGCCGGGCCAGGCGCACTGCCCACGGCTGCTCGGCCTCGGCGGCCTGGAGCGGATCCGCGACGACCTGGTGGCCGCCCACGCCGCCCTCGACCGCCAGCACGACGTGATCGAGCGCAACCGGGCGCTGCTGGAGGGGATGCGCGCCCACCCGGGCCGCCACCGCTTCCGCCGCCTGACCAGCGCCGACCTCGGCCAGCCGGGCTGCGAGGTCTACGAGGTCCGCCCGCGGCTGGGCGTGATCGGGCTGCTGACCGGCTGGTGGCGGGTCAAGGTCTCCTCCGGCTGCCCGTTAGGCCGGCCCCGGTCGGGGCCGACCCGAAGGACCCGCGCCGCTAGCGGGTCAGGCGCAGGGGCTGCGACTTGCGGCTCGACGTGAGGCCGGTCGCCGTCAGCGTCGCCCGCAGGCGGGTGCCGCTCTTGGCCTTCTTCAGCGGCCGCAGCGTGACCTTGAAGGTCTTCGACGTGCCCGCCTTGAGGGTCTTCTTGGTCAGCGTCGTGCGGCTGATCCGGACGCCGGCCGGGGCCTTCAGCTGGATCCGCACGCCCTTGGCGCTCGACCCGCCGGTGTTGGTGACCTTGACCTTGGCCGACACGACCTTGCCGCGGGCGACGCGCTTGAGCTTGCCCAGCTCGAGCTTCAGCTTGGCCGCCTTCGGCGTCGTCGGGTTGCCCGGGTTGCCGCCGTAGCTGCCGTCGCCGCCGACCGGGGCCGAGGGCACCAGGCCGGGCGCGCTGAGGGTGCCGGCGAGCCGGAACCCGGCCGGGGCGGGCAGCCCGACGCCGTTGTCGAGGTCCTTGCAGACCTGGGCGTCGCTGACGACCCCGCCGCCGTTGGTGGTCGCGCGCGACGCGGGCAGCGGCGCGGCGCTGATCCCGGACAGCGCCACGCGGCCGCTGGCCCGGTCGAGCGGCGAGCCCGCGTAGGCGACCGGCGCCGACGCGCCCTGGGCGTTCTTGGCCGGGACCGAGACGCTGCCGGTCGAGAAGCCGAAGGTCGCGCCCTCCATCACGCAGGTCACCGGGGCCGCGTGGTAGGCCGCCGGCAGGCCCTCGGCCCGGAAGCTGACCGTGAACGGGCCGCTGAGGCTGACCGTGCGGGCGTCGACGTCGAGCGTGCCGGTCAGGTTGCCGACCGCCGTGAAGGTGGTGGTGACGGTCGCGCCGCCGCCGCTCTGGACGTAGGGCGGGATCTGGACCCCAGCGGCGGGCACGGTGACCGTCCGCTTGTCGGCCGCGACGCTGCCGGTCAGCTTGCCCGGCGTGGCCCCGCTGGCGATCGCGATGTCGCGGACCGTCCCGGCCGTGAAGCGACCGTCCGTGATGTTGAAGGTCAGCGCCGTGTCCGCCGACGCCATCGGCGCCGCGGCCAACCCCGCCATCGCCACACCGGTGACCGCCAGTGCTGCTGTCCGCATGTCTTCCCCTCGAAAATCCGTTGTCGTTCCCGGACGTCGCCCGTGTCGACGCCGTACGAGACCCGTGTTCGGCGACGCTACCAAGCCGCCCCAGTCGATCCGCCGGTCGTGGACGGATGAGGGGCGGTTCGCGCGCGTCCGGCTGGACGCACGGTGACAGTATCGTCCCGGCCATGCGCCAGGTCGCCGAGGAGGTCTTCCAGCTGCCGCTGTCGCCGCGGTCGAGCGTCAACGCGTACCTGCTCGGCGACGTGCTGGTCGACGCCGGCTACCGGCTCCAGGCCGGCCGCGTCCTGGCCGCCGTCCGCGGTCGGGTCGTCAGCCGCCACGTCCTGACCCACGCGCACGTCGACCACGCCGGCGGCAGCCGCAAGGTCGTCGACACGCTCGGCGTCCCGGTCTTCGGCAGCGAGCGCGACCTGCCGTCGCTGCGCAGCGGCGAGGCGACGATGGAGGTCCCCGGACCGCTGCGGCGGCTGAGCGCGATCTACGCCGGCTTCCCGGCCCTGCCCGAGGCCCAGCCGCTGGCGATCGGCAGCGAGGTCGGCCCGGGGTTCGTCGTCCTCGACACGCCCGGCCACACCGTCGGCCACATCAGCCTCTGGCGCGAGCGCGACCGGGTGCTGGTCTGCGGCGACGTCATCAACAGCATGCACCTGCTGACCACGCGGCCCGGGATCCAGGAGCCGCCTGCGGTCTTCACGCCCGATCCGGCCCGCAACCGCGAGTCGATCCGAGCCCTCGCCGCGCTCGAGCCGCACGTGGTGCTGGTCGGCCACGGCCCGCCGGTGATCGACGCCTCCGGACCGCTGCGGGCCTTCGCCGACGCACTGCCCGCCGACTGAGCGCGGCCTCCGGTTGGCCGGCCAGCCAACCGCGGATACGCTGCGCCCATGAGCGATGAGCAGCCCGTGATCGTGGAGCGCCGCGGCGCCGTGCTCCTGATCACCATCAACCGTCCCGACCAGCGCAACGCCGTCAACAAGGCGGTCAGCGACGCGCTCGGCGGCGCGATCCGCCAGCTGGAGGACGACCCGGAGCTGGTCGTCGGCGTCCTGACCGGCGCCGGCAAGGGCTTCAGCGCCGGGATGGACCTGGGGGCGTTCGCCAAGGGCGAGTTCCCCTTCGACCCCGAGCGCGGGTTCGCGGGGATGACCCAGGTCCGCCCCGGCAAGCCGCTGATCGCCGCCGTCGAGGGCTTCGCGCTCGCCGGCGGCCTGGAGATCGCCCTCGCCACCGACCTGCTGGTGGTCGCCCGCGACGCGCGGCTGGGGATCCCGGAGACGAAGCGCTCGCTGGTCGCCGCCGGCGGGGCGCTGCGGCGGCTTCCCGAGCGGCTGCCGCTCGGGATCGCGATGGAGCTGGCCCTGACCGGCGACCCGATCAGCGCCGAGCGGGCCTACGAGCTGGGCCTGGTCAACCGGGTGGCCGAGCCGGGCCAGGCGGTCGCGGTCGCGCTCGAGCTGGCCGAGGCGATCGCCGCCAACGGGCCGCTGGCCGTCGCCGCCACCCAGCGGATCCTCCGCCAGCAGGGCGACTGGAGCGAGCAGGAGTTCTGGGTCAAGCAGGGCGAGCTGGCCGGACCGGTGCTGATGTCGGAGGACGCGCGCGAGGGCGCGACTGCCTTCAAGGAGAAGCGCACCCCGGTCTGGAAGGGCCGCTGAGGGCCGGCGGGAGCCGCTGCGGCCGGCCCGGCGCCGGCCGCAGCACAACGATCCGGTCCGCGGCGCGACGGACTGTCGCGGATGTCGGGTCAGATGCCGACGGGCTGTCGTTTCCCCCTGGTACCTGTCGTGACGTTACGGTCGTCCCGTGGGCAGTACACGTGCATGCGGAGCCGCGGTGATGCCCACGCACCATCCGGCCACCAGCGTCCACGGGGACACGCCATGACCGCCAGCCAGACCGCCGCCCAGCCCACCCCGTCCGGCGCCGCGGGCGCCGGAGGCGACATCCGCCTCGAGCGGATCAGCAAGCGCTACGGCGAGCAGGTCGTGATCGACGACCTCTCGCTCGAGATCGAAGCAGGCGCCTTCTACGCGCTGCTCGGCCCTTCAGGCTGCGGCAAGACCACCACCCTGCGGATGATCGGCGGCTTCGAGCTGCCGACCGCCGGCCGGGTCTTCCTCGGCGGCCAGGAGGTCAGCGGCCTGCCGCCGCACAAGCGCAAGGTCAACACGGTCTTCCAGTCCTACGCGCTCTTCCCGCACCTGACGATCGCCAAGAACGTCGCCTTCGGCCTCGAGCGGGCCAAGGTCCCGAAGAACGAGATCCGGACCCGCGTCGCCGAGGCGCTGGAGACGGTCCAGCTGTCGCACCTGGCCGGCCGCAAGCCGGCCCAGATCTCCGGCGGCCAGGCCCAGCGCGTGGCGCTCGCGCGGGCGCTCGTCAACCGCCCCCGCGCGCTGCTGCTCGACGAGCCGCTCGGCGCGCTCGACCTGCGGCTGCGGCGCCAGCTCCAGATCGAGCTGAAGCGGATCCAGCAGGACGTCGGCATCACCTTCATCCACGTCACGCACGACCAGGAGGAGGCGATGAGCATGGCCGACACGATCGCCGTCATGAACGGCGGGCGGATCGAGCAGGCCGGCGGCGCCAGCGACCTCTACGAGCGGCCCGAGACCGCGTTCGTGGCGAACTTCCTCGGCAAGTCGAACCTGATCGAGGCGACCCTCGGCCGCGTCGACGGCGAGTTCAACCGCGTGACGACCCACGACGGCGCCGAGCTGCTGCTGCTCCAGCACCGGATCGGCGACCTGGCCGGCGGCCCGGTGCGGATCGGGGTCCGGCCCGAGAAGCTGCTCGTCGTCCCCGCCGGCGAGGACCCGCCCCCCGGCAGCAACGTGCTCCGCGGGCGCGTGATGGTCAGCTCGTTCCTCGGCGTGACCGTCGAGTACCTGGTCCGGACCGAGGGCGGCGACGAGGTCACGGTGATCTGCCAGAACGACACCGGCGACCTCGAGGCGAACCTCGGAGCGGGCCATCCCGTCACGCTGGCCTGGGACCCGCGCCACACCTTCGTCGTGGAGGGGGAGGCTCGTGGCTGAGGACCGTGAACGGATCGAGGGCGCGCTCGACCGCTTCCTCGCCGAGGACCGCTCCTCCCGCCGGCGCTTCCTCGGCCGCGGGGCCGGCGCCGCGTTCCTGGCCTCCGGCCTGGCGACCGCCCTGACCGCCTGCGGGATCGAGGGCACCGCGGCGATCTCGCCCGCGCAGCTGGCGAAGGAGGCGGCGTCGGTCAACCATCCGAAGCAGAAGATCGGCGACTGGGTCTTCGCCAACTGGCCGCTCTACATGGACAAGGCGGTGATCAAGGACTTCGACAAGCGCTACGGCGGCAACTGCAAGTACGTCGAGGAGATCAACGACAACGACGACTTCTTCGGCAAGGTCCGCAAGCAGCTGGCGGCGGGCCAGCCGATCGGCCGCGACATCGTCGTGCTGACCGACTTCATGGCCGCCAAGTGGGTGCGGGCCGGTTACGCGTCGCCGATCGACAAGCGCAACGTCCCGAACGCGAAGAACATCGTCTCGAACCTGAAGACGATCGCCTACGACCCCAAGCGCGAGTTCACGCTGCCGTACCAGTCGGGCGCGGTCGGCCTGGGGTACAACATCAAGGAGACCGGCCGCGAGCTGAAGAGCCTGAAGGAGTTCTTCAACCCCGAGTGGCGGGGCCGGGTGACGATGCTCAACGAGGCCTACGACTCGGCGGGCACCGTGATGCTGATGCAGGGCAAGGATCCGTCGAAGGCCAAGCTCGACGACCTGCTGGAGGCGATCGAGCTGCTCAGCAAGCAGCGCGAGAAGGGCCAGTTCCGCAAGTTCACCGGCAACGACTACACGACCGACCTGGCCAAGGGCAACGTCGCGGTCGCGCTGGTCTACTCCGGCGACCTGGTCCAGCTCCAGAGCGACAACCCGGACGTGCGGTTCGTCTACGCGGAGGAGGGCTCGATGCTCTTCACCGACAACCTGATGCTGCCGACCAAGGTCGCGCACCCCTACGCGGCCGAGACGATGTTCAACTACCTCTACGAGCCCGAGGTCGCGGCCAAGCTCTGCGCGTACATCAACTACCTGAGCCCGGTCGACGGGATCCGCCCGATCCTCGAGCGGACCGACCCGGACATCGCCAAGAACGAGCTGATCTTCCCGCCCGACGACGTCCGCGCGCGGCTGCACCCGTATCCGCCGCTGACCGTCGCCGAGGAGCAGATCATGAAGGCCGCGATGTCCGACGTGACGGGGAGCTAGTCCGATGACGCCTTCGCTCCGCCAGCGGCTGCTGCCGCTCTGGTTCGCCGGCCCGGCGCTGCTGTGGCTGGTGATCTTCTTCGCCGTCCCGCTGGTCAACCAGCTGTCGGTCTCGCTGATGAGCGGCGACTCCGAGGTCGGCTACGACCTGACGTGGTCGTTCTCGGTCTACTCCGACGCGCTCTCCCGCTACGGCGACCAGTTCCTGCGCTCGGTGCTCTACGCCGGCACGGCAACGGTGATCGACCTGATCATCGCCTTCCCGCTGGCGTACTTCATCGCCTACAAGGCCGGGCGCTTCCGGGCCTTCTGGCTGCTGATGGTGGTGATGCCGTTCTTCGTCTCGCAGGTGATGCGGACGGCGGCCTGGAAGCTGATCATCAACGACAACGGCGCGCTCGTCGGGGTCCTCCGCGACATCGGCCTGATCGGGACCGACGGCCGCCTCGACGCGACCAGCGGGGCGGTGATCCTGGGCATTTCGTACAACTTCCTGCCCTTCATGGTGCTGCCGCTGTTCGCGACCCTGCAGCGGATCGACCGGCGGCTGATCGAGGCGGCGACCGACCTCGGCTGCAGCCGGCTGACGGCCTTCCGCAAGGTGACCGTGCCGCTGGCGATCCCCGGCATCTTCGCCGGCTCGCTGCTGGTCTTCATCCCCGCGGCCGGCGACTTCATCAACGCCAGCATCCTCGGCACGCCGAACACGACCATGATCGGCAACGTCATCCAGAACAAGTTCATCACCGTGCTCGACTACCCGACGGCGGCTGCGCTCTCGTTCATCCTGATGACCGCGATCCTGATCCTGATCGCGATCTTCGGACGATTGCTCGGCACCAAGACCCTCACCGAGGCGGCGGCCTGACATGGCGACTTCGTCGATCACCACGCCGGCGGGGCCCGAGGCCCCGGCCGCCGGCCCCCGCCGTCAGCGGCTCCAGGGCCGCGACTGGGCGCTCGGCGTCTGGTCGCTGCTGGCCATCGTCTTCCTGATGGCGCCCGTGATCTTCATGGTCGTCTTCGGGTTCAACGACAACCAGGGCCGCTTCAACGTCGACTGGCAGGGCTTCACGCTCAAGCACTGGTCGGACGCGTTCTCCAACAGCGAGCTGACCGACGCGCTCAAGAACTCGCTGACGATCGCGCTGATCTCGACCTTCGCCGCGACGACGCTGGGCACGTTCCTGGCGCTGGCGCTCGGCCGCTTCCGCTTCCGCGGCAAGGCGGCGACGGAGATGTTCGTCTTCGTGCCGATGGCCACGCCCGAGGTCGTGATGGGAGCGTCGCTGCTGGCGATGTTCCTCGTGATCGGCGTCAGCACCGGCTACGTGACGATCGTCCTCGCGCACATCATGTTCTCGATCTCCTACGTGGTCGTGACGGTCCGCTCGCGGCTGGCGGGCATGGATCCGCACATCGAGGAGGCGGCCAAGGACCTCGGCGCGGGCGAGCTGACGACGTTCTTCCGGGTGACGCTGCCGATGATCCTGCCGGGCGTGCTCTCGGCCGCGGTGCTGGCGTTCGCGCTCTCGCTCGACGACTACGTGATCACGGCCTTCAACAACGGCCAGACGACGACGCTGCCGCTGTTCATCTTCGGCGCGGCCCGCCAGGGCGTCCCGCCGACGGTCAACGTGCTGTCGACGATCCTGCTGCTGACGGTGCTGATCCTGATGGGGCTCAACCTGCTGGTGCAGCGCCGGATCGCCAAGCGCGAGCGGGGCGGGGCCGTCTGAACCGGGGCCGGTGACGGGCCGGGGGCCGCGATCGGCGGTCCCCGGCATCCGCCACCGGGGCGAACGGGCAGGGGGCGGACTTCGTACATCGGGAGCGCCCGACCACGCCACCGCCCGGGCATGCTCGTGCGGTGACCGATCGACCCCCACGCATCGTCGCCCTCGGCGGGGGCGGGTTCTCGATGGAGCCCGACAACCCCCTGATGGACGATTTCGTGCTGGAGCTCTCCGGTGCGGAACGGCCGAGGATCTGCTTCCTGCCCACGGCGTCGGGCGACGCGGACCACTACGTGGTGCGTTTCTACCGCCGCTTCGGGGCCGGGCGCAGCGAGCCCTCCCACGTCTCGCTCTTCCGCCGCGACCGCAGCGCCGGCGCGGTCGAGGGCGACATCGAGGCCCACCTGCTGTCCCAGGACGTGATCTACGTCGGCGGCGGCTCGCTGCTGAGCCTGCTCGGGACCTGGCGGGCCCACGGGCTCGACCGCACGCTGCGGCGGGCGTGGGAGCGGGGCGTGGTCCTCTGCGGGCTCTCGGCGGGGTCGCTCTGCTGGTTCGCGGACGCGGTGACGGCGTTCCACGGGCCGAGCCAGCGGGTGGCCGGGCTGGGGCTGCTGCCGTTCAGCAACTGCGTCCACTACGACGGCGAGCCGGAGCGGCGGGCGGCCTACCGGGCGATGGTCGGCGACGGGCTGCGGGCGGGCTACGGGGTCGAGGACGGGGCGGCGCTGGTCTTCGCCGGCAAGCGGCTGGGGGAGGTGGTGACGTCGAAGCCCCGGGCGACGGCCTACGAGGTCCGGGTCGGAGACGACGGCGAGGTCGCCGAGCGGGCGCTGCCGGCGCGCTTCCTGGGGACGGGCGGGGGCGCGCCGCGACGGGCCGAGGTCGAGGCCGTGGCGGCGTGACCGGCGGACCGATCTTCTGCATGGGCGGCGGCGGCTTCACGATGGAGCCGGGCCGGCCCGCCCTCGACGCCTACGTGCTGGCGCTGGCGCCGGTGGCGCGGCCGCGGGTGCTGTTCCTGCCGACGGCGAGCGGCGATCCGCGCGACCAGGTGGAGAAGTTCTCGCGGCTGTTCGGCTCGTGGCCCTGCCGACCGCGGGTGCTGTCGCTGTTCGACCTGGGGGGTCTGGAGGAGTCGCTGGAGACGCTGATCCTGGGCCAGGACGTGATCTACGTCGGCGGCGGGTCGATGCGCAACCTGCTGGCGCTGTGGCGGGCCCACGGGGTCGACGAGCTGCTGCTGGAGGCGCACCGCCGGGGCACGGTGCTGGCCGGGCTGAGCGCCGGCGCGATGTGCTGGTTCCGGGGCGGGGTCTCGTGCTCGACCGGCGCACCGGAGCCGATCGACGGCCTGGGGCTGCTGGAGGGGTCGTTCAGCGTCCACGCCAAGCAGGTGCCGGAGCGGGCGCGGGTCCAGCACGAGGCGATCGCGTCGGGACGGCTGCCGGACGGCTGGAACGCCGACGACTGGTGCGGGCTGCTGTTCGTCGACGGCCGGCTGGAGGAGGCGGTGGCCAGCCGCGCGGGGGCGGGGGCCCGGCGGATCGAGCGGGGGCCGGACGGTGCGGTGATCGAGACCGCGCTGCCGGTGCGGATGCTGGAGCCGGTGACGAGCGAGCTGGTCGCCGACGTCGCCGAGCGGCGGACGGGGAGGACCTACGCGCCGCTCGACGTCCGCGACGAGCTGCGGGCGGTGCGGCGGATCCGCGAGCGGGCGCTGGCGTCGCGGGGGCGGCGGGCGGGATAGGCCCGCGGGGGGTCCGGCGCCGGGGCGGCCTCCGGGCGCGCGATGCGCGCGGAGGCCGCCCCGGTCCGGCTAGCGGCGGGTCAGCTTGCGGGCCTTGCGGACCAGGTCGACGGCGCCGGCGATCTGGGTCCGGATCAGCTCGGGATCGACCTTCGGGATCGCGGGCACGTTGCGGCGGCGGCGCGAGCGGCTCGACTTCGCGGCCGGGGCGTCCTGGCGCGGGGCGGCGGCCGGCTCGGCCTTGGCCTTGGGGGCCTCGGCCTTCGGGGCCTCGGCGACCTTCTCGGCCTTGGCGGCGGCGGGCGCGGCGGGGGCCTCGGCCTTCGCCTTGGCGGCGGCCGGCTTGCGGGTCCGCTTGGCGGCGGGCTTCGCGTCGTCGGCCTTGGCGCTGCTCTTGGCCGTGGCGGCCTTGGCGGTCGCGCCCTTGGCGGCCGGCTTGGCGGCGCTCTTGGCGCGGGTGCTCTTGGCCTTGGGGGCGGCCTCGGCCTTGGCCGGCGCGTCGGCCTTGGCCGCGGTGGCGGCCGCCGCGGTGCCGCGGGTGCGCTTGCGGACGGGCTTGCCGTCGGCGTCCTTGGCGGTGGTCTTGGCGGCGGCCTTCGGCGCACCGCTGCGGGTGCGCTTCGCCTTCGGGGCGGCGCCGCCGCCGATGCCGTCGAGCCAGCCGTCGGCCAGCTCGACCTTGGCGCGGGCGCCGGTGCCGGTCACGGTGACCGGGACGGTCGCGCCCTCGAGCGCGTCGCGGATCTCGGCGGGGACGGTCACGCGCTTGGTGACCTCGCGGTCGTCGGACAGCCGCAGGCGGACCTGGGCGGCGGTCGCGCGGACCACGGTCGCGGTGGCGGAAGCAGCGTCAGAAGCCATAGGAGCGCGAGATGCTACGCGGTGGCCGGCGGCCGCGTCTGGTTGCGGGGCACCACGACCTTCGGCGTCCCAGGTGTCGTGGGCCTCAGGCGGCGATCGGGGGCTCGTCGCGAACGCCGTCGAGGGTCAGCACCAGCCGCCGCGGGCCGCCGTGGTCGCGGTGCTCGCAGAGCGTGATGCCCTGCCAGGTGCCGAGCGCGAGCCGGCCGCCGGAGACGGGGATCGTCAGGTCGGGACCGAGCAGGGCGGTCTTCACGTGGGCGGGCATGTCGTCCGGGCCCTCGAGGGTGTGGGTCCAGGGACCGTCCTCGGGCACCGCGTCGTCGAACCAGCGGCGCAGATCGACGCGGACGTCGGGACTGGCGTTCTCGTTCAGCGTCAGCGCGGCCGAGGTGTGGGTGCAGAAGACGTGCAGCCGTCCGACGCGGAAGCCGGACAGCTCCGGCAGGGCGGCCAGGACCTCGTCGGTGATCAGGTGGAACCCGCGCGGGCGGGGACGCAGGTCGAGGGCGCGCTGGAGCCAGGCCATCGGGCGATGGTCGCACGACGCTTGGCGCGTTGACAGTCATGACGCGGGCCGGGGAAGATCCGGGCGCCCGTCGGCGTCGTTAGGAGAACGATGGCTCGCTCCGTGCTGGATCCCAAGCGCCTGCTGTCCCCGGTCGACCTGCCCCGGTGGCCGGCGCTGCTGCTGGCGGCGAGCGCCGTGGCGGTGGCGGTCGGGGCCTACGAGCACGCGCACCTGTTCCACCACGACTACGGCACGCCGCTGATCCGGACGCTGTTCCTGCTCAACGCGATCGCCTCGCTCGCCACGATCCTGCTGCTGGTCGTGCGCCGGCTGCTGCTGTACCTGGCGGGGGCGCTGGCGATCAGCGTCGGCTCGATCGTCGCGATCATCCTCACCCACAGCTCGCACGTGCTCGGCTTCTACGAGGCCAGCTGGACGACCGAGGCGAAGATCACGATCGCGGCCGAGGTGGTCGCGGTGCTGCTGGCCGTGGCGGCGGCGGTGGTGGGGCGGGAGGCGCTGCTGAGCGGGCTGGGGGAGGGCGAGGGGACGCCGGCGCCGCTCGCCGGTCGCCTGCGGGCGCTGGCCGGGGTCGCGGCGGTGGTCGTGCTCGGCGGGGCGATCGCCGGGATCGCCCAGGGCGGGCCGCCCGGCAGCGACGCGCCCGCGCCGACCCGCGCCGACCGCGACGCGGCGGCCCAGAGGATCGCCGCGCTCGGCGCCACCGCCCGCCGCGGCCGCGCGGTCTTCACCGGCGACGCCGGCTGCGGCGGCTGCCACCGGCTGGCCGACGCCGGCACCAGCTCCAGCGTCGGCCCCGACCTGGACCGCGCCCTCCGCGGCGCCGACGCCAAGGAGATCCGCGAGGACATCGTCGCGCCCGACGCCGAGATCGCGCCCGGCTTCCCCAAGGGCCTGATGCCGGGCGACTTCGGCCAGCGGCTCTCCCCGAAGCAGCTCGACGACCTGGTGGCCTACCTGACCGCGGCGGCGGGGGGCTAGGGCTTGAACCAGAGGTTGTTGGTGGCGCTGACGGCGAAGCCGTTGACCGTCGCGAGGCGGTAGCTGCCGTTGACGACGGCGTTCATCGGGAGTGTCGGGCACGCGGTCGAGGAATCCTTGACCAGCGTGCCCGCGTTGCTGAGGACGATCCGCGAGCCGCCGGCGTCGTTCACCCACTGGATCGGGCCCGTCAGGGTGCCGTTGTAGGTGGCGCCGCAGGCCATGGCGATGCTGACCCCGGAGATCGCGCTGTCGTAGGGCCCGCCGATCGGGTTGACGGCGTAGGGGGCGATCGTCAGCGGCGTGTCGCCCGTCCAGCCCGCGCTGACGGGAGCCGGGGTGGCGGGCCCGACGCAGCCGGTGAACGACCCGCTGGTGGCCTTCAGCGTGGCGCTGGCGCCGCCGACCGTCACCCCGGCCATGCTCGCCGAGCAGGTCAGGGCGAGCGCTCCCGAGGTCGACTTGATCTGGATCGAGGGGCTGCTCGCGGTGAACGTGGTGCCGGGCGGGACCGTGGCGCCGAAGGCCGAGTACGAGAGGCTGTACGGCCCGTCAGCGCTGGCCGTGGCGGGCAGGCCGAGGGCGAGCGTCGCGGCCGCGAGGGCCGCTGCGGGGATGCGCATCGTTGCTCCTGACGATGGGGGGATCCCAGCAGAACAGATCTGCAAACGTGTGTCAAGAACATCTCTATGTGCATACCGCAGCCGCAACGACGACGCCCGGCCATCGGGCCGGGCGTCGCGGGACCTGCGGGCTATCGGCGGCGTGGCGCCGTCTAGCGGTTCCCCGGCGACCGCTTGGGGAACTGCGAGACCGGCACCGAGGTGTCGAGCGCGGTCTTGACGATCCGGTTCTGCTCGATCGTGTGGGCCGCCGGGTAGCCCTCGCCCGGGCTGGCCCGCTCCGGGCGGCCGACGTAGCCGAGCGCCAGGTGGTCGGGCAGGATCTGCTGGAGGCGGGGCGACATGTGGGCCCGCGGACCCATGTTGCGCGGCTCCTCCTGGACCCAGACGACCTCGCGCAGGTTCGGGTAGGCGTTGATCAGGTCGCGCAGGCCCTCCTCCGGGAAGGGGTAGAGCAGCTCGACGCGGCCGATCGCCACCGAGGGGTTGTCCTGGCGCAGCTCGTGGCCCTTGAGGTCGTAGAAGATCTTGCCGGTGCAGAGCACGAGCCGGGTGACCGCGCTCGGGTCGACGCCGGGCTCGCCAAGCACGGGGAAGAACTTCGTGTCGGAGAGGTGCTCGATCCGGTTGCGGGCCTGGGGCAGGCGCAGCAGCGACTTCGGCGTGAAGACCACCAGCGGCCGTGCCTTCTCGATCAGGGCCTGGCGCCGCAGCAGGTGGAAGTACTGCGCCGGGGTGGTCAGGTTCGCGACCCGGATGTTGCCCTCGGCCGCCAGCTGCAGGAAGCGCTCGATCCGGCCCGAGGAGTGCTCCGGCCCCGCGCCCTCGTAGCCGTGCGGCAGCAGCATCGTCAGCCGCGAGGTCTGGCCCCACTTGGCCAGGCCGCTGACGATGAACTGGTCGACGATCACCTGGGCGCCGTTGACGAAGTCGCCGAACTGGGCCTCCCACAGCACCAGCGCCTCGGGCGCCTCCTGCGAGTACCCGTACTCGAAGCCGAGCGCGGCGACCTCCGACAGCGGGCTGTTGTACAGCTCCATCGGGGCCTGCGCGCCCGGCAGGTTGGCGATCGGCGAGTAGGCCGCGCCGGTCTTCGCGTCGTGCAGGGTCAGGTGCCGCTGGCTGAACGTGCCGCGCTGGACGTCCTGGCCGGTCAGGCGGACCGGCACGCCCTCGCGCACCAGCGAGGCGTAGGCCAGCTGCTCGGCGTGCGCCCACTCGATCCCGCCGTCGGGGCCGAGCGCGTCGCGGCGCTTCTCCAGCTGCTTGGCCAGCTTGGCGTTGACCGTGAAGCCCTCCGGCACCGTCAGCAGCTGCTCGTTCAGCTCCCGCAGCGTGCCCTGGTCGACCTTCGTCGCCGGCTCCTCGGACCGCGAGCGGTCCATCAGGTAGGTGCCGGTCGCCGAGGTGTCGATCGTGCCGCCGGCCTCCTGCCACTCCTTGACCTTCTGCTTGACGCCCTGGTGCAGCTCGACCAGGTGGTCGTTGAAGGCGGTCCGCGTGCCGTCGACCTCCTCCTTCGTCAGCACGCCCTCCTCGATCAGCCGCGCGGCGTAGAGCTCGGAGACCCGCGGGTGCTTCTTGATCAGCCCCGCCATCAGCGGCTGCGTGTAGGCCGGCTCGTCGGACTCGTTGTGGCCGTAGCGGCGGTAGCCGATCAGGTCGATCAGGACGTCGTGGCCGAACTCCTGGCGGAAGGCGAACGCCAGCCGCGTGGCGGCGATGCAGGCCTCCACGTCGTCGGCGTTGACATGGATGATCGGGACGTCGAAGCCCTTCGCCAGGTCGGACGACCAGCGGGTCGAGCGGCTGTCGCTCGGCTCGGTGGTGAAGCCGATCTGGTTGTTGAGGATCAGGTGGACGCTGCCGCCGACCCGGTAGCCCTCGAGCGCCTGCAGGTTGAGCGACTCGGCCACGACGCCCTGGCCGGGGAAGGCCGCGTCGCCGTGGATGATGATCGGCAGCGCGACGTCCTCGTCGCGGGGGCCGGCGGCCTGGCCGCGGTCGGTCTGGGCGGCGCGGGCGGCGCCCATCACCACCGGGTTGACGAACTCCAGGTGCGACGGGTTGCTCTCCAGCACCACGCCGATCGACTTGCCGTCCGGCAGCTCGTAGCGGCCGCTGGCGCCGTGGTGGTACTTGACGTCGCCGGTGCCGCCCTGGAGGTCCTGGGTGACGGTCTTCGCGGCGGCGATCACCGAGCCGCCCTCGAACTCGGTGAAGAGCGCGTCGTAGGGCCGGCCGAGGTTGTGGGCCAGCACGTTCAGCCGGCCGCGGTGGGCCATGCCGAGGACGACCTCCTGGGCCCCGGCGCGGGCGCCGGCCAGGTGGATCAGCTCGTCGATCACCGGCACGGCGATGTCGAGGCCCTCGATCGAGAAGCGCTTCTGGCCGAGGTAGGCCTTCTGCATGAAGCGCTCGAACTGGTCGACCTGGATCAGGCGGTTGAGCAGGCCCTTCTTGCTCTCCGGCGAGAGGTCCTTGCGGAACTCGCCCGACTCGATCTTCTCCCGCAGCCAGACCCGCTGCTCGTTGTCGGAGATGTGCTCGACCTCGTACGCGATCGTGCCGCAGTACGTGTCCTTGAGCTTCGGCAGCACGTCGCCGAGCGTGTCGCCCGAGACGTAGGTGCGCAGGATCTTGGCCGGGATGTCGGCGAGCAGCTTCTCGGTCAGGCCGAGCTTGCCGAGGTCGATCCCGATCTGGGCCGAGATCTCCTCCGCCGTCTTGTCGCGCTCGGTCTCGAGCGGGTCGAGCCGCGCCAGCAGGTGGCCGTGGCTGCGGATCGCGCGGATCAGCGAGGTCGCCGCCTGGACGCCCTGCAGCAGCTCGAGCGAGGGCGCGGCCCCCGGGGCGCCGGCGACGGCCGGCACCGCGCCGGCGGCGAGGGCGCCGATCTTCGGCTCCGGCTTGGCGATCGCCGGGCCGAGCGTGGCGCCGAGGTCGGCGAAGGCCTGCTCGTAGAACTCGTGGCCGCCCTGCAGGTACTCCTCGACCGTCTTCAGGAACTCGCCCGACTGGGCGCCCTGGATGATCCGGTGGTCGTAGGTCGAGGTCATCGTCATGACCTTCTCGGCGCCGATCAGCTCGCCGACCTCGCCGAGCCCGACCGGGTAGGCGATCGAGCCGGTGGCGACGATCGTGCCGTTGCCGGTCATCAGCCGCGGGACCGACGCGACGGTGCCGATGCCGCCCGGGTTGGTCAGCTGGACGTTGGCGCCCTGCAGGTCCTCGGGCGTCAGCTTGTTGTCGCGGGCACGCGCGATCAGGTCGTTGAAGGCGTCGAGGAAGCCGTCGAAGCCGAGCCGGCCGGCGTCCTTGATCACCGGCACCATCAGCGTCCGCTTGCCGCGCCGCTCGACGTCGACCGCGATCCCCAGGTTCACCTGGCCGTGGTCGACGAGGATCGCGTTGCCGTCCTCGTCCTTCTCGTAGGTGTGGGCCATCACCGGCATCGTCTCGGTCGCCGCGCGGGCGATCGCGTAGCCGATCAGGTGGGTGAAGGAGACCTTCTGGCCGGCGGCCTTCAGCTGCTTGCGGCGGCCGTCGAGGGTCGTGATCGTGATCGTCCGGAACGAGGTCGCCGTCGGGGTGGTCAGCGACTCCTCCATCCCCTTGGCCAGCGCGTTGGCCCCGCCACGCAGCGGCGTGCGGGTGACCGCGGCGGCGGAGCGGCCGCCGTTGGCCTTCGCGTCGAGCACGTCCTCCTTGAGGATCCGGCCGTTGGGGCCGCTGCCGGTGACGGCGCTGAGCGAGACGCCCTCGGCGGCGGCGGCGCGGGCGGCGACCGGCGACGCCTTGACGTCGGCGGGGACCTCGGCCTCGGTGGCGGCGGCGGGCGCGGCGGCGGAGGCCCCGCCGTTGCCCGCGGCCGCGGCGGCGGCCGGCGCGGCGGCACCGGAGCGGATCCGGCCGATCACCTCCTGCGGGTGGATCGTGTCGCCGTCGGCGAACAGCTGCTCCTCGAGCACGCCGCCGGTCGGGGCGGGCAGCTCCATGTCGACCTTGTCGGTCGAGACCACGACGACGTCCTGGCCGTCCTCGACGCTCTCGCCCGGCTGGACCAGCCACTCGAGCAGCGTCGCCTCGGTGACCGAGTCGCCGGCCGACGGGGTGACGATGTCGACCAGCTGACCGCCGCCGGCGGCGCCGGCCCCGCCGTCGCCGTTGCCGTTGGCGGAGGCGTCCGGGGCCTGGGCGGCGGGCGTGGCGGCGCCGCTGCCGTTGGGGTCGATCTCGCCGACGACCGAGCCCGACTGGACGGTGTCGCCCTCCTGGGCGTGGACCGCGACGAGCACGCCCGAGGCGGGGGAGGGGATCTCCGCGTCGACCTTGTCGGTCGAGATCACGACGAGGTCTTCACCCTCTTCCACCGCGTCGCCGGGCTGCTTGAGCCATTCGAGGACCGTGCCCTCGGCGACCGACTCGCCCATCTGCGGGAGGGTGACCGGGACCGTCGTGCCTGTTGCCATGAGACATCGAACCTAGCACTTGCCCGGGCGGGCGGCCGTGGGGTAGCGCACGCGGTGAACGCCCTGTTGCGAACGGGTGATGGGCTGCGACCACCGGCCGCCGCCGCGGTCGCCCTCCACCCGGTCGTCGGGGGTCGCCGCGGGCGGCGGCGTCTCGCGGGTGAGACTCAGCCCTCGGCGAGGCGCGTACGACGTCGCTGCTCGACCACGAAGCCGACCGAGCCGACGAACGGTCCGACCGCCCCGACGACCGCGACGCAGACCGCCAGCCAGAGCGGGATCACGCGCGCCCGCAGCGCCAGCACGGTCAGCACGCACATCAGGATCCAGCCCCAGCCGTGCCCCCAGCCGAGCGCGGTCTTGAGGCCGCTGTCGACGCCGCCGATCCAGCAGCCGAGCAGGCCGAGGTAGATCGCCGAGTGGGCGAACGAGAGCCACTTCATGACCCCGAACGGGGGTGCCCAGCCGCGGGCGGTCCGTCGCTCGGGCACCCGTCCGAGGCCGCGTCCGAAGGCGCTCATCCGGCCGCCTCGATCATCCGCGCGAGCGCCCGCAGCGGCAGCTCGACGTGGTCCGGCCAGGTGTCGATGTCGGCCGGCCACCACTCGTGCTCGTCGTGCTCGGGGTCGCGCTCGACCTCGGCGCCCGGCGGCAGCCAGGCGACGCCGACGAACATCACGACCTCGTTCGGCAGCAGCAGCAGCGCCTCGCCGCGGAGCCGCTCGGCGGTCACGCTCCACTCCTCCCGCAGCTCGCGCTCGAGGGTGTGCATCGGCGACTCGCCGACGTCGACCGCGCCGCCGGCGCCGAGCGTCCAGCGCCCGGCCCAGGTGGCGACCCAGTCGGCCCGCCGGCCGGCCAGCCAGCGGCCGTCGTGGCTGCGGACCACGCACTGGCCGGTCATCGAGCGGGCGGCGCCGCCCGGCAGCAGCCGCAGCGCCCAGCGGATCGGCTGCAGGTCGAGGTGGAGCCGGCCGTGCTCGTCGACGCGGTGGCCGGCCAGCCGGGTCGAGAGCCCGTCGTGGCTCGGCGAGCTGCGGGCCTTCAGCGCCGCGATCGCCTCGTCGGCCGCGGCGACGACGTCGGCGGTCGGCTCGTAGGGCGCGTCGGTCCAGCTGAACGACACGTCCTCGCGCGACCAGGGGCCACGCGCGAGGAAGGTCGGAGCCGGGGGCATGACCCACGATCCTAAGCGAGCGCGCGCCGGTTGGCACCGCCGCGGTACCAACCGGCGCGCGGCCGGCCGATCGATCAGGCGGCGGCCTCGGTGACCGCCAGCCGGACCCCGAAGGCGCGCCGCACCAGCGCGGCCTGGCCCTCCGCCGCCCAGCGCGCGACCGGCGCGCCGTCGGGCCCGCAGCGCAGGTGAAGGGTCAGCTCCTCGCCGTCGCGGCGGCACTCGACGCGGCGGACGGCCTGGTCGTGGCCGCGCTCCATTCCCTCGGCCAGCCGCAGCAGGGCGGAGATCCGCTCCAGCCGGCGCTCGTCCTCCTCGCTCGCCAGCGCCCGGAACGGCTTCATCGTCGGCGTGCCCTTGCGGTGGTAGCGGATCGCCTGGCCGACGACGGCCGTCTCCGGCGGCGAGAAGCCGGGCAGGCCGTTGGTCACCACCAGGTAGCGGCCGTGCTTGTGGTGGTCGTCGTAGCCGACCGCCATCCCGATGTCGTGGAGCGCGGCGGCGGCCGAGACCAGCCGCCGCTCGCCGGGGTCGGCGGCGTGGACGCCGAGCTCGCCGAGCTGGTCGAAGAGCGACAGCGCCAGCCGCTCGACGTGGTCGCTGTGGGCGGGGTCCTCGTCGTAGCGGGCGGCGAGGTTGCGGACCGCGGCGTCGCCGACGTCGGGGTAGCGGGAGCCCTCGGTCGCCGCCGCCAGGTGACGCTCCAGGAAGACGCCCTCGCGGAGCCCGAACTCGGTCGCCTCGACCGCGTCGAGCCCGGCGACCCGCAGGACCGCGTCGATCGTCACCGCGGCGGCCAGGATCACGTCCGCGCGCGAGGGCTTGATGCCGTCGACCGACCGCCGCTCCTTCGCCGGCAGCGCGGCCAGCTCCTCGATCAGGTCCTCGAGCGTCGCCCGCCGGACCAGCACGCCCTGGACGCCGAGGTCGGTGCTGCCGTGGCGGTGCTGGACGGCGGCGGCGAGGTTGCGGACCGCGCCGCCGACGCCGACCAGCCGGTCGCCGATCTCGCCGACCCACGGGGCCTGGGTCAGCTCCTGCTCGACGTGCCGGCGGAGCGCCTTGAGCTCGGCCTTCGTCGCCGGCCCGTCGCCGGCCAGGAACCGCTCGGTGGTGCGGACGGCGCCGAGCGTCCACGAGCGCGCCTCGCCCGCCCGCCGGTCGCGGGTGCGGACCAGCTGCAGCGAGCCGCCGCCGATGTCGAGCACGCCGCCGTCGACCAGCGTCGTCGAGTTGACCGCGGCCAGGTAGCCGTAGGCCGCCTCCTGCTCGCGGCTGAGGACCCGCGGGTTGAGGCGGCTGATGTCGCGCGCCTGGTCGAGGAACGCGGCCTGGTTGGGGGCCTCGCGGATCGCGCTGGTGGCGACCGCGTCGATCCGGTCGGTGGTCAGGTCGTGCGAGCGGCAGAAGTGGTCGAAGAGCTGGATCGCGGTCAGCGCCCGCCGCAGCGAGCGCGGCTGGAGCTCGCCGGCCGGCCCCAGCTCGGCGCCGATCCGGACCGGCTCGTAGAGCTCGGCGGTCTGCCGCCAGGCACCGCCCGGGACCCGCTGGGCGCCGGGGTCGACGGCGAAGACGACCATCCGGAAGGTGTTCGAGCCGAGGTCGACGATCGCCCGCCGGCCGGGCTGCGACGGCGGGAGCGCCGCCGTGGTCGTGGTCGGGGTCGGGGACGGGCCGGCGTCGGCCGGGAGCGTCAGGTCGGGGCGCACCGGCGCCGCCTCAGGCGGGGTCCTCGATCAACTCGATCCGGTAGCCGTCCGGATCGCGCACGAAGCAGAGCAGCGAGCCGCCCTCGCGGACCCGGTAGGGGGGCTTCTCGGGCGTGATCCCCTGCGCGGCGAGCCCGGCCAGGGCGGCCTCGATGTCGGGCACGGAGATCGCGATGTGGCCGTAGCCGCTGCCCAGCTCGTAGCCGTCGACGCCGTGGTTGTAGGTCAGCTCCAGCCGCGGACCGTCGCCGGGCAGGCCCATGAAGACGTTGATCGCCTCGTCGCGGATCGGCATCCGCCGCAGCTCCTCGAAGCCGAGCGCCTCGTAGAAGGAGACCGACCGGTCGATGTCGCCGATCCGGTAGCAGGTGTGGAGCAGGCCAGCCATCGCCCGCGAGGGTACCGGCCCCCGCGGAGGTCCACGAGCCGCCGCGCCCGATCTGCGAGCATCGCGCCCATGGCCGAGCTGGTGGTGGAGCGGATCGAGATCCCGAGCTTCGTCGGGAACTCCTACGTGATCGGGACCCCGGGCGGAGCGTGCGCGTTCATCGACGCCGGCGCCGACGCGGCGAAGATGACCGAGGCGGCCGCCCGCCACGGGATGACCCCGGCAGCGGTGCTGCTGACCCACCACCACTACGACCACGTCTCGCAGCTGGAGGAGATCCTCGACCGGATCGGGCGGGTCGACGTCCTGATCCACGAGCTGGAGCAGCCGCTGGCGGAGGAGTTCGCCACCGGCTTCACCGGCAACGTCGAGGACGGCGAGACGATCCGGATCGGCGACCAGCTGGAGCTGCGCGCCGTCGCCACGCCCGGCCACACCGCGGGGATGCTGAGCTTCGTCGGCCACGGTCACGTCTTCACCGGCGACACGCTCTTCCGCGAGTCGGTGGCGGGCGTCCGCGCCCCCGGCCACACGACCTTCGAGGACCTGCGCTCGTCGATCCTCGACACGCTGCTGGCGCTGCCCGACGAGACGATCGTCGTCTCCGGCCACGCCGATCCGTCGACGATCGGCCACGAGCGCGAGCACAACCCCTTCGTGCGGGTCTGGACCGGGCTCGACCCCGAGGGCGACGAGCCGGTGATCGTGGCGCTGCCGGGCGACGACGGCGAGGAGGCCGAGCACGAGGTTCGGCTGGTGCTGGAGGCGCGCGACTACGACGGCGGCACCAAGTGCTGGATCCGCTGGCCGGACGAGGCCGACGACCTGGTCCCCGGATCGCGCGTGCGTCGCCCGTAACCTCTCATCGATACGGCGCTTGGCTCGTTGTATCGCGAGCCGGGCGCGGTGACGGTCGTGCCCGCCGGTAGGATTCCGCGCATGCCGGCGCCGCGACGGAGGAAGCGAGACGACGAGGCGATCCCGACGTCGCGGGTGAAGCGCGCCGCCTCGATCGGACGCCTCGCCGCGTCAGCCGCGGCGCGCGAGGGCGCGACCCGGGTCGGCAACGTCGGCCGCAGCGACGAGGAGAAGGGCCTGCGCCTCTCCAAGCAGCAGCTGCGGACCGCCGAGCAGATGGTCGACGTGCTCGGGACGATGAAGGGCGCGGCGATGAAGGTCGGCCAGGTGCTGAGCTTCATGGACGTCGGCCTGGTCCCGCCGGAGCACCGCGAGGAGTTCCAGGCCAAGCTCTCGAAGCTGCGCGACATGGCGCCGAACGTGGCGTTCAAGGACATGCGCAAGGTGATCGAGCGCGACCTCGGCGACAAGCTCGGGAACGTCTTCGCCGAGTTCGACGAGACGCCGATCGGGGCCGCCTCGATCGGCCAGGTCTACCGCGCGCGGCTGCACGAGAAGCCGGACGGCTGGGCGACCGACGAGGCCGCGGTCAAGGTCCAGTACCCGGGGATCGACGCCGCCGTCCGCGCCGACCTCCAGAACCTCGGGATCATCCTGCGGCTGGCCAAGACGCTGGCCCCCGGGCTCGACGTGCAGGCGGTCGGCGACGAGATCCGCGAGCGGACCGAGGAGGAGCTGGACTACGAGCTGGAGGCCGCCAACCACCGGCGGATGGCCCGGCTCCACCGCCACCACCCGTTCGTGGTGATCCCCGGCGTCGCGACCGAGCTCTGCGGCAAGCACGTGATCGTCACCGAGTTCGTCCGCGGCGAGGGCTTCGAGCAGTGGAAGGGCAAGAGCCAGGAGGAGCGCAACCGCCTGGCCGAGATCGTCTTCCGCTTCTACTACGGCGGCGTCTGGCGCGACGGGCAGTTCTCGGCCGACCCGCACCCCGGCAACTCGATCCTGCTGCCGGACGGCCGGGTCGCGTTCTTCGACTTCGGCCTCTTCCACCAGATCACGCGCGAGATGGTGGAGAACCAGGCGCAGGTGGTGCGGCTGGCGCTGCAGCAGGACGGCGAGGGGCTGCTGCGGCACCTGAAGGAGATCAAGTGGGTGCCGGAGTCGGCCGGCTTCTCAGCGCAGGACGCGCAGGAGCTGGCCGAGCAGCTGGTCTGGTTCGCGATCGACGACGAGGAGGCCCGGCTGAGCCAGGACCACGTCGCGAAGATGGTCTTCGAGGCCACCGACCCCCGCTCCGAGTACTGGGGCAAGACCCGGCGGGCGACGATCCCGGCCGAGTACCTGATGTCGATCCGCCTGGCCGGGATGGCGATCGCGGTCTGCAGCCAGCTCGACGCCAGCCTCAACTACCACCGGATCGTCCGCGAGTGGCTGTTCGGCGGCGAGGCGGCCAGCGACCTCGGTCGCCAGGAGGCCGCCTGGCTGGAGCAGCGCGGGCGCTGACGCTCGGGCTGGTCAGGCCGTCTCGGCGACCGCCAGCAGCGGGTCGCCGACGGCCACCGCGCCCGGCTCGACGACGGCCAGGTAGACGCCCGCGCAGGCCTGGTTGGCCTGGCCGATCCGGCGCAGGACGGTCGGCGCGTGGGGCAGCTCGTCGCCCTGGGCGCGGGTCGTCATCACGCAGCGCTCGGTCCGCTCGGTGACCCGCAGCAGGGCGTCGCCGACCCGCAGGTGGCGGCCGATCCAGCCGTCCTCGGCGAAGTCCGGGCCGCCGGGCGCGGGGGCGACGACCAGGTTCGGCCGCAGCCGCATCGGGTCGAGCGGCGAGCCGTCGGGACCGGGCAGCGCGTCGAGCGTGCTGGTGGTCACCAGGTGGACGGGGGCGGCGTCGTGGTGGCGGCCCCAGCGCTCGCCCTGGTCGCCGCGGTCGAACCGCAGCGGGCGGCCGAGGTGGTCGGAGAGCAGCGCGTCGGCCTCGGCCGTGCCGGCGGTCGCCTCGCGCCCGTCCGGGAGGGTGACGACGACCACCGACGGGTCGCTGGGACCGGCCGGCGGCGGGGTCCCGTCGCGCGGCGGGCGGTGGTCGGCGACCGTGGTCGGCCCCAGCTCGGCGGCGGTCCGGGCCCGCAGGTCGAGCATCCCGTCGACCAGCAGCCAGCGCTTGCGGTCGGCCTTCGCCGACGCCCACCGCCGCTGCTCGTCGAGCAGCGCCCACTCACGGTCGCCGGCGACCCCGGCCGGTCCCAGCCAGGCCCGCGTCAGCCGCTCGCCGCGCATCGACTTGACGGGAAAGCGGTGCAGCGAGGTGACGGTCCCGAGCGGCTGCGCCATCGGACGGAGGCTACCCAGGCCGAGCCGGGCCCCGCCCGAACCGGCGTCATCCGACGCCGGTGTCCGGAGCGGATCGACGCCAGTTCGGGAGCGGACGGGCGGGATGACGCCGGTTCGGCCGACGTCGAACTGCGTGCATCTGCAATCATTGCCCCTTGGCACGACGCCTCCAACGACTCCACGAGAGCCGGGGCGTCCCCTGCCCGAACCGCTCACGGCGCGTACGCCGTGACGCGGCGCCCGCCGGACCGTCCGCGGCCCCGACCGGCGCGTGACGGTCGTCCTCCTCGCCCACGCCGCGATCGCCCTCGCGGCGCCGTTGCTCGTCGGTCGGCTCGGACGCAAGGCGTTCCTGCTGCTGGCGCTGGTGCCGCTGGCCGCGACCGCCTGGCTGGCCACGCAGGTCGGCACCGTCGACGGCGGCGGGACCGTCGTCGACGTCCGCTCGTGGGTGCCGACCTTCGGGCTCGACCTGGCTTTCCGGCTCGACGCGCTGTCGCTGCTGCTGGCGCTGGTGGCCGCCGGCGTCGGGGCGCTGGTGCTCGCCTACTGCGCCCGCTACTTCGGCGACGACGAGCCCGGGCTGGGCCGCTTCGCCGGCGTCCTGGTCGGCTTCGCCGGGGCGATGCTGGGGCTGGTCCTGGCCGACGACCTGCTGCTGCTCTACGTCTTCTGGGAGCTGACGACGGTCCTCTCGTTCCTGCTGATCGGGCACGCGACCGATCGCGACGGAGCGCGGCGGGCGGCGATGGACGCGCTGATCGTCACCACCCTCGGCGGGCTGGCGATGCTGGTCGGCGCGGTGATGGTCGGTGAGGCCGCGGGCACCTACCGGATCTCCGAGATCGTCGCCCACCCGCCGACCGGCGCCACCGTCCAGATCGGCGTCGGGCTGCTGCTGGTCGGGGCGATCTCGAAGTCGGCGCTGGTGCCCTTCCACTTCTGGCTGCCGGCGGCGATGGCGGCGCCGACCCCGGTCAGCGCCTACCTGCACGCGGCGGCGATGGTCAAGGCCGGCGTCTACCTGGTCGCGCGGCTGGCTCCGGGCTTCCACGGGGTGATCGGCTGGACCGAGGTGGTGCTCGTCCTCGGCCTGGCGACGATGCTGCTCGGCGGCCTGCGGGCGCTGCGCCAGAACGACCTCAAGCTGCTGCTCGCCTACGGGACGGTCAGCCAGCTGGGCCTGCTGGTGGTGCTGGTCGGCGCCGGCACCCGCGACGCCGCGCTCGCCGGCCTGGCGATGCTGGTCGCTCACGCGCTCTACAAGGCGGCGCTGTTCCTGGTGGTCGGGATCATCGACCGATCGACCGGCACCCGCGACCTGCGCTCGCTCTCCGGGCTCCGCCGCAGCCGTCCGCGGCTGGCGCTGGTCGGCACGCTCGCCGCCGCCTCGATGGCCGGGGTGCCGCCGCTGGCCGGGTTCGCCGCCAAGGAGACGATGTTCGGCGCCTTCGAGCACGGCGGGACCGCCGACGCGCTGGTGCTGGCCGCGCTGGTCCTCGGCTCGATCCTGACCGCCGCCTACGCCGCCCGCTTCGCCTGGGGCGCGTTCGCCGACAAGCCCGACGCGCCCGACCGCCGCTGCCAGCGCCCCGAGGCCGCCTTCGAGGCCGCCCCGGCGCTGCTGGCCGCGGCCGGGCTGGTGGTCGGGCTGGCGGCGTCGCGGCTCGACGGGCTGCTCGGGCGCTACGCCGCCACCCTCCCCGGCGGCGACGAGGCCCCGCTGCACCTGGCCGCCTGGCACGGACTCGGGCTGCCGCTGCTGCTGACCGCGGTCGCGCTGGCCGGCGGCGCGGCGATCTTCCTGCTCCAGCGCTCCGGCCGCAGCTGGCCGCTGGTGCTGCCGCGGCCGGTCGGCGCCGCGCTCGCCACGACCGGCGGCGGGGCCGGCTCCGGGAAAGGCACCGGCCCGAGCCGCCCGAAGGCCCGCCCCTGGAGCCACCTGCGCGACGCCCGCGAGTGCTACGTGCGGCTGATCGCGGCGACCGAGCGGCTGGCCGTCGGCGCCGCCCGCACCACCCAGTCCGGCTCGCTGCCCGCGTACCTGATGACGATCCTGCTGGTCCTGATCGCGGCGCTGACCACGGCGCTGCTGCTGGGCCTGCCGTGGGAGGTCGACCTGCGGACCTGGGACTCGCCGGCCCAGGCGATGGTGGCGGTGCTGGTCGCGGCGGCCGCGGTCCTGGCCCTCCGCGCCCGCCGGCGGCTGAAGGCGGTGATGATCGGCGGCGTCGTCGGCTACGGCGTCGCGATGCTGTTCGCGCTCCAGGGCGCGCCCGACCTGGCGCTGACCCAGTTCCTGGTCGAGACCGTCTCGCTGGTGGTGATCGTGCTGGTGCTGCGGCGGCTGCCGGCCCACTTCACCGGCACCGTCAGCCACGCCGGCCGCCGCCGGCTGCACCTGCTGGTCGGGGTCGCGGTCGGGGTGCTGATGACGCTGGTGACGATCGTCGCGCTCGGCGCCCGCGAGGCGGTCCCCGTCTCCGAGGGGATGGCCGCCGCCGCCCAGGCCGCCGGCGGCAAGAACATCGTCAACACGACCCTGGTCGACGTCCGCGCCTGGGACACGATGGGCGAGCTGGCGGTGCTGGTGGTCGCCGCCACCGGCGTCACCAGCCTGATCTTCCTCCGCCGCCGCTCGCGGGCGCTGCCGCGGCTGACCGACGCCGAGGACAGCGAGGCGGTCTGGCGGACCGACCCGCCGCCGGTCGCGCCGGCGCTGCTCGTCACCCAGACCCCGGCCGGCGGCGCCGCCGAGGCCCGCCGCGCCCGCGAGTGGCTGGTGGCGGAGAACACGCTCGCGCCCGAGCGGCGGTCGATCCTGCTCGAGGTCGTGGTGCGGCTGATCTTCCACACCGTGCTGGTGCTGAGCGTCTACCTGCTGCTGGCCGGCCACGACTTCCCCGGCGGCGGCTTCGCGGGCGGGATCGTCGCCGGGCTGGCGCTGACGATCCGCTACCTGGCCGGCGGCCGCTACGAGCTGGGCGAGACCGCCCCGGTCGGCGCCGGGCTGCTGATCGGGCTCGGCCTGGTGCTGGCCACCGGCACCGGGCTCGCGGGGGCGATCTTCGGCGACGCGATCCTCGAGGGCGGCAAGGTCGTCGTCGACCTGCCGGTGGTGGCGCCGCTGAAGCTCTACAGCTCGACCGCCTTCGACATCGGGGTCTACCTGGTGGTCGTCGGCGTCGTGCTCGACGTGCTGCGCAGCTTCGGGTCGGAGATCGACCGCCAGGTCGACGCCGAGGAGCACGCCCGATGAGCCTGGTGCTCGCGCTCGTCGTCGGGGTCCTCTGCGCCAGCGGCGTGGTGCTGCTGCTGGAGCGCAGCCTGACCCGGGTGATGGTCGGCGTCGCGCTGCTCGGCAACGGCATCAACGTGCTGATCCTGGCGATGGGCGGCAAGGCCGGCCGGGCCCCGATCCTCGGCGGCAACGACGACCGGCCGATGAGCGATCCGCTGCCGCAGGTGCTGATCCTGACCTCGATCGTCATCACCTTCGCGCTGACCGCGTTCCTGCTCGCGCTCGCCTACCGCAGCTGGCAGCTGCAGGGCAGCGACGAGGTCCAGGACGACATCGACGACCGGCTGGTCGCGCGCCGTGCCGCCGAGGAGCCGACCGACACCGGCGCCGACGCCGAGGCCGAGGCGGAGGCCGACGCGGCCGCCGCCGCCGGCGAGACCGGCGAGCACGACGTGCTGCCGGGCACCGGGACCGGGACGGAGCTGCCGCGATGAGCGTCACCTCGCTGGTCGCCCTGCCGGTGATCCTGCCGCTGTTCGCGGCCGGCCTGAAGTTCGCGATCGGCCCGCGGCTGCCGAAGCTGCACCGGCTGATCAGCGTCGGGACCCTGGCCGCGGTGCTGGCGATCGCCGTCGTGCTGCTGGTGGCCGCCGACCGCGACGGCCCGCAGGTGGCGGCGATGGGCGGCTGGGACCCGCCGCTGGGGATCACGCTGGTGGCCGACCGGCTGTCGGCGCTGATGCTGGTGATCTCGGCCTCGGTGACCCTCTGCGTCCTGATCTACTCGTACGGCCAGGGCACCGCCGACGAGGAGGAGGGGCTGCCGCTGGCGGTCTTCCACCCGACCTTCCTGGTGCTGTCGGCCGGCGTCTCGAACGCGTTCCTGGCCGGCGACCTCTTCAACCTCTACGTCGGCTTCGAGATCCTGCTCGTCTCCAGCTACGTGCTGATCACGCTCGGCGGGACCGCGTCGCGGATCCGCTCGGGCGCGACCTACGTGGTGGTCAGCGTCCTCTCGTCGCTGCTCTTCCTGGCCGCGATTGGGCTGGTCTACGGCGCCACCGGGACGATCAACCTGGCCGACCTGGCCAGCAAGCTCGACGGCCTCGACGACGGGATGCGGCTGATCCTGCAGCTGGCGCTGCTGCTGGCGTTCGGGATCAAGGCGGCGGTCTTCCCCGTCTCCGCCTGGCTGCCGGACAGCTATCCGACCGCGCCGGCGCCGGTGACCGCGGTCTTCGCCGGCCTGCTGACGAAGGTCGGCGTCTACGCGGTGATCCGGACCGAGACGCTGCTCTTCCCCGACGGCCGGGTCGACAGCGTGCTGCTGGTCGTGGCGCTGCTGACGATGGTGGTCGGGATCCTCGGCGCGGTCGCCCAGACCGACATCAAGCGGATGCTGTCGTTCACCCTCGTCAGCCACATCGGCTACATGGTGTTCGGGATCGCGCTCAGCTCGCAGCTGGGGCTGGCCGGGGCGGTCTTCTACGTGGTCCACCACATCACGATCCAGACCACGCTCTTCCTGACCACCGGGATGATCGAGCGGCGCGCGGGGTCGACCTCGACCGAGCGGATCGGCGGGCTGGCGAAGACCGCGCCGCTGGTGGCGATCCTCTTCTTCCTGCCGGCGATGAACCTGGCCGGGATCCCGCCGTTCTCCGGCTTCCTCGGCAAGCTGGCCCTGATCCAGGCCGGGGTCGTCGACGGCACCGCGCTGGCCTGGATCCTGGTCGCCGGCAGCGTCCTGACCAGCCTGCTGACCCTCTACGCGGTCGGCAAGGTCTGGAGCCGGGTCTTCTGGCGCGCGCCGCGGGTGGCGCTGCGGGGACCGGACGGGGCGGTCGTGCACGGGACCGACGAGGCCGGCGCGGCCGAGGCCGACCGCGACCGCGGCGGGGCGGGGATCGGCGGCGAGGTGGTCGGCGCGACGCTCTCCGGCCGCGCGATCACCACCAGCTCGGCGATGCCGAAGGCGATGACCGGGGCGACGGTGGCGCTGGTCGCGCTCGGCCTGGCCTTCACCTTCGCCGCCGGTCCGCTGGCCGCGCTCAGCGACCGCGCGGCTGAGGAGCTGCGCGACCGCTCCGTCTACGTGACCGCCGTCGACCAGCGGGAGGCCCGCTGATGCCGTCGCGGATCCGGCGGATCCGGCGGCGGGTGGCGGGGGCGTGGATCCTGCAGCCGGTCACCGCCGTCTGGCTGGTGCTGCTGTGGCTGCTGCTCTGGGGCCGGGTGACGCCGGGCCTGACGCTGTCGGGGATCGTCGTCGCGGCGCTGGTGATGCTGCTCTTCCCGCTGGCCCCGATCGCGGTCGACGGCCGGCCGCGGCCGCTGGCGACGCTGGCCTTCGTGGTCCGCTTCGCCAGCGACGTGCTGTGGGCCAGCGCCCAGGTCGCCTGGCTGGCGGTCCGGCCCGGCCCCGAACCGCCGACGGCGGTGATCGGCCTGCGGCTGCGGACCCGCTCCGACCTGCTGCTGACGCTGGTGGCCGAGGCGCTGGGCCTGGTCCCGGGCAGCCTGGTGGTCGAGGTCGACCGCCGCGAGCGGATCCTCTACCTGCACCTGATCGGGGTCCGCGACCGCGCGGCCGTCGAGCGCGAGCGGCGGCGGGCGTGGGCGCTGGAGGCGCGGATGATCCGGGCGATCGGCTCGCCCGAGGACCGCGCCGCGCTGGCCTGCTGGCGGCCGCCCGAGGACGAGGAGGCGACGCGATGACGGTGGTGATCTGGATCGCCGGGGCGGCGCTCGGGCTCGGCGCGCTGATGGCGCTGGTGCGGGTCGTCCGCGGCCCGGCGGTGCTCGACCGGATGGTCGGGCTCGACGTCTTCCTCTCGTGCCTGATCGGCGGGATCGGGCTGGAGGCGGCCTTCAACCGCCACGGCACGACGCTGCCGATCCTGGCCGTGCTGGCGCTGCTCGGCTTCGTCGGCTCGGTCGCGGTGGCGCGGTTCGCCGCGGGCGACGAGGACGAGCCGCGGGGCGACGCGGGAGGGCCGCGGCCGTGAGCGGCGCCGCCGACGTCCTCTCCGCCGTCTGCCTGGTGCTCGGGGCGGGGCTCTCGCTGGCCGCCGGGATCGGGGTGCTGCGGTTCCCCGACCTGCTGAGCCGGATGCACGCTGCGTCGAAGCCGCAGGTGCTGGGGCTGCTGCTGATCCTGACCGGCGTCGGGCTGCGGCTGCGGACCGGGATCGACGTCACGACCCTGGTGCTGGTGGCGGTCTTCCAGCTGATGACGGCGCCGGTCGCCGCCCACATGGTCGGCCGTGCCGCCTACCGCACCCGCCGCGTCCGCCGCGACCTGCTGATCGTCGACGAGCTGTCGGAGCGGCTCGACGAGGCGACGGCGTCGTCGCAGGACGAGCCGCCGCGCTGACCGGGGCGCGTTCGGTACCGGTGGGGTGCGAAACGCGCCCCGGTCAGCGGCCGGCGACGAAGGTGGCGATCGCCTCGGCGACCCGCGCGGGGTCCTCGACCTGCGGGTAGTGGCCGAGGTCGGCGAAGGTCGTCAGCTCGGCGGCGGGGCGCAGCTCGCGGAGGGCGTCGAGGACCGCGGTGGTGGCGACCGGGTCGAGCAGGCCCCAGGCCAGCCCCAGTCGGCCGTCCCACTCGCGCAGGGCGCCGTGCCAGCGCTCAGCGAAGGCGACCCGCTGGCCGTTGTAGGTGGCCAGCCGGTGGGCGTTGCGGTGGCCGCCGTCGTGGGCGGCCAGGGCCCACTGGGCGGCGGCCTCGGCCGGGTCGAGCGGGTGGCCGGGGGAGAAGAGCGCCGCCATCTGGCGGGTGAAGACCCGCTGGTTGGAGAGCCGCGCCACCAGCGGGCCGAGCGGCGAGCGGAGCAGCTTCTGGATCGGCCGCAGACTGGCCCGCTCGACCACCACCGAGCCGTTGCTGAGCAGCACCCCGGCGAGCGCGAACGGCAGCCGGCCCTCGATCTCGCGCGCGATCAGCTCGTTGGCGACGGTCGTGCCCATGTCGTGGGCGACGATCACCAGCGGCCGGTCGATCCCCGCCGCGGCGACCACCCCCTCGGTCAGGTCGGCCTGCTCGAAGAGGTCGTTGTCGTGGCCGCGCGGCTTCTCCGAGAGCCCGAAGCCGAGGAAGTCGAAGGTCAGCGCCTCATGCCCGGGTAGCCGCTCGATCGTCGCCCGCCAGTCGAACGAGGCGGTCGGGAAGCCGTGCAGGAGCAGCAGCGGCGGGGCGTCGGGGGCGCTGCCGTCGCCCACGCGATGGCGGACGAACAGCCGCCGGCCGGCGATCGTCGCGGTGCGACCGCCGTCGCGCCAGGCGCGGACGGCGGGCGGGAGAGCGGCCACCATGGGGCGCCAGCCTAGACGGTGCGCTGTCGCACAGACAGCGGGGTTGCGACCGCTGGTAGTTTGCGGCGATGACGGCGACCTCCGCGGCTCCCGACGTGTCGGCGCCCCCGCCGCTGCCGAACCGCGTGCTGCTGCTGCGCGGCTCGCGGCTGCTCGACGAGCTGCCCGGGCTCCGCGCCCAGTCGCTGGCCTGGCACGCCGCCGCCAACGCCGGCCGCCGGGCGCTCGCCGCCGAGGCCGAGCGGATCGCCAGCCCGCGGATCTGGCCCGACACGCTCGGGGCGCTGGCCGCCACCGGCTGGCGGGTCGCCCGGACCGCCGCGCCCGACGCGCCGGTGGTGCTGGTCGGCGCCGCCGCCACCGCGTTCGGGCTGCCGGTCTCGCCGCCCGACCCGTCGGCGGGCACGATCGCCCGCGCCCAGCGGCTGGTCCGCGCCGGCGGCCCGGCCTACGTCAAGCTGGGCCAGTTCATCGCCAGCGCCCGCGGGCTGCTGCCCGACGCCTGGGTCGACGCCTTCGCCTGGTGCCGCGACGCCGCCCCGCCGCTGCCCGAGGGCACCGCCGAGGAGATCCTGCGCCGCGAGCTGGGCGCCCGCGCCGACGAGCTGGAGATCGAGCCCGAGCCGCTGGCCGCGGCCTCGATCGGCCAGGTCCACCGCGGGCGGTTGCGCGACGGCACCGAGGTCGTCGTCAAGGTCCGCCGGCCCGGGCTGCGGGCCCGCTTCCGCTCCGACATCGAGACCCTGGCGCTGGTCTGCGCCGGCGCCGACCGCGTCAACCAGACGGTGCGGGTGGCGAACCTGCCCGGCTTCGTCGGCGTCTTCGCCCGGCTCTCGCTGGAGGAGCTGGACTTCCGGCTCGAGGCGGCGAACCTGGTCGAGTCGATCGCGGTCCTCGAGGACCTCGGCGTCGACGGCGTGCGGGTGCCGCGGCCGCTGCCGGGGATGGTCAGCGAGCGGGTGATCGTGATGGAGCACCTGCCCGGCGTCTCCTACGCGCGGCTGGCCGAGCAGCCCGGCGGGACCGAGGTCGACGGCCAGCGGCTGCTGGAGACCGGGATGCGGGCGGTGCTCGAGGCGACGCTCCGCCACGGCGTCTTCCACGGCGACCTCCACGCCGGCAACGTGCTGATCGACGGCGACCGCTTCTCGCTCGTCGATCTCGGCCTCTGCGGCCGGCTGACGGCGCTCGAGCGGGCCGGGCTGGTGCGGTTCCTGATCGGCTTCGCCGGCGCCGACGCGCGGATGCAGGTCGAGGCGATGCGCTCGTTCGGAGCGCTGGCCCCGGACAGCGACGTCGACCTGCTGGTCGAGCGGTTCCAGGCCGAGATCGACCGGCTGGCCGAGCGCAGCGACGGCGCCGTCACCTTCGACCGCCTCGGGCTGACCCTGGGGCGGCTGCTGGGGGTGCTGGCCGGCGGCGGCGTGCGGATCCCGAAGGAGCTGGTGCTCTTCTTCAAGAACCTGCTCTACCTGGGCGACTTCGCCGCCAGCGTGGCGCCCGACGCCGACGTGATGACGGTCGTCGAGCAGCTGCTGCGCGACATCTTCGCCGGGCCCGACGGCCAGGGGCTGGTGGCGCTCGTCCAGCCCTGACCGGCGCCGTGGCCGCGATCAGGCGATCGTCAGGCCGCCGTCGACCACGATCGTCTGGCCGGTGATGTACCCCGCGCCGGGGCCGGCCAGGAAGACGACGGTCGCGGCCAGCTCGCGCGGGTCGCCGGTGCGGCCGGCGAGGATCCGCTGGGCCTGCCGCTCCAGGTAGCCCTCGTGGTACTGCTCGGTCATCTCCGAGGCGAAGAAGCCGGGCGCGACCGAGTTGACCCGGATCCCGCGGCGCCCGGTCCACTGCTGGGCGAGGTCGCGGGTGAGCCCGTCGAGACCGGCCTTGCTGGCCGCGTAGGCGGCCTGCGGGAGCCCGGCGGTGGTGATCCCGAGGACGCTGGAGATGTTGATGATGCTGCCGCCCTCGGTCATCGTCGCGGCCGCCGCCTGGGCGGTCCAGTAGGCGCCGGCGAGGTTGACGTCGATCACCGAGCGGAACTGCTCCGGCGTCTCCTTCAGGGCCGGCACGGCGGTCCCGATCCCGGCGTTGTTGACCAGCACGTCGACCCGCCCCAGCTGCTCGACGGCGGCCGCGACCAGCGCCCGGCAGCTGTCGGGGTCGGCGACGTCGGTGGCGACCGCGACGGCCCGGCGGCCGGTCGCCTCGACCAGCGCCTTCGTCTGCTCCAGCCGGTCGACGCGGCGGGCGCCGAGGACGACGTCGGCCCCCGCCTCGGCCAGCGCCTGGGCGAACGCGACGCCGAGGCCGGAGGAGGCGCCGGTGACGATCGCCACCCGGCCGTGGAGCCCGAAGGCGTCGAGGATCGGAGAGGGAACGCTCATGCGACGGGAGTCTCCTCGATCAGGGCCCGCGCGCGGCGCGCGAGCCGGGGGACGCCCGCGCCGAGGCGGGCGAAGTAGGGATCGGTCGTGGCCCCGGCGAGGTGGCGGCCGTAGCTGACCTCGAGGAAGATCGCCGCCTTCCAGACCGCCAGCGCCTGGTACCAGCGGAGCCCGGCGACGTCGCGCCCGGAGCGCTCGGCGTAGCGGGCGGCCAGCTGCTCGCGGTCGGCGAAACCGGGGCCGCGGGTGACGGCGCCGAGGGCCAGCATCGGGTCGTCCTCGGGATCGCCGGGTCGGGCCCACATCGCGGTCAGGTAGCCGAGGTCGGCGAGCGGGTCGCCGATCGTGGCCAGCTCCCAGTCGAGGATCGCGGTCAGCCGCAGCGGCCCGCCGTCGGTGGCCAGCATCACGTTGCCGAGCCGGTAGTCGCCGTGGACGACGGTCGCCGGGCCGGACGCCGACCGGGTCGCGCGCAGCCGCTCGGCGGTCGCCTCCAGGTCGGGCAGCGGGCGGGTGCCGTGCTCGGCCAGCAGCGCGCCGAACCGCCGCAGCTGCCGGTCGAGGTAGCCGTCGGGACGGCCGAGCCCGGCCAGCCCCTCGGCGCCCGGATCGACGGCGTGCAGCTCGACCAGCGCGTCGACCAGCCGCTCGCCGATCTCGGCCGCGCGGGCGGGACCGGCCAGCGCCGCGGGGACGCGGTCGGTCAGCACGTGGCCGTCGAGGAACGGCATCAGGTAGAACGGCGCGCCGATCGTGGCCGGGTCGTCGCCGACGGCCAGCACCTCCGGCACCCGCACGCCGGCCGGCCGCAGCGCCCGCAGCAGCCGCGCCTCGCGCAGGACGTCGTGGGCTGAGGGCGCCAGCGGTCCGAGCGGCGGGCGCCGCAGCACCATCCGCCGGTCGCGGCGACGCAGCAGGTAGGTCAGGTTCGAGTGGCCCTCGCCGATCGCGACCGCGGCGACCGGTCCGCGGCCGAGCCCGTGGGCGTCGAGGAAGGCGGTCAGCGGCGCCAGCGGCAGCGCGGGATCGCTCATCGGGTCGCTCACAGCGCCAGCCGCAGCGGGGCTTCGAGCCGCTCGCGGATCCGGCCGAGGAAGCGGGCGGCGTCGGCGCCGTAGAGGATCCGGTGGTCGCAGGTCAGGCTCAGCCGCATCGTCGAACGCGGCACGAAGCCGCCGGCGTCCTCGTCCCAGCGCGGCTGCAGCGCCACCCGGCCGACGGCCAGGATCGCGGCCTGCGGCGGGTTCAGGACCGCGGTGAAGCGGTCGATCCCGAACATCCCCAGGTTCGAGACGGTGAAGGTGCCGCCGCCGAGGTCGGCGGGGGCGATCGAGCCGTCGCGGACCCGCTGGGCCAGCGCCCGCGTCTCCTCGGCGATCCGGCCCAGCGCCTTGCGGTCGGCGTCGAAGATCGTCGGCACCACCAGCGCGTCGTCAGCGGCGACCGCGACCCCGACGTTGATCCGCTCGAAGAGCGCGAAGCCGTCCTCGCCGAAGGCGCCGTTGGCCCGCGGGAACTCGCGCAGGGCCAGCGCGCTGGCCCGCACCACCAGGTCGTTGAGCGACGGCAGCGGGTCGTCGCCGTCGAGCCGCCGCCGCTCGTCGCGCAGCGCGACCGCGGCGGTCATGTCGACGTCGACCTCGAGCACGAACTCGGGGGCGGTGGTCTTCGCCGTCAGCATCCGCTCGGCGATCGTGCGCTGGATCCGGCTCAGCGGCTCGACGGCGACGGCGCCGCGGCCGCCCTCCGCGACCGGCGCCGGGGCGGCGGCCGGCCGCGGCGCGTCGGCGTGGGCCTCGACGTCGGCCTTCTGCACCCGCCCGCGCGGCCCGCTGCCGGCGACCGCGCCGAGGTCGACCCCGAGCCGCCGGGCCATCCGCCGCGCGACCGGCGAGGCGCGGACGTCGCCGGCGGCGCCCGCGGCGGGGACGGGGGAGGAGGACGGCGGGGCGGCGGGCGGCGGCCCGTCGTCCGCTGGGGTGGGCGACGCGCCGGCCGCGGGCGCAACCTCCGCCGCCGCGCCGTCCTCCTCCCCGATCCGCGCGATCGGATGGCCGACCGGGTGCGTCTCGCCGGCCTCGGCCAGGATCGTCAGCGGCCCGTCGGCCTCGGCCTGGCAGGCCATCGTGGCCTTGTCGGTCTCGATCTCGACGACGTCCTCGCCCGCCGCGACCCGCTCGCCGGGCTGCTTCAGCCAGGCGACGATCGTGCCCTCCTCCATCGTGTCCGAGAGGCGGGGCATGGCAAGGACGGGCATCGGCGCTCCGGGGGTCGGACAGCAGGGGACCGGCGGCGATTCTGCTGCCGCCGAAGGGCCCGCGGCTACCTCCGATCGGACCCCGCGCCCCCTCCGATCGGACGCTTCTCGGCCGGGCCGCGAACAACCTCCGATCGGACGGTCCGGCGGCCCCGGAACGGCGGCTAGCGTCGGCTCCCGCCGGTGGAGGTCCGCCGGCCGACGACCCCCGACAGGAGCAGCGCGACGTGCGACGAGACGTGGAGTTCACCAGCGGCGAGGACACCATCCGCGGATGGCTCTACACGCCCGACGAGGGCGACGGCCCGTTCCCGACGATCGTGATGGCCGGCGGCTGGTGCTACGTGAAGGAGCTCGTCCAGCCGCACTACGCCGAGATGTACGCCCAGGCCGGGTTCGCCGCGCTGCTCTTCGACTACCGCAACTTCGGGGCCAGCGGCGGCAAGCGGCGCCAGCACATCGACCCGGTCTGGCAGGTCGAGGACTACAAGAACGCGATCTCGTTCGCCGAGACGCTGGACGAGGTCGATCGCGACCGGATCGGCGTCTGGGGCCTCTCGTACAGCGGCGGCCACGCGCTGATCGTCGGCGCCACCGATCCGCGGGTGAAGGTCGTCGCGTCGCAGATCCCGGTCGTCGACGGCTACCGCAACATGCGCCGCGTCCACGGCACGATCGGCTTCCGCGCCTTCGAGCAGGCGATCCTCGACGACCGCCGGCGCCGCTTCGCGACCGGCGAGGACGGCTTCATGCCGCACGCCGCGCCCGACCCGACGACCGAGGTCTCGGCCTGGCCGTTCCCCGAGACCTACGAGACCTTCAAGGAGCTGAAGGTCCGCGAGGCCCCGGCCTACGAGAACCGCTCGACGATCGAGTCGGCCGAGCTGCTGATGAGCTACAGCGTCGACCCGTTCCTGCCGCGGCTGCTCAACACGCCGACGCTGGTGGTGGTGGCCGAGCGCGACGACCTGACCCTCTGGGACCTGGAGATCGAGGCCTACAACAAGCTGCCGACCGCGAAGAAGAAGCTGGTCGTCGTCGGCGACTCGACCCACATGACGCTCTACAGCGACCGCTCGCTGCTGTCGCAGGCCGCCCAGGCCGCGACCGACTGGTTCCTGGAGCACCTGATCGACCCGGTCCCGGCCGTGGCCGCCTGACGGGACCGGTGCCGGTGAGCGCACGATCGGCGGGCGACGGGCGGATCGTCCTGCCGCCCTCGCCCGCGGCCGAGCGCTACGTCGCGCTCGGCGCCTGGAGCGGCGAGCTGGTCGACGCCGCGCTGCGCGAGGGCGCCCGCCGCCACCCGCGGCGGCTGGCGGTGGTCGACGGCGACCGCCGCTGGGACCACGCGACCCTCGACGCCGCCGCCGAGCGCGCGGCGGCGGCCCTCCAGCGGCTCGGCGTCGGGCCCGGCGAGGTCGTCTCGTTCCAGCTGCCGAACCGGATCGAGGCGCTGGTCGTCCACCACGCGGCGCTGCGGATCGGCGCCGTCAGCAACCCGATCGTGCCGATCTACCGCGAGCGCGAGGTCGGCTTCATCCTCCGCCAGGCCCGCTCGCGGGTGCTGGTGGTGCCGGACGTCTTCCGGCGCTTCGACCACCGGGCGATGGCCGAGCGGCTGCGCGACGAGCTGCCCGCGCTGGAGCACGTGCTGGTGGTCGGCGAGCCCGGCCCGGCGAGCACCTCGCTGGAGGCCGTCTGCGCCGCCGCCGACGGGCCGCCGGCCGCCGTCGAGCGCGCATCCCGCGACCCGGCGCTGCTGCTCTACACCTCCGGCACCGAGGCCGAGCCGAAGGGCGTCCTCCACAGCCACGACACGCTGCTGCACGAATGCCGCAGCGTGATCGACCTCTACGCGGTCGACGAGCGCGACGTGGTGCTGATGGCCTCGCCGGTGACCCACATCACCGGCCTGCTCTACGGGATGCAGCTGCCGTTCATGGTCGGCGCGCCGGTCGTGCTGCAGGACACCTGGGACGTCGACCGGGCGCTGCGGCTGATCGCCGACGAGCGCTGCAGCTTCACCGTCGGGGCGACGCCGTTCCTGCACGGGATCGTCCACGCGCCGACGCTGGCCGAGCACGACGTCTCCTCGATGCGGGTCTTCGTCTGCGGCGGGGCCGACATCCCGCCGGCGCTGATCCGGGCCGCCCGCGAGCGGACCGCGATGCTCGCCACCCGCGTCTACGGCTCGACCGAGTGCCCGACGGTGACCGGCAGCGCGCCCGACGCGCCGCTCGACCAGCACGCCGAGAGCGACGGCACGGCGATCGCCCCGACCGAGCTGCGGATCGTCGACGAGGCGGGCTCGCCGCTGCCGACCGGCGCCCGCGGCGAGCTGCAGGTGCGCGGGCCGGAGCTGTGCCTCGGCTACCTGGACCCGGCCCTGAACGGGAAGTCGTTCACCGCCGACGGCTGGTTCCGGACCGGCGACCTGGCCGAGGTCGACGGCGACGGCCGGATGCGGATCGCCGGCCGGATGAAGGACATCATCGTCCGCGGCGGCGAGAACCTGAGCGCCAAGGAGATCGAGGACCTGCTGATCGAGCACCCCGCGATCGAGGAGGTCGCCGTGGTCGGCGCCCCCGACCCGGTGCTCGGCGAGCGGGCCTGCGCGTTCGTCGTCGGCCGGGCGCCGCTCGAGCTGGACGAGCTGGTCGCGTTCCTGCGGGAGCGGCGGCTGGCCAACCAGAAGCTGCCCGAGCGGCTGGAGCTGGTCGACGCGCTGCCGAAGACGGCCAGCGGCAAGGTCCAGAAGCACCGGCTGCGCGCTCGCCTGCGCGACCACGAGGAGGCCCGATGAGCGGCGACGACCACGAGCGGCGGCTCGACGACCTGCGGACGATGGTCCGGATCCGGGCCTTCGAGGAGCGGGTCTCGCGCCACTTCCGCGAGGGCCTGATCCCCGGCTTCGTCCACGTCTCGATCGGCCAGGAGGCGATCGCGGCCGGCGTCTGCGGCGCGCTGCGCGACGACGACTACATCACCACCACCCACCGCGGCCACGGCCACTGCCTGGCCAAGGGCCTCGACGCCGACGGGATGATGGCCGAGCTGTTCGGCCGCGCCACCGGGACCTGCGGCGGCAAGGGCGGCTCGATGCACATCGCCGACCCGTCGATCGGGATCCTCGGCGCCAACGGGATCGTCGCCGCCGGGCTGCCGATCGCGGTCGGGGCGGCGCTGGCGGCCAAGCGCCGCGGCAGCGACGCGGTCGCGGTCGCCTTCGCGGGCGAGGGCACGGTCCACTCCGGTCCCTTCCACGAGGCACTGACCCTGGCCGTGCTGTGGGAGGCGCCGGTGCTGTTCGTGATCGAGAACAACGGCTTCGCCGAGTTCACCGACAGCGAGCGGATGTGGCGCGGCGACCCGCTGGTCGAGCGCGTCCGCGGCTACGGGCTGCACCACGCCGAGCGGATCGACGGCAACGACGTGGCGGGGGTGCGGGCGGCGGTCGAGCCGCTGGTCGCCGCCGCCCGCGCCGGGGCCGGCCCGGCGCTGGTCGAGGCGATGACCTACCGGGTCCACGGCCACTACGAGGGCGACGCGACTCCGTACCGGGACGAGGCCGAGCTGGCCGCCTGGCGCGAGCGCGACCCGATCGAGCGGGCCGTCGCCGTGCTCGAGGCCGCCGGCCACGGCGAGGCGGTGGCGGCGATCCGGGCCGCCGCCGAGGACGAGATCGACCGCGCCGTCGAGCGCGGCCTGGCCGCCCCCTACCCGGAGGCCGGCACCCTGCTGGAGGACGTCCATGGCTGACCCGCGCCCGCCCCGCTACCTGGACGGGGTCCGCGAGGGGCTCGCGGCCGAGATGGAGGCCGATCCCGACGTGGTCCTGATCGGGGTCGACGTCGGGGCCGGGGGCGGGGTCTTCGGGGCGACCCGCGGGCTCCAGGAGCGGTTCGGTCCCGAGCGGGTGATCGACACCCCGATCGCCGAGGCCGGCGTGCTGGGGGCCGCGGTCGGCGCGGCGATGGCCGGCCTGCGCCCGGTGGCGGAGGTGATGTACATGGACTTCGTCACGGTCTGCCTCGACCCGATCGTCAACCAGGCGGCGAAGCTCCGCTACATGACCGGCGGCGGGGCGCGGATCCCGATCGTCTTCCGGACCCAGACCGGCGGCGGGCGCAGCAGCGGGGCCCAGCACTCGCAGAGCCTGGAGGGGCTGCTGGCCCACGTGCCGGGCCTGAAGGTGTTCCTGCCCTCGGATCCCCGCGACGTCGCCGACCTGCTGCGGGCGGCGATCCGCGACGACGGGCCGGTGGTCTTCGTCGAGAACCGGCGGCTCTACAACCGGCGGGCGCCCGAGGGTCCGTGGGAGCCGCTGCCGCCGGGCCGCGCGCGGACCGTCCGCGCCGGCGACGACGTGACCGTGATCGCCTGGGGCCGGATGGTCGACGAGGTCGCCCGCGCCTGCGACGAGCACCTGCCCGACGTCGGCGTCGAGCTGCTCGACCTGCGGACCCTGGCCCCGCTCGACCACGAGGGCCTGGAGCGCAGCGTCCGCCGCACCGGCCGGGCCCTGATCGTCCACGAGGCGGTCGCCGACTTCGGCCCCGGGGCGGAGATCGCCACCCGCCTGACCGAGCGGCTGCTGTACGAGGTCGAGGGCCCGATCCGCCGGCTCGGCGCCGTCGCCGCCCCGACCCCCTACAGCCCGCCGCTGGAGGCGCTGGCGCTGCCGGGACCGGAGGCGATCGCGGCGGCGGTGCGGGGGTTGGTGGAGGAGTGAACCCCCGTTCGGAGGTGCCGCCGCCCCGGCGCCCGCGCCTAGCGTGAGCGCATGAGCCAGACGAGCACGAGGACGGCGCGGTTCGCGGGGAAGGTCGCGATCGTGACCGGCGCCGGGTCGGGGATGGGCGCGGCGATGGTCCGCGGCCTCCACGCCGAGGGGGCCGAGGTGGTCGCGGTCGACGTCGACGGCGCGCGGGTCGAGCGGGTCGCCGCCGCGCTCGCCGACGACGGCCGGGTGCGGCCGGCGGCGCTCGACGTCAGCGACGGGGACGCGGTCGCCGCGCTGGTCGCCGACGTCGCCGGCCGCGGGCGGATCGACGTCCTCTGCAACAACGCCGGGATCCTCGACGACTACGTGCCCGCCCACGAGGCGTCGCCGGAGCTGTGGCAGCGGATCCTCGCCGTCAACCTGACCGGGCCGTTCCTGCTGGCGCGGGCGGTGGTGCCGACGATGCTGGAGCAGGGCGCTGGGGCGATCGTCAACACCTGCTCGATCGCGGCCTTCGTCGGCGGCGGGGGCGGGGCCGCCTACACCACCTCGAAGCACGGGCTGCTGGGCCTGACCCGCCAGCTGGCCTTCGACTACGGCCGCCACGGGATCCGCGTCAACGCCGTCTGCCCCGGCGCCGTCGCGACCGGGATGACGACCGAGCTGCGGACCCCGGAGCAGGCCAACGCCCACGTCGACGCGGCGATCGCCGCCACCCCCGCCGGCCGCTGGGGCGAGCCCGAGGAGGTCGCCGCGCTGGCGCTCTTCCTGGCCAGCGACGAGGCCTCCTTCATCCACGGCACGCCGGTCCTCGTCGACGGGGGCTGGACCCTCTCCTGAGCCCGCGATTCGCCGGCCGGGACGGGGCGCAAGACAACCTCCGTTCGGAGGGTGCCCCGGCCCGCTGGCGCGATCTAGCCTGACCCACGACATCAGGTTGGGCGCGGTGGAACGACCCGCCGCCGCCCGCCTCCGACCGTCGCCCCAACGCCATGAACGAGCACGCCACCACCGCCGGAACGCCGCCCGAGAGCCCGGCCCCGTCGTCGCCGCGATCGCGGTGGCCGTGGGCCGGCCGCGGCCGCCCCGCCTGGGTCGTGATCGCGATCGCGACGGCGGCGCTGTTCCTCGTCAGCGTGCTCTTCCAGCCCGACAGCGTCCGCGGCAGCGTGCTCCAGGGGATGCTGCCGTTCGCCGCGGTGCTGGCGATCGCGGCGATGGGCCAGACGCTGGTGATCCAGCAGCGCGGGATCGACCTCTCGGTCCCCGGGATCATGTCGCTGGTCGTCGTGCTCGTCACCCACGGGCCGAACGGCGACGGCGGCCAGCTCGCCGGCGCGATCGTGCTCGCCTTCGTGGTGGCCGCCGCCACCGGGCTGCTGTCCGGCCTCCTGATCACCCGTCTGGGGATCACCCCGATCGTCACCACCCTCGGCGTCAACGCGCTGCTGCTGGGGGCGATCGTCCAGATCTCGAAGGGCTCGCCGACGACCACCACCGAGGCCCTGCACGGGTTCGCCAACGGCCACGTGCTGGGGATCCCGACCACGATCGTGATCGCCGCGGTGGTGATGCTCGGCGTCTCGTTCCTGATCAAGCGGACGACCGTCGGTCGCCGCTACGAGGCGGTCGGCGCCAGCGCCCCCGCCGCCCGCGCCGCCGGCATCGACCCGCTCCGCTACCAGCTGGCGGCCTACGTCGGCGCGGCGCTGCTCTACTGCTGCGCCGCGATCCTGCTGGCCGGCGTCGTCACCACCCCCAGCATCACCTCGGGCGACGCCTACCTGCTGCCGACGGTGGCCGCGGTCGTGCTCGGCGGCACCTCGCTGCTGGGCGGCGTCGGCAGCGTCGCCGCGACCGCCGTCGCCGCGCTCTTCCTCACCCAGCTCGACCAGTTCGTGCTGGCCACCGGCGCCTCGAGCGCCGTGCAGAACCTCGTCCAGGCCGTGGCGCTGGCGGTCGGGATCGGCGTCTACAGCGTGAACTGGTCCGCCGTCGGCGAGCGCGTGGGTGCGCTCACCGGCCGCGGACGACCCGCCGCTCCCGCCGGCTCCGGCTGAGCGGCCCGGCGGGCCCGCCCGCCCCTCCAGACCACCACCGAGCACGCCGTCCCGCCGACCACCACGGTCCGCGTGGTCGCCGCTGCCCGCATCCGTACGACCACCAAGGGAGAGAGAACCACGATGGAGACCCCGTTCCGCCACTGGCGACGGCTGGCGTCAGGCGCCGCCGCCCTGCTGGCCGTGACCGCGATCAGCGCCTGCGGCGGCGACGACGGCTCGAGCAGCGGCTCGACCGACGGCGCCACCGCCGCCAAGGGCAACGCACCGGCCTGGTGCGGCGACAAGGACATCAAGCTCTCGCTCTCGGACGGCAACGGCGCCGACACCTGGCGCCGGATCACGCGCAAGATCGCCGAGCTCGAGGCGAAGAAGTGCCCGAACGTGACCGGGTTCGTCTACACCGACGGCCAGGGCAACACGCAGAAGGCGATCTCCGACCTCCAGGGCCTCGTCGCCCAGGGGGTCAACGCGATGGTCGTCTTCCCCGACGCGGGCAAGGCGCTGCTGCCGGCGATGCGGAGCGCGGTCAAGGCCGGCGCGACGGTCGTCCCCTACCGCTCGCCGCCCGGCGGCAAGGAGGGCGTCGACTACAGCGCCTACGTCGGCACCGACTCCGACCAGTACGGGATCCTCTGGGGCGAGTGGCTGGTGAAGCTGCTGCCCAAGGGCGGCAACGTGCTGTACCTGGGCGGCCCGGCCGGCGTCCAGCAGAGCCTCGACCGGCTCGGGGGCCTGAAGAGCGTCCTCGACAAGCACCCGAACATCAAGCTGATCGGGCAGCAGCCGTTCAACGTCACCAACTGGGATCCGGCCAAGACCCAGCAGGTCGTCACCGCCGCGCTCGCGAAGTTCCCCAAGATCGACGCGATCGCCGCCGACTACGGCGCGGCGATGGACAGCGCGCTGCCGGTCTTCAAGCAGGCCGGCCGCAAGATCCCGCCGATCGCGACCGAGGACTCCAACCAGCTCGCCTGCGACTGGAAGAAGCTGAAGCCGACCAACCCCGACTTCGAGCTGTACACCAACTCGTCGCAGAACTGGATGGTGCGGACCGCCGTCCAGGCCGCCGTGGCGAAGGCCGCCGGGGGCACGCCGCCGGCCGAGCTGGACGTCAAGAACGCGACCGCCGAGGACTCGGTCTCCGGTAAGCCGAAGCCGCCGGAGTGCGATCCCTCCCTCCCGGGCGACGCGATCCTCTCGTCCGGACTCGACAAGGCCAACCTGACCGCGGTGTTCAAGTAGCCGCGCGCAGCCGAGCAGCGGGGCGGCGCCGGGACGGTGCCGCCCCGCCGCGCCGAGGAGATCCAGTGAGCAACCGAACCACCCCGTCGGGCACGATCGAGCGTCCCGGCCCCGCCACGCCGGGCCTGGCGCCGGCGCTGCGGATCAGCGCCGTCAGCAAGCGCTTCGGCGCCGTCCAGGCGATCCGCGACGTCTCGCTCGAGGTCCACCCGGGCGAGGTCCACGCGCTCCTCGGCGAGAACGGCGCCGGCAAGTCGACGCTGATGAACGTGACCGCCGGCTCGATCGTGCCCGACGAGGGCCGCGTCGAGATCGGCGGCGTCGCGCTCGACGCCGGCTCGCCGACCGCGGCCCAGGCCGCCGGCCTGGCGATCGTCCGCCAGCACCCGGCGCTGATGCCCGACCTGACCGTGGCCGAGAACATGGCCGTCGCCCTGCCGGGTCGGCTCGGCCGTGGCGACCGCGGCGCCCGTGAGCAGATGCGCCGCCAGCTCGACCGCGCCGGCTGCACCGCGGGCCTCGACCAGCGGGTCGAGGACCTGACCGTCGCCCAGCGGCAGCTGCTGGAGCTGGCCAAGGGGCTGGCCCAGGACCCGAAGGTGCTGGTGCTCGACGAGCCGACCGCGCCGCTCGGCCGCGACGCCGCCGCCGCGCTGCTCGACCTGGTCCGCGAGCTGGCCGCCCAGGGCACGGCGATCGTCTACATCTCCCACCGGCTGCCCGAGGTCCGCGAGATCGCCGACCGCGCGACGGTGATGCGCGACGGCGCCGTCCAGGGCAGCGGCGCGATGGACGCCCTCAGCGACGACCGGATCCTGGAGCTGATCGTCGGCCGCAGCATCGAGGCGACCTTCCCCGACAAGCGCCCGCCGGGTACCGACGAGGCGCCGGTGCTGGAGCTGGAGGGCTTCAGCGGTCGCGGCTTCGCCGACGTCGACCTGCGGATCGCGCCGGGCGAGATCGTCGGGCTGGCGGGGATCGCCGGCAACGGCCAGGCCGACCTGCTGCGGGCGCTCGCGGGACTCGAGCGGGCGCGCGGCACGGCGCGGCTGAACGGCGAGCCGATCCGGCTCGGCAGCGAGCGCCGCGCGCGGGCCGCCGGGATCTCCTACCTGCCCTCCGACCGCCACGAGGAGGGGCTGATGATGAACCTCTCCGTGCGCGAGAACGCCAGCATCGCCTCGCTCGGGCGGTTCGCCCGCGGCGGCGTGCTGCAGCCGGCGGCGGAGCGGCGCGCGGTCGCCGCCCAGCGCGACGAGCTGCGGATCCGGACCGCCTCGCTGGAGACGCCGGTCTCGTCGCTCTCCGGCGGCAACCAGCAGAAGGTCGTGCTGGCGCGGGCGATGCTCGCCCAGCCGACGCTGATCCTGGCCGACGAGCCGACCCAGGGCGTCGACGCCGGCGCCCGGATGGAGATCTACCGGATCCTCCGCGAGGCGGCCGCCAGCGGGATCCCGGTGCTGGTCGTCTCCTCCGACTCGATCGAGCTGGAGGGGCTCTGCGACCGGATCGTCGTCTTCTCCCGCGGGCAGGTGGTCGGCGAGCTGGCCGGCGACGACGTGACCGAGGAGGCGATGGCGCGCGCGATCGTCACCGCGACCGCCGTCCGCCGCGACGACGAGGAGGCCGGCGGCGCCGGGGCGCTCGCCGCGGTCCGCCGCTTCGCCTCGTCCGACTACGGGCCGGCGGCGATCCTGGTGGCGGTGATCGTGCTGCTGGGGATCTACACCTACGGCGACAACGCCCGGGTGCTGTCCTCGTTCAACGTCACCTCGATGCTGACCCTGCTGTCGGTGCTGATCTTCATCAGCTTCGGCCAGCTGCTGGTGATCATGACCGGCGGGATCGACCTCTCGGTCGGGCCGCTGGCGGGGTTGCTGGTGGTCGTGGCGTCGTTCTTCGTCGTCGACGGCAAGGGCACCGGGACGATGATCCTCGGCTTCGCGCTGATGATCGCGATCGCGGCCCTGGTCGGGGCCTTCAACGGCAGCCTGGTGCGGTTCGCCGGCTTCACGCCGATCGCCGCCACGTTGGCCACCTACATCGCGCTCCAGGGGCTCTCGCAGCTGCTGCGGCCGGAGCAGGGCGGCTACATCAGCGAGGGCGTGACCTCGGCGATCCAGACCACCGTCGCCGGGATCCCGGTCGCGTTCCTGGTTGCGGTGGCGGTCGCGATCGGGTTGGAGCACGGGCTCCGCCGGCGCCGCTGGGGGCTGCGGCTGCGGGCGGCCGGATCGCGCGAGGACGCCGCCCACGCGGTCGGCGTCCCGGTCCGGCGGACGGTGATCCTGGCCTACGTCGGCGCCTCGCTGATGACCTTCGTCGGCGCGGTCCTGCTGATGGCCCAGCTGGGGATCGGCGACGCGTCGCAGGGCACCTCCTACACGCTCACCTGCATCACCGCGGTGGTGCTCGGCGGCGCCAGCCTGTTCGGCGGCCGCGGGTCGTTCGTGGGCGTGCTGCTGGGGGCCTTCCTGATCCAGCAGATCACCAACGCGACCACCTTCCTGGGGCTCTCGCAGGCCTGGCAGTACTGGGCGGTCGGGCTGCTGGCGCTGCTGGCGGCGGGGCTCTACACCCAGGCGCGGCGCGGGCGGCGGCGGGCGTGGTGACCCGCGTCCGCCCGGGTTCCCCGCGCGGGGGAGCATCCTTCGATCACGACGAGCGGTCGCCGAACGCGGCGACGGAGAGGTGAGCATGCGCGCAGCGCGTTTCCACGGAGTCCGCGACATCCGGGTCGAGGAGGTCCCCGAGCCGAACGGCGACCTGGCCCCGACCCAGGTCCTGATCGAGCCGCAGTGGTGCGGGATCTGCGGCACCGACCTGCACGAGTACGTGGCCGGGCCGATCGTGACGCCCGCCGCGCCGCACCCGCTGAACGGGTCGCAGCTGCCGCAGATCATGGGCCACGAGCTGGCCGGCGACGTGCTCGCCGTCGGCAGCGCGGTCGACGACCTGCGCCCCGGCGACCGGATCTCGGTGATGCCGCTGGCCTACTGCGGCTCGTGCGCCTTCTGCGTCCGCGGGATGAACCACCTCTGCACGCGGATGGCCTGCTTCGGCCTCAGCCACGAGTGGGGCGGCTTCGCCACCCGCGGCGTGGTCGAGCGCTACCAGGCGTGGCGGCTGCCGGACGGCGTCTCCTACGAGCAGGGCGCGCTGATCGAGCCGGCCGCCGTCGCCGCCTACGGCGCCCAGCGCGGCGGCGTCGCCCCCGGCGACCGGGTGCTGGTGACCGGCGGCGGGCCGATCGGCGCGCTCAGCGTGCTGGCCGCCCAGGCCGCCGGCGCCGGCGAGGTCTACCTGTCGGAGCCGAACGCCCGCCGCCGCGCGCGGGCCGAGAACCTGGGCGCGGCCGCGATCATCGACCCGACGTCCGAGGACGTGGTCGAGCGGCTGCAGGAGGCGACCGGCGGGCTCGGCGTCGACGTGGCGCTCGAGTGCTCGGGCAGCGAGGCGGGGCTGCAGACGGCGATCGGCGCCGTCCGCACCCGCGGCACCGTGGCCCAGGTCGGGCTCCACGTCGGGCTCTCGGCGATCGACCCGATGCGGCTGGCCGAGCGCGAGATCTCGCTCGTCGGCGTCTGGGCCTACGACGTCCACGAGTGGCCGCGGATCATGGCCCAGATCGCCAGCGGCCGGTTCCCGGTCGAGCGGGTGGTCAGCGACCGGGTCGGGCTCGACGCGGTCGTCAGCGGCGGCTTCGACGTCCTGACCGACCCGGCGGGCGACCAGACGAAGATCCTGGTGGCGCCGCGGTGAGCGGCCCCCGGAACCCGAACGAGGAGCAGACGATGGGGAAGCTCGACGGCAAGACCGTCCTGATCACCGGTGCCGGGCGCGGGATCGGCCGCGCGATCGCCGCCCGGCTGGCGGGCGAGGGCGCGGGCGTCGTGATCGCCGACATCGACCAGGCGAGCGCGACGGCCGCCGCCGAGGCGCTGGTCGCCGCCGGTGGCGAGGCCCACGGGGTGGCGGTCGACGTCACCGACCGGGCCAGCTTCCGGGCGGCGATCGCGGCCACCGTCGAGCGCTACGGCCGGCTCGACGTGCTGTTCAACAACGCCGGGATCTCGAAGACGGTCCGCTTCCTCGACACGACCGAGGAGGACTTCGACCGGATCATGGCCGTCAACGCGCGCGGGGTGCTGATCGGGACCCAGGAGGGCGCCGAGCAGTTCCGGCGCCAGGGCGGCGGTGGCAAGATCGTCAACACCGCCTCGATCGCCGGCAAGAGCGGCTTCCCGCTCTTCGCGGCCTACTCGGCCAGCAAGTTCGCGGTCGTCGGGCTGACCCAGGCGGCGGCCAACGCGCTCGGCGGCGACGGGATCACGGTCAACGCGTTCTGCCCCGGCGTCGTCACCACCGAGCTGTGGGAGCAGCTCGACGACGAGTTCATCGCGATCGGCGAGACCCAGCAGAAGGGCGAGGCGCTGGAGGGCTTCGGCGCCGGGATCCTGCTCGGCCGGCTCTCGACCCCGGACGACCTGACCGGGGTGGCGCTGTTCCTCGCCTCGACCGACTCGGACTACCTGACCGGCCAGTCGATCAACGTCGACGGCGGGATGGTCTTCCACTAGAAGTGGCGTCAATCCATCCCTCCCCTCCCGAAGTGGCGTCAATCCGCCCCGCTATCCGGGGCGGAACGACGCCAGTTCGTGGGGGCGGGGGTGGGATGACGCCGGTTCAGCGCAGCAGCACGCCGCCGTTGACGTCGAGCGAGGCGCCGGTCATGTAGCGCGACTGGTCGGAGCCGAGGAAGACGATCGCGTCGGCGATGTCCTCGGGCGGGCAGGCGTGGCCGAGCGGGATCTTCGCCCACTCGATCGCCTTCATCTCCTCGGCCGTGATCCCGCGGCTCTCGGCCTCCTCGCGCAGCGCGCGCCGGTGCATCTCGGTGTCGACGTTGCCGGGCGAGACGCAGTTGGCGGTGATCCCGTGCTCGGCCTCCTCCTCGGCGATCGCCTGGGTGATCGCCCGTAGCGCGAACTTCGAGGCGCAGTAGCCGCCGAAGTAGGCGTGGCCGTTGTAGGCGAACCACGACGCGACGTTGACGATCCGGCCCCCGCCCTGCTCGCGCATCTGCGGCAGCACCGCCTGGGCCATCAGCAGCGGGCCCTTGGTGTTGACCGCCAGCACGCGGTCGAACTCCTCGATCGGCAGGTCGGAGATCCGGGCCGTCTTCTGGAGCACGCCGGAGACGACCGCCAGCACGTCGATCCGGCCGAACCGCTCGACCGTCGCCGCGGCCAGCCCGCGGCACTGCTCGCCGTCGGTCACGTCGACCCGGCGGGCCAGCACGCGGTCGTCGCCGACGCCGTCGAGCGCGGTCGCGACCGACTCGATCGCGGGGTCGATGTCGGCCAGGGCCAGCGTCGCGCCCTCGCGCGCGAAGGCCTGGGCGGTGGCCAGGCCGACGCCGCGGGCGGCGCCGACGATCATCACGACCTTGCCGGCGAAGCGGTCGGACGGGGATGCGGACATGGGTTCCTCTCCGTTGGACGGACCTCCAGCTTCGCCGCTCGGCCGGGCGGCGGCAGCCTCCGAACGGAGGTATTTCGGGGCCGGACCGCTCAGGTCCGCGGCGGCGACGGGTCGCCGCTGCGGCCGATCACGACCACGATCGCGATCGCCGGCTGGTCGCCGATCGTCCACAGCCGGTGCGGGGTGGTGGCGTCGAAGACGATCGAGTCGCCCGCCTCCAGCTCGTAGCTCTCGAAGCCGACCCGGACCCCGAGCCGGCCCTCGATCAGGACCACGTAGTCGCGGCCGCTGTGGCGCTGGAGCGCGTCCTCCAGGCACGAGGCCCCGCCGACGTCGTAGCGGACGTGCATGAAGCTGACGCCGCCCTCCTCGGTCGGGGTCAGCCGCTCCCAGTGGACGCCACTGGCCAGCTCGATCGTCGGCCGGTCGGCCGCCCGCAGCACCGGGCCCTCGCCGCCGGCCGGGCGCGGCGGCTGCTGTTCGGCGCGCTGCTCGTCGTCGGCCGCCGCCGCGGTCGGGGAGAAGAGCGCGTCGAGCGAGGTGTCGAGGACCCCGACGATCGCCAGCAGCGTCCCGACCGAGGGGTTGGTGCGGCCGTTCTCGATCATCGAGACCATGCTCGGCGAGACGCCGATCGCCTCGGCCAGCTGACGCGCAGAGAGGCCCTTCGCGACCCGCCGCTCGCGCAGGCGGGCGCCGACCTGCTCGGTCAGCCCGGCGTCGCCGCCGGCGGGGGTGGGGGCGCTCGTCCGCTGACCCATCGCCGGGACCCTACGAGATCGGCCGGAGGCGGCCGCGGGCGGGTCGGACGGGGAGCGGGACGGACACGGCGCTGATTCTCGTCGCTGCCTCGGAGTCGCACAACCTCCGATCGGGCACGGCCCCAACATCAGCATTGCTGTCGCGTGACCAGGGATGTACAGTCACACTGAACAGAGGAGGAGGAGTGATGTTGGAACTGGTCAGCACGAGCGCCCCGGTCGCGGTGGCGCCCCGTTCGCGTCGCCGCGCCCGCCCCGTGACGGTGCTCGTGGTCGACGCCCACCCGGTCGTCCACCTCGGCCTGAGCCTGCTGGTCGGGGCCGACGAGCGGCTGCGGATCGCCGGCGCCGCGCAGTGCGGGCAGGACGGGATCGACGCCGCCCGCCGGATCCGCCCGGACCTGGTGCTGCTCGATCCGTGGCTGCCCGACATGCTGCTCTCCGACGCCGTCCGGCGGCTGCGGGCGGTCGCCCCGGGAACCCGGATCGTGCTCTTCGCCGAGCAGGTGACGCCGACCCTACGCGACGACGCCCGGCTGCTCGGCGTCGACGGCTGCCTCGGCAAGGACGCCAGCGCCGAGCGGCTCTCCGAGGTGCTGGCGCGGGTCGTCGCCGGCGAGGTCGTCAACGGCCACGGGCTCGACGAGGCGCTGCGGCGGGCGGCGTCGAAGCTGCGTGGCCCGGCCCTGACCCCGCGCGAGCACGAGATCCTGCGGCGGGCGGCGAAGGGCGAGAGCAACGCCGAGATCGCCGAGGTCGTCTTCCTGGCCCCGACCACGGTCAAGTCCTACCTGCAGAGCGCGCTCCGCAAGCTCGGCGCCCGCAACCGGGTCGAGGCGGTCTCGAAGCTCGGCGAGCTGGGCCTGCTCTGAGCGCCCGATGTTCAGCAACGCTGTGATCGACCGTTCAGCTGCGGTCACGACGGAGCGTGGCCGTGTCGCCTGAGCGCCCGCCCGCCGGCTCGGTCCCGCCCGGGCTCGGCCCGTCGCTGCGGGCCCGTCGCGAGGCCGCCGGCCTCAGCGCCCGCGCCCTCGCCCAGGCCGCCGGCGTCTCGCCGAGCCTGATCTCGCAGATCGAGCGCGAGCGGGCCAGCCCCTCGGTCGCCAGCCTCTACGCGATCGCCCGTGCGCTCGGGGTCTCGCTCGACGGGCTGCTGGCCGGCGAGCTGACCGCGCCCGCCCCGGCCCGCGTCAGCGTCCCCCGCGCCCAGCGCGACGGCGCCGCGCGCGAGCGGCCGCCCTCGTCGGGCCCCGTCCTGCGGGCCGCCGACCGGCCGGCGATCTCGCTCGCCACCGGCGTCTCGTGGGAGCGGCTGACCGCCGGCGAGGACCCGGAGGTCGAGTTCCTGGAGATGACCTACGAGGTCGGCGGGACCTCGTGCCGTGAGGACACGCTGATGCGCCACCGCGGCCGCGAGTACCTGGTGGTGATCGAGGGCCGGCTGGCGATCGCGATCGGCGACGAGGTCCACGAGCTGGACCCCGGCGACGCGCTGGTCTTCGACGCCGGCCGGCCGCACCGGCTGTGGACCGTCGGCAGCACGCCGGTGCGGGTGGTGACGGCGGTCGTCGGCCGCAGCGGCGCCGATCAGGCTTGATGGGTGATTCCGCGAAATCGTGGATGCGGGGTGCGTTCGGGGCGGATGCGGGGCGCCGTCGGGTGCCGAGAGCCAGGCTGGTGGCCTGACCGAGGTGCCCGGTGGCGGATCCGCGCCGTCCGGGACGTGCATCGCGCCGCGAGAGCGCGGAATCACCCATCTAGAGGCCGACGAAGCGGCCGTCCTCCTGCAGGACCTCGCCGTCGGCCCACAGCCGGCCGCCCTGGCGGAGGTCGCAGATCAGGTCCCAGTGGAGGGCGGAGACGTTGGCCCCGCCGGTCTCCGGGTAGGAGCGGCCGAGCGCGGTGTGGACGGTGCCGCCGATCTTCTCGTCGAAGAGGATCACGCCGATCGCGCGGTCGATCCCGAAGTTGGTGCCGATCCCGACCTCGCCCAGCCGGCGGGCGCCCTCGTCGGTCCGCAGCGCGCGGCCGAGGTAGTCCTCGCCCTGGTCGGCCTGGAAGTCGACCACCTCGCCGTCCTCGAAGACCAGCTCGACGCCGGTCACCTCGACGCCGGCGGGGGAGGAGGGCACGGTGTAGCGGATCCGGCCGCTGGCGCTGGCCTCGTGGGGGCCGGTGAAGACCTCGCCCGAGGGCATGTTGCGGCGGCCGTCGCTGTTGACCCAGGTGCGGCCGGCGACGTGCAGCGTCAGGTCGGTGCCGGGAGCCTCGATCCGCAGCTCCTCGACCTCCTCCAGCCGCTCGACCAGCCGCGCCTGGAACTGCCGCAGCCCGGTCCAGGCGCGGATCGGCTCGCGGTGGTCGAGGAAGGTCGCGCGGCGCACGAAGGCGGCCAGCTCGCCGAGCCCCATCCCCGCCTGGTCGGCCAGCGCGCGGGTCGGCCAGAGGGTCGTCGCCCAGCGCCGCGACAGCGTCAGCTCGCGGGCCTCGTGACGGCCACGGGCGGCGCGGGCCAGCCGGTCGGGGTCGATCTCCGCCAGCGCGCGGGTGTCCTCGGGCGCCTGGACCGAGAGCGAGGCGTCGGCCTGGCGGGCCTCCTCCAGCTGCAGCGGGGCGATCCCGTCCAGGTGGCGGTCGCGGGCGTGCTCGTAGAACGCGGCCACCTGGCCCGGCAGCTCGACCCGCAGCAGCGGCCACGCCTCCTGCTCCAGCAGCGCCCGCTGGAGCTCGATCAGCAGCGGTGCGGCGAGGTCGGTCGAGCGGACGAGCACCTGGTCGCCGGGCTCGCTCTCCAGGCAGTAGCCGACGAGCAGGTCGGCGAAGCGGGCGGCGTCCAGCTCGGCCGCGACCTCGGCCTGGTCGGCGGCTCGCTCGTCCCAGGGGCCGTCGTCCTGCTCCTCGTCGAGGTCGACGAAGTCGTGCGTGTCGTCGGTCATGGCGCCTGCATCTCGGGGAACCAGTCGGCCAGGTGGGCGCGGAGGGCGGTGCGGACCCAGGCCCGCTCCTCCGGCGACGCCACCCGGAACCGCATCAGGAGTTGCTTCTGGCCGGTCGTCGGGACGTCGTCGATCGTCCAGCCGACGACCAGCCGCTCGAAGAGGAACTCGACCGCCCGGTGCCAGGCGTCCTCGCGCGTGCTCGACGCCTGGCCGGTGCCGCCGCCGAAGGTCTCGGCGTAGAGCGTCCGCGTGCGGGCCGTCATCGCGCAGCGCAGCTCGAGGACGTGGCGGCCGTCGTCGCTGCGCTGGTGGACGGTCGGCAGCTTCGGCGGGGTGTCCTTGCGCTTGCGGGCCATGGCGGGCGGCCGCGACGCTCGCCGCGGCAGCGACGAGTCTACGCGCGCGCGGGGCGCCGCCGGCCCGCGCGGCCGTGGGAAGCGCTGGCGCGTCGACTAACGTCACCGGTGCCATGGACCGTGCCGCGACCTCCGACCTCCCCCGATGAGCAGCGGTCGGGCGGCCAAGGAGCTGGGGCGCGGGGAGCGCGTGATCCCGGGGGTCTGGCGGCTGCGGCTGCCGCTGCCCTGGCCGGGCGTGCCGCACTGCAACGCCTGGGTGGTCGCGGCCGGCGACGGGGTCGTGCTGTTCGACACCGGGATGCACCAACCGGGCTCGATGGCGCACCTGGAGCGGGCGATGGACATGGTCCACCTGCGGCCGGAGCTGGTCCGCCACGTGGTGATCACCCACGCCCACGTCGACCACTGCGGGCAGACGACGCCGATCGTGCTGCGGTCGGGCGCCGACGTCTGGTGCCACCCCGACCACGGCCACCTGACCAAGTGGCTGGCCGATCCCGACGCCTACTGGCAGCGGCGGGTCGAGGTGGCGCTGCAGTCGGGCGTGCCCGAGGAGCCGGTCCGCGCGCTGAGCGCCGCCCGCCGCAGCGACGACCTCGGGATCGCCGGGGCGCTGAAGGTCGACCACGAGCTGCGCGACGGGGTCGTGGTGACCACCGACCTGGGCCCGTTCACGACGATCGAGACGCCCGGCCACGCCCCGTCCCACGTCTGCCTGTTCAACGCCGAGCGGCGGATGCTGATCTCCGGCGACCACCTGCTGGGCCGGATCTCGCTCTACTTCGACTACGGCTACCGGCCCGATCCGGTCGGCGACTTCCTGACCTCGCTCGACAAGATCGAGCAGCTCGACGCGCGGCTGGTGCTGTCGGGCCACGGCCGCACCTTCACCGACGTCGAGGGCCACATCCGGGCCAACCGCGAGCTGGTCGCCGAGCGGCTGCGGCGGACCGAGGAGGCGCTCGGCGACGGCGAGCCGCGGACCGCGTTCGAGGTCGCGCCGCACACCTTCGGCGAGGCGATCACGCCCCAGAACGGCAGCTGGCTGCTGACCGAGATGCTCTGCCTGCTCGACCACCTGGTGGCCCAGGGGCGGGTCGAGAAGGTCGACAGCACGCCCGACCGCTTCCGCCGCGTCGCCGGCTGACGGGCCGAGGACGACCCCGCCGGCCGGCGGGGTCGTACCATTCGCCGACGATGCGCATCGACGAGATCATCGCCGCGGCGGACGAGCCGTCGTTCTCCTTCGAGTTCTTCCCGCCGAAGACCGACGAGGCCGAGGAGCGGCTGCACGAGGCGCTGGAGACGCTGCGCGAGCTGCGGCCGTCGTTCGTCTCGGTCACCTACGGCGCGGGCGGCAGCGGCCGCGACCGCACGATCAACGTGGTCAAGAACCTGCGCGAGCAGCACGGGCTCGAGGCGATGGCGCACTTCACCTGCGTCGGCGGGACGAAGGACGAGATCCGCGAGATCCTCGGCCAGATGCGCGACGCCGGGATCGACAACGTGCTGGCGCTGCGCGGCGACCCGCCCGGGGGCGAGGGCCGCTTCGAGCCGATCCCCGGCGGCTTCGGCTCCTCGCCCGAGCTGACCCGGCTGATCGCCGACGAGTTCGACTTCACGATCGGCGGCGCTGCCTACCCCGAACCGCACCCCGACGCCCGCCACGCCGACGACGACGTCGAGACGGCGAAGGCGAAGGTCGCGGCCGGCGCCCGCTTCCTGATCACCCAGATCTTCTTCGACAACCGCGACTACTACGCGTTCGTCGAGCGGCTGCGGGCCGAGGGCGTCGACGTCCCGGTGATCCCGGGCATCCTGCCGATCACCGCGATCGGCCAGGCCCGCGGCTTCGCCAAGAAGATCGGCGCCCGGATCCCCGAGGGGCTGGAGCGCGAGCTGGACCTGCGCGAGGACGATCCGGACGCGATCAAGGACCTCGGCGTCAGCTACGCGACCCTCCAGTGCGCCGACCTGCTGGCCCACGGCGCCCCGGGCATCCACTTCATCACGATGAACCGCAGTCCCTCGACGCGGGCGATCCTCTCGTCGCTGCGGCTCCACCGCCCCTGGGAGCGGTCGCCGTTCGCCGCGGCGGGCGAGGGCGCCGGCGCGGCGCGGTAGGGTCCACGCCGAGGACGTGGACAGCGTCCAAACGGACGATTTCAGGAGACGCGGCATGGTGGACTTCAAGAAGCTCGTCGGCCAGGCGAAGGACTTCGCCGGCAAGAACGAGGAGAAGATCGAGAGCGCGATCGACAAGGCCGCGAAGCTCGCCGACGAGAAGACCGGCGGCAAGCACCGCGACAAGATCAGCGGTGGCGCCGAGAAGCTGAAGGACGCGATCGACAAGGCGACGCCGGAGGAGCCCGCCAAGGGCCAGGCCGACGCCGGCAACGCCGAGGGCGGCCGCTGAGCGGCGCCGACGCGGCGGCGGCCCCGCTGCCGCCGCACACCGTCCGCCGCTCACGGCGGGCGCGCCGGGCCTCGGTCCGGATCGAGCCCGACCGCGGGCTGGTGGTGGTGCTGCCGGCCCGCGCCCCGGCGCGCGAGGCCGACCGCGTGCTGCGCGAGCTGGCCGGCTGGATCGCCCCGCGGCTGGCCGAGCTGGATGCCCGCCGGCTGGCCTTCGCCGCCCGCCGCGCCGACGGCCTGCCGTTCGGCGACGAGACGCTGACCGTCGTCCCCGAGCCGGGCCGCACGCGGGTCCACCGCGACGGCGAGCGGCTGCTGGCGCCGGCCGACCCGGCTCGTCGCGACCGGGCGCTGGAGGCCTGGTACCGGGCCCGCGCCCGCGAGCGGGCCGAGCCGCTGCTGACCACCGCGGCGGCCGTCCTCGACCGGCGGGTGGCGCGGCTGCGGATCACCGACACCCGCAGCCGCTGGGGCAGCTGCTCCAGCAGCGGCACGATCAGCCTCTCGTGGCGGCTGCTGCTGGCGCCGGACGCCTGCCTCGACTACGTGGTCTGGCACGAGGCCTGCCACCTGGTCCACGCCCACCACGGGCCGGCCTTCTGGCGGCTGCTGGAGCAGCACCGGCCGGGCTGGCGCGAGCCCGCCGCCTGGCTCCGCGAGCACGGCGGCGACCTGCGGCTGTACCTGGCGCCGGCCTCAGGCTGACGGCGCGCCGGCGTCCGCGTCGACGACCACGTTCCACGGCTCGACGCTCCACTCCGGCACCAGCCCGGCCCGCACGTAGGGGTCCTCGGCGATCAGCGCCTCGGCGGCCTCGCGGTCGCGGACCCGGAGCACGATCGCGGCCCCGGTCGGCGGGTTGCCGGTCGCCCCGGCCAACCGCAGCAGGCCGCGCTCGGCCAGCCCCCGCAGGTGCTCCAGGTGGGCGGGGCGGTGCGGCCCCCGCAGGGTCTCGATCTGCTCGACGTAGCGGTAGAGGACGAGGAACTGCTCGCCGGCGTCGCTGCTCATGGCCGACAGCGAAGCAGGTCAGGCGCCGCGCAGCGATCCCGGCGTCGTCCCCGTCCAGCGCTTGAAGGCGTGGGAGAAGGCGGCGGCGTCGTTGTAGCCGAGGTGGGCGGCGACCTCCTGGACCGAGAGCCCGGCCTCGACCAGCAGGTTGCGGGCCAGCGTCTCGTGGACCTCGTCGCGCAGCGCCCGGAAGGTGGTGCCCTCGTCGGCCAGCCGCCGCCGCAGCGTCCGCGGGTGGACGTGCATCCGGGCGGCGATCGCCGGCAGGCCGGTCGCCGCGCGCGAGGTCAGCAGCATCGCCCGCACCCGCGAGACGGTCGTGCCCGGCTCGTGGCGGCGGCCGAGCATCTCGGTCAGGTCGCGCTCGAGCGCGCGGACGGTGGCGGCGTCGGCCTGCGGCAGCGGCTGGTCGAGCACCGCCGGCGGCAGGTGGAGGACGTGGGCCGCGGCGCCGCCGACCAGCTCGACCTCGGGCAGCGCGCGGTGCAGCGCGCGGGCGCGGGCGCCGGTGAAGGTCGTCTCGACCCGCAGCGGCATGCTGCGGCCGAAGGCGACCGGCGCCAGCGAGACGATCTTGGTCAGCTCGCGCTCGACGAAGAAGCCGCGGGCGTCGGCGGGGATCTCGGCGTCGCCCAGCACCACGTGGCCACCGCGGCGGTCCTCGGCGAAGTCAGCCTGGATGAACGCGAACGAGAGCTGGGCGTAGCGGACGCCCAGCCGCAGCGCCTCGCGGACGGTCGGGCTGGCCATCAGCGCGAAGCCCCAGAGCCCGAGCGCGCCGACCGTGTAGCGGCGGCCGGCCTCGACGCCGAGCCCCGGCCGGTCGCCGACCGAGCGCAGCAGGTTGCGGGCGATCGCCAGCTCCTGCCCGGCCTCGATCAGCCGGTCGGGGTCGTCGAGGTCGGCGCGGTCGACGCCGCTGCCGGCCAGGCACGCCTCCGCCGTGACGCCGTGGTCGGCGGCGACGGCCAGGATCAGCCGCACCCCGGCGGTGCCGCGGCGGTAGTCCCACGAGGGTCGGTTCGGCGGAGCGTCCACGCGCTGTCCTCGATTCACAAGACTACGTCAGGCGCGCGCATGGTCGCCGGCGGCCGGCGCGCCTACGGTGGTGCGGCAGGATCCGCTCCGCGACCCGAGGACCGTCCGCCGATGACCGCCACCACCCCCTCCGTGCCCGTCCGCCCGCTGCGGGTCGCGATCGTCGGCGCCGGCTTCGGCGGCCTGGCGACCGCGATCGAGCTGAAGCGCCACGGCGTTGCCGACTTCACCGTCTTCGAGCGCCACGACCACGTCGGCGGCGTCTGGCAGGCCAACTCCTACCCCGGCGCGGCCTGCGACGTGCCGTCGATCATCTACCAGTTCTCCTACGCGCTGAACGAGGACTGGAAGCGCCGCTTCGGCTCGCAGGCCGAGATCCGCGCCTACCTCGACGACGTCGCCCGCCGCTTCGGGATCCTCGACCACGTCCGCTTCGGGACCGCGGTCGAGGCCGCCGAGCACGACGACGCCAACGGCACCTGGACGCTGACCCTGGCCGACGGCCGCCGCGAGACCTTCGACGTCGTCGCCTGCGCCAACGGCCAGCTGAGCCGGCCGAAGATCCCCGACGTCCCCGGCCGCGAGGACTTCGCCGGCGCCCAGTTCCACTCCGCCCAGTGGGACCACGGGGTCGACCTGCGCGGCAAGCGGGTGGCGGTCGTCGGCAGCGGCGCCAGCGCGGTCCAGATCGTGCCGGCGATCGTCGATCAGGCCGCGCACGTGACCGTCGTCCAGCGCTCGGCGAACTGGATCGTCAACAAGTACGACTGGACCCCGTCGCGGCTGGAGCAGGTGCTGCTGACCCGGATCCCGCTGCTGATGCAGCTCTACCACCTGGCGATGTGGTGGTGGTTCGAGGCCCGGGTGCCGCTGATCTACCGCTGGATCGACCCGGTCCGGCGGCTGTGGGAGGCGCACCTGCGGCGCTCGATCCGGCGCAAGGTCGGCGATCCGGCGAAGGCCGCCGCGGTCACCCCCGACTACGCGCTCGGCTGCAACCGGGTGCTGCTCTCCAGCCAGTGGTACCCGACGATCGCCCGCGACGACGTCTCGGTGGTCGCCGCCGGGGTCGAGCGGGTCACGCCCGAGAGCCTGGTGACCAGCGACGGGACCGCGGTCGCGGCCGACGTGATCGTCTGGTCGACCGGCTTCACCCCGACCGAGTACCTGGCGCCGATGCGGATCCGCGGCCGCGAGGGCCGCGACCTGCACGAGCAGTGGGCGGACGGGCCCGAGGCCTACCTGGGCCTGGCCACGCCCGGCTTCCCGAACCTGTTCATGGTCTACGGGCCGAACACCGGCAGCCTGACCAACACGATCATCTTCCTGCTCGAGAAGCAGGCGGCCTACATCCGCCAGGCGGTCGAGCACCTGCGGGCCGCCGACGTGGCCGCGGTCGAGGTCCGCGAGGACGTCCACCGGCGCTACAACGAGCAGGTCCAGGCGCGGCTGCAGCGGACGGTCTTCACCACCGGCTGCCCCGGCTGGTACGCGACCGCCAGCGGCAAGGTGACCCAGGTCTGGCCCGGATCGCACGTCGCCTACGGCCGCGCGACGGCCCGCTTCCGGCCCGAGGAGTACCACCAGCACCCGCGCGTGCCGGCCTCGGCGCCGGTCGCCTGAGCCCCGCCCGCGCGCCGCGACTGTGCTCCCGCCCCAGTCCGGCGGCGCCCCGTGGTCGATCGGCCACTGGCGCGTTCGCGCTCGTCGCGGATAGCGTCGACCCACCCCCGCGTCCCCTCCGACGGAGCCCGCATGAAGATCACGCAGACGATCACCCGTTCCGCCCGCCTCGATCCGGACGGGATCGCCACGCGCTTCCTCGACCGCCAGCGGACCCACCGCGAGCTGGCCGACCGCAGCGCGCGGCTGGCCGGCGCGCTGGTCGAGCTGGGGGTGCGGTCGGGCGATCCGGCCGCCGAGGGCGACGCCCGCTACGGCACCCGGGTCGCGTTCCTCGGCCTCAACAGCGACCGCTACCTGGAGTTCTTCCTCGGCGTGCCGTGGGCCGGCGGCGTCTTCGTGCCGGTCAACGTGCGCCTGGCGCCGCCGGAGATCGTCTACTGGCTGACCGACTCGGGGGCCGAGGTGCTGCTGGTCGACGACGCCTTCGCGCCGGTCGTGCCGGTCCTCCGCGAGCAGGTGCCGACGCTGCGCCACGTCGTCTTCGCCGGCGAGGGCGAGACCCCCGAGGGCCTGCTGGCCTACGAGGACCTGGTCGCCGGCAGCGCGCCGATCGAGCCCCGCGACCGCGGCGGCGACGAGCTGGCCGGGCTCTTCTACACCGGCGGCACGACCGGCCGCTCGAAGGGCGTGATGCTCAGCCACACCAACCTGCTGATCGACGCCTTCCACGCGCTGCCGACGCTCGGCCTCTCGCGCGAGAGCCGCTACCTGCACGTCGGGCCGATGTTCCACCTGGCCAACGGCGCGGGCATGTTCGGCGCGCTGGTGTCCGGCTCCAGCCACGTGATCGTCGACCGCTTCACGCCCGAGGGGACGGCGGTCGCGATCGAGCGCCACGCGGTCACCCACGCGCTGCTGGTGCCGACGATGATCGGCCTGCTCGTGGTCGACCCGGCCGCCCGCCAGCACGACCTCAGCTCGCTGCGGGGGCTGCTCTACGGCGGCTCGCCGATGACCGAGTCGGTGATCCAAGCCGCCCAGGAGCTGCTGCCGGGAGCCGGCCTGGTGCAGGCCTACGGGCAGAGCGAGGCGGGGCCGATCCTGACCATGCTCTCGGCCGATCGGCACGTCTTCGAGGGGCCGCTGGCCGGCAAGACCCGCTCCGGCGGCGAGCCGGTGATCGGGGTCGACGTGGCGATCCTCGACGACGACGGCAACGAGCTGCCGCGCGGTACTGTCGGCGAGATCTGCGGCCGCGGCGACAACGTGATGGCCGGCTACTGGAACCTGCCCGAGCAGACCGCGAAGGCGCTCCGCCACGGCTGGCTCTACACCGGCGACGCCGGCTACATGGACGAGGACGGGTTCGTCTTCGTCGTCGACCGGCTGAAGGACATGATCGTCACCGGCGGCGAGAACGTCTACACCGCCGAGGTCGAGAACGCGGTCGCCGCCCACCCCGACGTCGTCGAGTGCGCGGTGATCGGGATCCCGAGCGAGAAGTGGGGCGAGCAGGTCCACGCGGTCGTCACCGTCCGCGAGGGCGCGACGCTCGACGAGCAGGGCCTGATCGACCACTGCAAGCAGCTGATCGCGAACTACAAGTGCCCGCGCAGCGTCGAGGTCCGCCACGACGAGCTGCCGCGCTCGGGCGCCGGCAAGATCCTCAAGACGACCCTCCGCGAGCCGTTCTGGGCCGGCCGCGAGCGCAGCGTCGCCTAGTCGCGGGCGGACAGCTCCAGCTCGTCGTCGGCCGCGCCCCGCCGCCGACGACGGGCCCGCTCGTCGAGGACCACGATCGCGGCCAGCAGCAGCGCCAGCAGCGCGGCGACGACCAGCGCCGGGGTCGCGCTGCCGAGCAGCCCGATCGCCCCGCAAGCCAGCACCCCGAGCAGCCGCGAGCGGCTGAGCGAGCGGTCGATCCGCCACCGCATCAGCGCCTGGGCCAGCAGGTAGAGGGCCGGCCCGGCGACCAGCGCGATCAGCTGCGGCGAGGGCAGCTCGTCGCTCGGGTGGGCGATCACCACCTCGTCCCCGACCGCGCTGACGACGATCCCGGCCACCAGCACCACGTGCAGGTAGGTGTAGACGTCGCGGGCGACGGTCGTCCGGTCGCGGGCCCGCTCCAGGGTGCCCTCGGCGATCGAGGAGACCGAGGCGAAGTAGAGCCACCAGAGCGCCGCGCTGCCGGCGAAGGCGAGCGCGATCGCGGCCGCCCGCGCCAGGTCCAGGTCGAGCTCCGAGCTGGTGGCGCCGGTCAGCACGATCGACTCGCCGAGGGCGATGATCACGAACAGCTGGAAGCGCTCGGCGAAGTGGCCGCTCTCGACCTGCCAGGCGCCGCCGTCCATCCGCCGGCCGCCGGGCACCCAGTAGAGGGCCAGCGGCCCGCCGTAGTCGACGGCCAGGGCGGCGATCCAGAGCACGGTCCGGGCGCTGCCGTCGGCCAGCGCGCCGGCGATCCACAGCACCCCGGCGGTCGCGAACCAGGCCAGGATCCGCGACGCCCGCTGGCGCTCGACCGTCCCCGCCTCGGCGGCCGCGAAGGCCAGGAAGGCGTGGCGCCCGAGCTGGATCGCCACGTAGGCGCCGACGAACAGCAGCGCGCGGTCGTCGAACGCCTCCGGGATCGCGATCGCCATCAGCAGGCAGGCGAGCATCAACCCCAGCAGCAGCAGCCGGACCGGGGTCGACTCGGGATCCAGCTCGTTGGTCGCCCAGGTGGTGAAGTTCCACGACCACCAGACGACCAGCAGCACGATCGCCGCCTGGCCGGCCCCCTCCCAGCTGAGGTGGCCGAGCAGCAGGTGCGAGACCTGGGTGATCGCGAAGACGAAGACCAGGTCGTAGAACAGCTCGAGGGTGGTGACGGGCTGGGCGCCCTGTGAGCGGCGGAGGGTGGTGGCCATCGAACCTGGGGGACGGGGAGGGGACGGCCGAGAGCGTACGGCCTCAGCGGGTCGTGTAGCCGCCGTTGGCGAAGATCGTCTGGCCGGTGATCCACCAGCCGTCGGAGACGAGGAACTCGACGATCGGCGTGATGTCCTCGATCTTCGTCAGCTCGCCGTTGAGGCTCTGCGAGCGGTGGTAGGCGATCGACTGGTCGTCCTCGGCCGGGTAGAAGAACGGCGTGTCCATCGGCCCGGGACCGAGCGCGACGACCGAGATCCCGCGGGCGGCGAACTCCTTGGCGGCGGCGCGGGTGAAGTGCTCGACGGGCGCCTTGGCCCCGGCGTAGGTCGAGTAGAGGCCGGTGAAGGCGGCCAGCAGCGAGGTCACGATCGTCAGGATCCGGCCATCGTCCTCGAGCCGCTTGCCGGCCTCGCGGAGGAAGAAGTACGCCGCCTTGCTGTTGATGGCGAACATCTCGTCGTACTCGGCCTCGGTCGTCTCGACGATCGGCCTCTTCAGCACCTTGCCGGCCGTGTTGACGGCGATGTCGACGCGGCCGAAGCGGTCGATCGCGGCGTCGAACAGGGCCTCGACCTGGGCCACCTGGGTCAGGTCGCCCTGGACGGCGATCGCCTCGCGACCGGCGGCACGGACGGCGGCGACCGTCTCCTCCGCGGCCGTGGCGGTGGCGTCGCTGTTGTAGTGGACGACGACGTCGACGCCGCGGGCGGCCAGCTCGCGGCTGAGCAGGCCGCCGAGGTTCTTGGCGCCGCCGGCGATCAGGGCGACCTGGCCTTCGAGCGAGTGGTGGGGCATGGCCGCCACGCTACGAACGGGCCGGCCGGAGCGGAAACAGCGATCGTCGGTGGCGTGACAGCGGACGGCGGTCAATCGCGGCCGCCGCTACGGTGGGGCCGGCCGCCGCCCATGACCCGCCTCCCGCCGATCACCGACCTGCGCAAGCTGGCCCATTTCGTCGCGGTCGCCGAGGAGCTGAACTTCACCCGCGCCGCCGAGCGGCTGCAGCTGGCCCAGCAGGCGCTCAGCACGTCGATCCAGCGGCTGGAGCGCGAGCTGGGGGTGACGCTGCTGGAGCGCAGCACCCGCCAGGTGGCGCTGACCCCGGCCGGCCGGGTGCTGCTGGCCGAGGCGCCGGGGCTGCTGGCCGCGGCCGAGGGCGCGTGGGCGCGGACCCGGATCGCCGGCCGCGCCGCCGGGGAGCCGCTGCTGCGGGTCGGCCACACGCCGGCGCTGAGCGGCGAGGAGGTGATGGCGCTGCTGGAGCCGATCCGCCGCGACCACGCCGACCTGACGGTGACGGTGACCCAGCGCTGGCCGGACGACCTGCCGGAGCTGCTGCGCAAGGGCACGCTCGACCTCGGGCTCGGGCGCTGGCTGGCGCCGACCGAGGGGGTCGCGGCGCGGGTCCTCGACGGCCACGGGCAGGAGCTGCGGGTGGCGCTCCACCGCGACGACCCGTTCGCCGATCGCGAGCGGCTGCCGCTGACCGCGCTCGCCGGGCACCTGCTGATCATCTGGGCGCCGCCGGAGCGGTCGGGCTACGCGCGGCGGCTGACCGAGCTCTGCCGGGCGGCCGGCTTCGCGCCGCGGACGCGGGTCAGCGCGATGCACGGCGCGCCGCCGGTGACCCACGTCCAGGGGCCGGGGGAGTTCGCGTTCGTGACCGCGCCGCCGGGGCCGGCGGCGGGCGAGCGGGTGCGGGTGGTGGCGCTCGACGAGCGGCCGGCGGCGCCGCTCTCGGCGCTGGTCCCGGCGGTCGCGCCGAGCGCGCTGCCGGAGCCGCTGCTCGGGGCCGGCGACGACGGCTGAGGGCGACCTCAGCCGGCGACCAGCCGTTCGAGCCGGTCGGCCAGCTCGCGGGCGGCGGCCAACGACAGGTCGGTCCAGTCGACGACGGTCGGGCCGTGGGCGTAGCCGCCGCGCAGCTCGGGTGGGAGGTCGTCGAACCAGCGGTCGTGGCCGGGGTCGTGCTCTGGCAGGTCGGCGTCGCGCTCGGGGTCGCGGGGGCGCCGGATCTCCAGCCGCAGGGCGCCGGTCAGGCGGTCGGTGATCGAGAGCCCGAAGCCGTCGCGCGGGCCGCTGGTCCAGCGCGGGCGCTGGCCGCGGGCGGTCGCGGTGGCGCTGGTGGCGGGGCCGCGGAGGGCGCTCAGCAGCTCGGCGGTCCGCAGCCGCTCGACGGTCGCGATCGAGCTGCCGATCTGGACCTGCCAGCTCCAGGGGTCGACCCAGACGAACAGCTGGCGGCGCGAGTCGGCGTGCGCCAGGTAGGGGTCGCGGACGGTGCTCACCGGCGTCCATTCTGGGCGCCGGGGGCGGCGGCGACCATCGCCCGATCGGCGGACGGACGGGGCGAGCGGCCGGTCCCCCGAACGGTGGACGTCGGTGTGTGCCGGTCAGGCGGCGCGGCGGGCGGCGACCACCTGCGAGAAGGCCCGGACGTGCTGCTCGACCCCGCTCAGGCCGGCGGCGGTGAAGGCCCGCGGCACGTCGCGACGGTCGAACATCCGGACGCTGGTCAGGTGGCGGCCGGCGACCTGCAGCTGGCGGGCCGGCCACGGTCCGCGGGTGCAGGTGGTGAGGACGGCGACGCGGCCGCCGGGGCGCAGGACCCGGGCCAGCTCGGCGATCACCTCGTCGGGGCGTTCGATCAGGTAGAGGGCGCCGTAGCAGCAGACGGCGTCGAAGCTGCCGTCGGCGAACGGCAGCCGGTGGGCGTCGCCGCGGACGTAGGCGACGGCGGGGTGGTCGCTGTCCTGGACGGCGCGGGCGAGCATCGAGGCCGAGGCGTCGAAGCCGACCACCAGCCCCTCCGGTCCGACCGCGTCCTGCAGCCGGCGGGTGGTGTTGCCGGGCCCGCAGGCGACGTCGAGGACCGCGTCGCCGGGCGCCAGGTCGAGCAGCTCCAGCAGCTGTGCGTGCTCGGCGGCGGTGGTCCGGCCGGTGAAGGCCTGGAAGCCGATCGGCCGCCACAGCCGCTCGTAGATCTGCGGCAGCAGCGCCGACCGCATCGCCCGCTGGCCGACGGTCGGCCGCACGGTGTCGACCGGCAGCAGGTCGAGGTAGCCGTCGACGATCGGCGGCTGCTCGCCGCCGGTCCGCAGCAGGGCGGCGGTGCGGCTGAGCGCGGACGGCGTGGTGGTGGTCGACATCGCGGCGGGGGCTCCCGGTCGGGTGGTGCGGGAACGGTGGCAGGTCGGACGGCGGGGTGCCAGTCCCACGGCCACCGCCGCCGCGGCGGATAGCGTCCGCGCATGACGACCCAGCCACTCGCCGACCCCGGTCCCGTGACGGGCGCGCTGCCCGCCGGGGTCCAGGGGCACGTCGAGCCCGGCTTCGAGCCGCTGGCCCGGCTCTTCGGCCGCGTCTTCCGGGCGACCGGTCGCGGCGGCGGCTCGTTCGTGGTCCGGCGGCGCGACCGGGTGCTGGTCGACATCTGGGCCGGCAGCGCCGATCCGGAGCGGGGCGTCCCGTGGCGGCGCGACACGCTCGGGCTGTCGTTCTCGACCACCAAGGGCGTCGCCTCGACCGTCCTCCACCGGCTGGCCGACCAGGGCCGGCTGGACTACGACGAGCCGGTCGCGACCTACTGGCCGGCGTTCGCCGCCGGCGGCAAGGGCCGGATCACCGTCCGCCAGCTGATGACCCACCAGGCGGGCCTCGACCGGCTGCTGCCGATCGCGCCCGACCTGCCGTCGCTGCTCGACCACGTCGGGGCCGAGGAGCGGCTGGCCGCCCGCACGCCCGACCACCGGCCCGGCCGCTCGGCGTACCACTCGATCACCTACGGCTGGCTGGTCGGCGGGCTCGCACGGGCGATCACCGGCCGCGGGATCGACGAGCTGCTGCAGGACGAGGTCGCCGCGCCGCTCGGGGTCGACGGGCTCCACTTCGGCCGCCCGCGCGACGGCGGCGGCGACCGGGTCCCGCCGCTGATCGGGGCGATCGGGCCGCTGGTCGCCACCGTCCCCGTGCTCTCGGCGCTGCTGCCCGGCTTCGGCCCGCCCCGGCGGACGCTCGAATCGCTCTACACGCCGGCGATCAGCCGCGCCTTCAGCGGCCGCGACGCCCCCGCCCTCGACACCGTGATGCCGGGTGCCAACGGGCTCTTCACCGCCGAGTCGCTGGCCACGCTCTACGGCGCGCTGGCCAACGGCGGCACGGTCGACGGCCGCACGCTGCTCTCGTCGTCGACCGCCAGCCGGCTGGAGCGGGTCGAGTCCCGCGCGCCCGACCTGAACCTGCTGATCCCGATGATCTGGCGGCTCGGCTACCACCAGGCGTTCGTTCCCGGCAGCTGGCTGCCACGGGCCTTCGGGCACTTCGGCTACGCCGGCTCGGGGGCCTGGGCGGACCCGGCCTCGGGGGTCTCGGTGGCCTTCGTCACCAACCGCGTCTACCCCGCGCAGACGCCGTTCGGCGACCTGCTCCTCTACCGCCTGAGCCAGATGACGATCGCCGTCCTGCGGCGCCAGCGGCGGGAACGGGCGCGGGGGCGGGAGCGCTAGGCGGCGCGGCGGACGGCGGGCCGCCCGCCCGCGTGGCCACGGCGGCGCGCGGCCAGCCGCCGGCGGCTCGCCAGCCGCTCCAGCCGATCGTCGTGGGCGGGCAGCGGGGCGACCACCTCGTTGGTGATCCCCATCCGCGCGACGGTCAGCTCGCCGGCGCCGATCGTGCGGAAGAGCGCCTCCGACCCACGGTTGCCGGCCAGCATCGAGCCGCGGAGGGCGTCGATCCCGCGCTCGACGGCGAGGTCGGCGAGGGCGATCGCCAGCGCGCTGCCGAGCCCCTGGCCCTGGAGCGCGTCGGCGACGACGAAGGCCGCCTCCGCCTGGGACCGATCGGCCGGGTCGCGGATCCAGCGGGCGACGCCGAGGATCGCCTCCGGCCGCTGCGGGTCGACGGCGACCACCGCGACGTGGTCGACGAAGTCGACGTCGGTCAGGTAGCGGACGTCGCGGCTGGTCAGGGCCGGCTTGGCGCTCAGGAAGCGGTTGCGGACCGTCTCCTCCGACAGCATCCGGTGCGCCCGCCGCAGCAACGGCCCGTCCTCCGGCACGATCCGCCGCAGCAGCACGGTGGTTCCGTCGTGGAGGGGCAGGAGCACGCTCCCAGCGTTTCAGCGGTGAAACGGTTTGGCGGTGGCCGCCGTCACACGACGCCGGGCCGCCCGGGTGGCATCGGTCACAGATCGTTCGACGAGCAACCGTTGGGAACCGCAACGATGACGCCGGCGTCACCGTTGCGGCCTCCAGAGCCCGGTTCAGCGGACGGTGACGGCCCGCCCCGCGACCGGGGCGGTGCCCTTCGGCGCGATCACCAGCGTCGCCCGGCGGGCGGGCTGGCGGCGCGGCTTCACCGTCACCGTGGCGCGGGCGCCGCGGCGGAGCCGGTAGCCGGCCCGGGCCAGCGCGCGGCCGTCGGCGGTGGTCAGGCGGACGCTGCCGGCACAGGTGCCGCGGCTGGTCCGCGGGCAGCTGAGCGCGATCGCCACCCGCTTGCCGCGGTAGCGGAGCCTGGTCGAGCGCAGCGCCGGCGCCAGCACGACCTTCTCGCAGTCCTTGCTCAGCACGTCCCCCGCGTCGGCCTGGGCGACGTCAGCGCCGTCGCCGCACTCGACCCGGTCGCCGCCGCTGCCGTCGAGGGCGTCGAGCGTGTCGCTGCCGCCCCAGCCGCGGAGCACGTCGCGTCCCCCGCCGCCGGTCAGCCGGTCGTCGCCGCCGGCGCCCTCCAGCCGGTTGGCGGTCGCGCTGCCGGTCAGCCGGTTGTCGTTGTAGGCGCTGCCGACGACGTTCTCGACGTCGGCGTGGACGTTGTCGCCCTCGCCGGCGGTGCCGTCGTTCGGCTGGTCGTCGAGCGTCACCGTCAGGCCGCCGCGGGCGCCGACCTGCTGGTAGTCGACGGTGTCGGTGCCCGGGCCGCCGCGGACGACGCCGCCGGGCGCCGGGCTCGGCGGGCCGCCGGTGCTGGTGACGTAGTCGGGCGAGAGGATGTCGTCGCCGGGGCCGCCGTCGAGGTCGATCCGCGCGTCGAGACCGCCGAGCGCGTCGTTGCCCGGCCCGCCGCGGACGACGGCGGTCGCCGGCGAGTCGCCCTCGTCGTAGAGCTTGACGTCGTCGTCGCCGTCGCCGACGTCGATCCGGAAGCCGGTCGGGCCGCCGACGTCGCAGATCGTTCCGACGACGTCGGCCGGCCGGCAGCCGGGGCCGGTGGCCAGCGGCGCGCCGTCGTCGCTCAGGTAGCCGGCCCAGTTCGGGCGCGAGAGGATCCCGCCCGGCTGCGAGGTGCCGGCCCGCAGCTGGTTGCGCTCGCCGGCGCCGGCGGCGAAGACCACGTCGTTGCCGCTGGTGCTGACCGTGCCGGCCACGGCGGGAGCGGCGGCGCCGGTCGCGGCGGCGACCGCGAGCAGCAGCCCGCCCGCGGTCCACAGCGGGCGCGGCGGGCGGGGAACGGTGGGGGACATCGGGCCTCCGGGGGGTCGGGACGAGGCGGGCTCCGCCAATCTAGGCGATCCCCGCGACGGCGTACGCGGGTTCCCGGACCGCGCCGTCCGACCCACCGACGAGAAGCGCCCGCCGGATCGGCGGGCGCTCGGTGACGCGGGGCGGGATCCAGCCTCAGCCGCGCTGGTCGATCGGCACGTAGTCGCGCGTGCGATCGCCGGTGTAGATCTGCCGCGGACGGGCGATCTTCTGCTCCTTGTCCTGCACCATCTCCAGCCACTGCGCGACCCAGCCGGGGGTGCGGCCGATCGCGAAGAGGACGGTGAACATCTCGACCGGCAGGCCGAGCGCCTCGTAGATCAGGCCCGAGTAGAAGTCGACGTTCGGGTAGAGCTTGCGCTTGACGAAGTAGTCGTCCTCGAGCGCGATCCGCTCCAGCTCCTGGGCGACGGCCAGCAGCGGGTTGGTCGTCCCGGTCGCCTCGAAGACGTCGTCGACGGCCTTCTTGATGATCTTCGCGCGCGGGTCGAAGTTCTTGTAGACCCGGTGGCCGAAGCCCATCAGCCGCTCGTTGCCGGCCTTGACGCCCTCGATGAAGCCGGAGACGTTCTCGACCGAGCCGATCCGCTTGAGCATCTCCAGCACGCTCTGGTTGGCGCCGCCGTGGAGCGGGCCGTAGAGCGCACCGACGCCGGCGGCGACGGCGGAGTACGGATCGACCTGCGACGAGCCGACCGAGCGCACGGCCGAGGTCGAGCAGTTCTGCTCGTGGTCGGCGTGCAGGATCAGCAGCACGTCGAGCGCCTTGGCGATCCGCGGATCGGCCTGGTACTTCAGCTCGGCGATCTTGAACAGCATGCCGAGGAAGTTCTCGGCGTAGTTCAGGTCGTTGTCCGGATAGACGTAGGGCATGCCCTTCGCGTGGCGGAAGGCGAACGCCGCCAGCGTCGGGACCTTGGCGATCAGACGGACGATCTGCTCGTAGCGGACCTGCTCGTCGTGGATCTCCTTGGCCTCCGGGTAGAAGGTCGAGAGCGCCGCCACCGACGCCTGCAGCATGCCCATCGGGTGGGCGTCGTAGCGGAAGCCCTCCACGAACGACTTCACGTTCTCGTGCACGAACGTGTGGGTCGTGATCGCGTGGGTCCACTCGTCCAGCTGCTGCTTGGTCGGCAGCTCGCCGAAGATCAGCAGGTAGGCGACCTCGAGGAACGTCGCCTGCTCGGCGAGCTGCTCGATCGGGTATCCCCGGTACTCGAGGATCCCCCTGTCTCCGTCGATGAAGGTGATCGCCGACCGGCACGACGCCGTGTTCGTGTACGCCGGGTCGTACGTCATGAGGCCGAAGTCCTCGTCGTCGACCTTGATCTGGCGCAGGTCCATCGCCCGGACGGTGCCGTCGGTGATGGGGACCTCGTAGCTCTTCCCCGTGCGGTTGTCGACGACGGTCAACGACTCCTGCGCCGTGGCTACCGACGTCGTGCCTGCCGACTCCTGGGTCTCGCTCATGGGGCTCCTCGTTCGTTCCCTCCGCGTGCGGGCCCAGTCTATGAGGTCCGGCTCCACAACTCGTTGTGATGGGGGAATACGTCACCCCGTTCGTCCGGGACCGCCGTCCGCGTCGCGCGCGGTCGAGTTGCTACGCGCCAGAACGGGCGGTCGAGGCGCGCGCGGCGATCTCCGCCGGGACCAGCACCCGCCGTGGCGCCTGCGCGCCCTCGAGCTCGTCGGCCAGCAGGTCCATCGCCAGCTGGCCGATCCGCGTGCTGTGCAGGCGGCAGGCGGTGATCGTCGGCGCGACCGAGCGCATCGCCTCGCTGTCGACGGTCGAGGCGATCCCCAGGTCCTCGGGCACCCGCAGCCCGGCGGCGGTCGCGGCGCGCAGCGCGCCGAGGGCGAAGATGTCGAAGGTGGCGTAGATCGCGTCCGGTCGCGGCCGCCGCGAGAGCAGGTCGGCGGCGCCGGCGATCGCGCGCTCGGCGGTCGGCGTGCCGCGCATCTGGACCAGCAGCTCGGGCGTGTCGTGCTCGGCGATCCAGGCCCGGTAGCCGCGGACCAGGTCCTGGGCGTAGGAGTGCGACGAGCTGGTGGTCAGCAGCGCCGGTCGCTCGTAGCCGGAGGCGACGAAGTGGTCGAGCACCAGCCGGGTCAGCGTGACGTGGTCGTTGTCGACCCACGACGCGTCGCCGGCGGCCTGCATCGGCCGGCCGGTCGTCACCACCCGCCGGCCGCGGGCGCGGAGGGTCGAGAAGAGGACGTCGTTGCGGCCCGGGTCGATGATCAGCGCCCCGTCGACGGCGAGCGCGTCGGCGGCGGGGGCGGAGATGCTGGTCGGGGTCAGCATCGGCACGTAGCCGCGCGCGAGGGCGGTCGCGGCCGCGCTGTTGAGGACCTCGATGTAGTAGGCCGAGTCCGGCACCAGCAGCCGGCCGGCGGGGCCGGAGACCTGCAGCGCGACCGTCATGTGGCGGCCGGTCGCCAGGTTGCGGGCGTGGACGTTGGCCGAGTAGCCGAGCTCGGCGGCGACCTGGAGCACCCGCTCGCGGGTGTTCGGATTGACCCGGCCGGACCCGTTCAGGGCGTGCGAGACGGTCGCCTTCGAGACGCCTGAGCGGGCCGCGATGTCCGCGACCGTGGGTGGACGACTGGTGGAGGCCACGCGAGCGCCGAGCGTATCCGGGTGGACATCGGAAAGGCTTGACGCTAGTGTGCTGAACCGGTTCACCTGAACCGGTTCAGCAAGGAGGAGAGGTAATGGGAGAAGCAGACACCGGACCCGCCGGCGAGCGGCTCGTCCGCGACTTCACGCTCCGCTCGGCGGTGTCGATGGCGTTCGCGTTCGTGTCGCCGATCGTGGCGCTCTACACGATCTTCGCGATCGGTCTGTCGACCGTCGGCCCGGGCTTCTGGTGGGGCTTCCCGATCACGCTCGCCGGCCAGATGCTGGTCGCGCTGACGTTCGGGCAGCTCGCCTCCCGCTGGCCCTACGAGGGCAGCGTCTTCCAGTGGTCGCGGCGGCTGGTCGGCGACCGCTTCGGCTGGTTCGCCGGCTGGGCCTACATCTGGGTGCTCTCGATCGCGATGGCCGCGGTCGCCTACGGCGGGGCCGGCTTCGTCGCCCAAGTCGCCGGCGTCGACGGCGCCTCGCAGACCACCCTGGTCCTGATCGCGCTGGTGCTGCTGGCGCTCGCCACCTGGGGCAACACCCAGGGCCGGCACGTGATCAAGCTGGTCGTCGGCCTCTGCATCGCGGCCGAGGTGATCGGCTCGATCGGGATCGGCGTCTGGCTGCTGCTCTTCCACCGCGAGCACGGCCTCGGCGTCCTCACCGACGGCCTCTCCGCCGCGCCCGACGTCTCCTTCGCCTCGGTCCCGATCCTGCTCGCCGTCGCCTACGCCGGCTGGTCGTTCCTCGGCTTCGAGAGCGCCGGCTCGATCGCCGAGGAGGTCCGCGAGCCGGAGCGCGCCGTCCCGAAGGCGATGGCCGTCTCGCTGCTGGCCGTCGCCGGCGTCGTGATGTTCGCCAGCCTCGCGATCATCCTCGCCACCCCCGACTTCGCCGCCGTGACCAAGGGCGACGTGGCCGACCCGGTCGTGGCCACGCTCCAGGTCCAGCTCGGCGAGGACGTCACGCGGGTGCTGCTGTGCCTGTTCGTGATCGGCTTCTTCGCCAGCCTGCTGGCGATCCAGGCCGCCGTCTCGCGCGTGATCTGGGCCCTGGCCCGCGAGGGCCAGCTGCCGGCCTCGGGCTGGCTTCGGCGGCTCTCGGGCGAGGACCGGATGCCGACCCGCTCGATCCTGATCACGTTCGTGACCGCGGCGATCGTCTTCGCCTTCGCCGGCACCGACATCTACACGACGCTGATCACCTTCACGTCGGGTGGCTTCTACGTCGTCTTCACGTTCCCGGTGATCGGCCTCGCGATCGCCCGGATCCGCGGCCGCTGGCAGCCGGGCCCGTTCCTCTCCGGCCCGCTCGGGGTGGCGATCTCGTGGGCGGCGCTGCTGTGGCTGCTGGTTCAGACGATCAACATCGTCTGGCCGCGCGGCGGCGTCGAGTGGTACGTCGACTACGCCCCGTTCATCGTCTTCGCGCTGCTGGCCGTGATCGGCGCGATCGTCCGCCGGGCGACCGTCCGCGGACCGGTGGCGGCGCCGGGCGACCCGACCGCGCCGGGCCTGGCCCAGGCCGAGCCGGGAGCCGGCGACTGATGTTCGCCTGGCCGACGGTCGACGTCGACGCGCTGCGCGCCCACCGGCGCGCGCGGGTCGCGGCGACGATGGACGAGCTGGGCGTCGACCACCTGCTGCTGACCGGGCCCGACCAGATCCGCTACGCGACGGACTTCCGGGCCCAGATCATCAGCGAGGCGCACGACTGGTTCGCCGTCGTCGTCGACCGCGACGGCCTGGCCGACGTCTTCGGCCCCTCCGGCGGCGAGACCGTCCTGGACCCCTATCCCGACCTGCCGCAGGTCCGCGCCGAGCACCCGCTGCCCTCGTGGTCGCCGGCGGTCGGGCACCCCGGCGTCTGGGTCGCCGCGGTCGCCGCCGAGCTGCGGCGGCGCGGCGCCCACGCGGTCGGCTACGAGGGTCTCGACCCGGCGCTGCTGCTGGGCCTGGAGGAGGCGCTGCCCCACGTCGGCTTCCGGCCGGCGGCGACCGCGCTCTTCCTCGCCCGTCAGGTCAAGCACCCGATCGAGATCGAGCTGATCGGCGCGACCGCGCGGGTCAACGCGGGGGCGATGGCCGCCGCGCTCGACGCCGCGGCGGTCGGCGCGACCGACCACGACCTGCTGGCGGTGGCCAACGCCCACGCCCAGCGGATGGGCGCCGAGTTCCTGACCCACGCGGTCTGCAACGTCCGCAAGGGCACCGGCGACTGGTTCGCCCACGGCGCCCGGCTGCGCGCCAACGAGGCGTTCTTCTTCGACATCGGCTGCTACGGCCGCGGCGGCTACGCGTCGGACGCGGCCCGGACCGGCTTCGTCGGCGAGCCGCCGGCGGTCGTGGTCGCCGCCTACGAGCGGCTGCTCGAGGCCTACGAGGCGGTGATCGCCGCGGCTCGTCCCGGCGTCCGCGCCTCGCAGCTGGTGGCGACCGTCAACGACCACCTGGCCGGCCACGGCCTCGGCACCACCCCCTACGCGATCGGCCACGGCGTCGGGCTCCGCGGCTGCGAGCTGCCGACCCTCCACCGGCCCGACCTCGTCGACCGCGACGCGGCGCTCGAGGAGGGCTTCGTGATCGCGCTCGAGCCGGAGACGACCGTCCTCGTCGACGGCCGTCCGGTGGTCCTGAAGGTCGAGGACAACTTCGCCGTCGAGGCGAGCGGGCTGCGGCGCCTGACCGAGCCGCCGGCGCTGGAGCAGCTGATCCGCGCCGCCTGATCGCGGTCCAATCCCAACCAGAAGGTGAGCATGTCCGACCAGAACACCCCCTCGACGATGTGGAGCAGCCTGCTGCACGCCGGCCTCTCCGGCTCGTTCATGGGCTTCCCGCACGTGCCGGCCGAGACCGAGGCGCTGCGCGCGGCGGGGGCCGGCGCGGCGATCTACGGGATGCCGTGGGACGCGACCAACATCAGCCGCACCGGCGCCAACTACGGCCCGCGCGGGATCCGCGAGATCTCCTGCCAGTACACGCCGTTCCTGGCCCAGTACGAGTTCGACGTGGCCGCGGCGCTGAAGCCGGTCGACTGCGGCGACACCACGATCGCGCTGGCGAACCCGGAGCGGACCTTCGCCAACGCCGCCCACGACATCGGCCAGATCCTGGCCGCGGGCACGCTGCCGGTGACCTTCGGCGGCGACCACTCGATCACGATCCCGGCGGTGCGGGCGGTTCGCGAGCACGTCGCCGATCCGGGCCTGGTCCTGATCGACGCCCACCTCGACACCGCGCCGGACGTCGGCGGCGAGCTGCTGAACCACTGCTGCCCGGTCTCGCGCGCGGTCGACGCCGGGTTCGATCCGGCCAAGATCATCCTGATCGGGATCGGCGGCTGGATGAACCCCCCGGCCGAGCTGGACTTCTGCAAGCAGCACGGGATCACGATCGTCTGGATCGAGGACCTGTGGGAGCGGGGGACGGCCGACGTCGTCGCCCAGGCCCGCGAGGTCGCCGGCGCCGGCGACGGCATCTACCTGTCGTTCGACGTCGACTCGCTCGACGCCGCGCACGCGCCCGGCACCTGCTGCCCGACGCCCGGCGGCCTGACCTCGCGCGAGGCGATCGAGCTGGTCCGCGGGATCTCGTCCGGCGGCCTGGTCGGCGTCGACGTGGTCGAGACCGCCCCGAGCCTGGACGGCACCCCGAGCACCTCGCTGATCGCTGGCCGGGTGGCGCTGGAGGCGATGGCCTTCCACGCTGGGTGCGGGCGATGACCGTCCTGCGGGTGGCGCTGGGCCAGCTGGCCCCGACCCCGGGCGACGTGGCGGCCAACGCGGCCGTGATCGCCCGGATCGTCGCCGACCACCCGCAGGCGGACCTGGTCGTGCTGCCGGAGCTGTTCCTCCACGGCTACGACCCGGAGGGCGTGGCCGCGACGGCGACGACGGTCGACGAGCTGGCGGCGATCGTGGGACCGATCGCGGCCGGCTCGTCGACGGCGATCGTGCTCGGGTTCGCCGAGCGGCGGCCCGACGGCCGGGTCGCCAACGCGGTCGCGACGGTCGGTCCCGACGGGACGGTGGTCGGGACGTACCGCAAGACCCACCTCTTCGGCGACCGCGAGCGGGCCGCGTTCGCGCTCGGCGAGGAGCTGACGGTGACGCCGATCGGCGGCGTCGCCTGCGGGCTCTTGAACTGCTTCGACATCGAGTTCCCGGAGCCGGCGCGGGCGCTGGCCCAGGCCGGGGCGGGCCTGCTGGTGACCGCCTCGGCGAACATGGAGCCGTTCGCCGAGGTCCACCGGCTGGCGGCGCGCGCGCGGGCGCTCGACAACGGCCTGCCGCACGTCTACGTCAACCGGGTCGGCGAGCAGTCGGGCTACGCGTTCGTCGGCGGCAGCTGCGTGGTCGACGCCTACGGGACGGTGGTGGTCGACGCCGGTCCGGACGAGGGCGTGACGCTGGCCGAGGTCACCGTCGCGGCGCGGCCGGCGGGCGAGCAGTCGGACTACCTGGAGCTGCTGCGGCCGGGGCTGCCGGTGCGGGTGGCGGGCGCGGACGCCGGCGCCGTGGCCGGTCCGGACGGCGGCGCGGTGGTGCGGGCGAGCGGTCCGCGGGCGGCCCGCCACGCGGCGCTGGCGGAGCAGTTCTACGCCGAGTTCTGGAACGCCGGCGACGAGGCGGCGGCCGACCGGCTGGTGGCGGAGGACCTGGTCCACGCCCAGTTCCCGGCCGACTGGCCAGGCGGTCGCGAGGGCTTCAAGCGGCTGGTGCGGACCTGGCGCCAGGCGTTCCCCGACATGACCGAGGAGGTGACCCTGCTGATCGCCGGCGACGATTGGGTCGCGTCCCGCTTCGTCCTCCGCGGCACCCACCGCGGCGACTTCTACGGGATCCCCGGGACCGGCCGCGCGATCGAGATCGCCGGTGTCGACCTGCTCCGCTTCGCCGACGACCGGATCGCGGAGTGGATCTACCACGAGGACACGCTCGGGATCTTCCGCCAGCTCGGCCGGACGCCCGAGGACTGGGGCGCGGTGGCGCAGTAGCGGGCGCCTACGGCCGTCCCCCGCCCAGCTGCTCGCGCGGGGTGGGGTGGGCGATGCTGACGCCGGGTGGGCGCTCGGCGGGCGGCTCGGGGGCCTCCCACTCGTAGCCGAACTTGGCGATCCGGAGGACGTTGAACGACTCGACCGCGGTCACCCCGTCGAGGTGGCCGAAGGTCGAGATCAGCAGGTCGGCCAGGTGCTCGCTGGAGCCGACGAAGGCCTCGGCCAGCAGGTTCCACGGCCCGGTGGTGATCGCCAGGTAGCGGACCTCGGGCAGCGCGCGGACCGCGGCGGCGACCTCCTCGACCCGCGACAGCTCGACCCGCAGGCCGATGTAGATGCAGGTCCGCAGGCCCATCCGGTCGGGATCCACCACCGGCACGACGCGCAGCCCGCGCTCGTCGCCCAGCCGCTGGATCCGCCGCCGGATCGTCTTCTCGCCGACGCCCAGCCGCCGGGCGATCTCGGAGTTCGCCATCCGCCCGTCCTCGCGCAGGCAGGCGAGGATCGCCCGGTCGGTGGCGTCGAGCTGCTCCTGGGGATCGTCGTCGGGCGGGGTGGACACGGGGGCCTACAGGTGGTGCTTGGCGTGGGCGTAGAGCATCTGGGACAGGACCTCCCAGACCAGCCGGGCGGTCGCGCCGCTGGGATCGTACGCGGGCGCGACCTCGACGTTGTCGATCGCGGTCAGGCCGCGCTCGCCGATCATCCGCGCCACCTGCAGGATCTCGTGGCTGGTGAAGCCGCCCGGCTCGGGCCCGGTGGTGCCGGGGGCGAAGCCGGGATCGACGGCGTCGGTGTCGAAGGTGACGTAGACCCCGTCGACGCCGTCCCAGACCCGGTCGAGCACCTCCTCGAAGGTCTCGACCACGCCCCGCTCGCGGACCACGTGCATCGGGTAGGTCGGGATCCCGCGCTCGCGGACCGCCGTCCACCAGTCGGGCACGTTGATCGTGCCGCGGACGCCGACCACGGCCATGTTCTCCGGCGCCAGGTTCGGCAGCTCGCTGGCGCGGACCAGGCCGCTGCAGTTGCTCTGCCGCTCGCCGCCGATCTCGTCGCCGGCGTCGAGGTGGGCGTCGATCTGCAGGTAGCCCATCTTCTTGTCGGGACCGAGGTGCTCGGAGAGCGCGCGGGCGCCGGGAATGCAGAGCGAGTGGTCGCCGCCGATCGCGATCGGGATCGCCCCCGCCCGCAGCACCTTCAGGATCTCGGCCTGGACCAGCTCGTGGGTGCGGACGACGTTGCCGATCGCCAGCGGGACGTCGCCGCAGTCGACCAGCCCGTAGGCGTCGAAGAGGTCGATGTCCCACTCGAACGACCACGGGAAGCACATGTTCGAGGCGATCCGGACGGCGCGCGGGCCGTTGGCCGAGCCGGGCCGCTCGATCGCGGCGTTGGCGCCGTCGAAGGGGAAGCCGAGGAAGGCCGCGCGGGCGCCGCTGGCCGCCAGCTGGTCGGTCGGCACGTGGGGCGCCCCGAGGGCCGAGATCACCCCGCTGGTGATGCTGCCGAAGGACTCGTGCGCGGAGGTCTGGGTCATGGGGGCTCCCGGGTCGTGGTCGTGGCGGCGATCGCTGGCGCCGCCGAGGACGATAGTCGGACATCTTGTCACGATCAAGGCGCAGATTCGGCACTGAATTGGCGCAATTTGTGCCTGAATTGGGACAGAATCGGCTTGCGGAGGGCCGGATCGGCGAGCTACTATCGACCCCATGGAGCTGCTCGTCGCCCCCGAGATCCCGGCGTCCCCGGCCCGCACCCGCCCGCCCGAGCGTCGACCGTTGCGGGTCGGCGCCGTGCAGCTGGCCTGGGACCCCGATCCCGCCGCCCACCGGGCCGCGCTCGAGCGCGGCATCCGAACCGCGGCCGAGGCCGGGGCGGAGGTCGTCTTCCTGCAGGAGCTGACGCTGTCGCCGTACTTCGCGGTCACGCGCGATCCGCAGCCGCAGCGGGCCGAGCCGCTGCCCGGCGGCCCGACCAGCGAGTTCGCCACCCGGGTCGCGGCCGAGGTCGGGATCCACGTCCACGCGTCGCTCTACGAGCGGGCCGAGGACGGCGGGCTCGGCTTCAACACGGCGATCCTGGCCGCGCCCTCGGGCGAGCTGGTCGGCCGCACGCGCAAGCTCCACATCCCGGTCACCGCCGGCTACTACGAGGACCACCACTTCCGGCCCGGTCCGGCCGGCGAGGACGCGCTGCCGGTCTACGGCGTGGGCGAGGCGCGGGTCGGCCTGCCCACCTGCTGGGACCAGTGGTTCCCCGAGCTGGCCCGCGGCTACGCGCTGGCCGGAGCCGACCTGGTCGCCTACCCGACGGCGATCGGCAGCGAGCCCGACCACCCCGAGTTCGACACCGAGCCGCTGTGGCGGCAGTCGATGATCGGCCACGCGATCGCCAACGGGCTGTTCGTGGTCGCCGTCAACCGGACCGGGGCCGAGGGCGAGCTGACCTTCTACGGCTCCAGCTTCATCGCCGACCCCTACGGCCGGGTCCTGGTCCGGGCCCCGCGCGACCGGCCGGCGGTGCTGGTGGCCGACCTCGACCTCGACCAGCGCCGCGACTGGCAGGAGCTGTTCCCCTTCCTCGGCACCCGCCGTCCGGACGCCTACGGATCGCTGGTCGCGCCGGTCGCCGGCTGAGCCTCGATCGCGGTCGTTCGCGGCGCGCCCGGCGAGCGGGTACCTTCCCGCGCGTGCTCCCTGCTGCCACCGACCGGATCCTGGCCCTGCCCGACGACGCGCTGGTGCTCGACGTCGGGGGCTGGGCGGCACCGTTCAACCGCGCCGACTGGGTGATCGACGCGATGCCGTTCGCCACCCGCGGGAAGATGGGCTTCTCCTACGGCGGCGATCGCGAGCGGTTCGGCGACGACACCTGGGTGGTACGCGACATCTGCGCCCGCGAACCGTGGCCGTTCGAGGACGACCAGTTCGACCTCGTCATGTGCGTCACCACGCTCGAGGACCTGCGCGACCCGATCTGGGTCCTGCAGGAGATGAACAGGGTGGCGAAGGCGGGCTACCTCGAGGTCCCCTCGATCCTCGGCGAGCTGGTCTGGCGGCTGCCGGGGGAGGGGCCCTACGTCGGCAACCGCCACCACCACTGGTTCTGCCGGATCGAGGGCGCCGGGCCGAGCGTTGAGGGGGTCGCCGACGCCGGGCCCGACGGGGCGTCGATCACCTTTATCCACAAGCAGCACTCGGTCCACAACGACCGGACCGTGCGGGTGACGCCGTCGATGGCCCGCGAGCTGGCCGTCCACGAGTACCTGCAGGGCCTCTTCTGGACCGGCGAGCTGGCGACGAGCGAGCAGCTGCTGATCGGCGAGACGCTCCACGAGGAGCTGCGGGCGACGGTCGCCGCGCGGTTCCCGGCGACCGCGGCCGAGCGGGGGCTGCGGCGGGTCGAGCGGGCGCTCACCGGCCGCGCCGAGCAGGCGCTGGCGCCGGTCCGGCGGGCGGTCGGCGGCCGCATGCGCCGCGCCCGCGGCGGCCAGATCCCGCCGGTGCCCGAGATGCTCGACCGCCACGTGCGCCCGGGCCTCGGCCAGCCCCGCGACGACTGATCGCGGGGCGGGGCGGCGGGGCGAACGTCGCACGCCACCCACCTTCCCGCTGCCGTGCGACGTTCGCCACCGAGGGTGACGGCCAACGTCGCACGCCTCGGGCGGCTCCGCCGGGCGTGTGACGTTTCGCCCCCGGCCGGCCGCTGGCGCCGCCGGCCGCCCTTGGCGGACTTGCACTCGCGAGTTACAGATCTGTAAGTTTGTCGCGTCGCCGCTCGATGGGCGCCGGGGCACGGTGCGGGCGCGACGCCAGGAGGGGGAGATGCAGCGCCAGGCGCAGCGGCCGACGGCCGCCCACGACGAGCAGGCGGGTCGGCCGACCGCGTGACCCCTGCACGGATGATCTCGGTCGTCGCCCTGGTCGCGGCGGTCGTCGTCGCGGCCGTCGTGCTGCTCGGCGGCGGCGGTGGGGCGACCTACCGCGTGGTGCTGCCGAACGCCGGTCAGCTGGTCGACGGCAACGAGGTCCAGATCGGCGGCCGGCGGGTCGGGCTGGTCTCCGAGATCGGGATCACCGACGACCTCCGGGCCGAGGTCCGCTTCCGGATCGACGACGACGCCGCCCTCCCGCTCCACGAGGGCACGACCGCCGCCGTCCGCGCCGTCTCGATGTCGGGCATCGCCAACCGGGTCGTCTCCGTCAGCCCTGGCCCCAACTCCGCTCCCGCGCTCGCCGACGGCGCCACCCTCGACGCCGACGACGTCACCCCCGCCGTCGACCTCGACCAGCTCTTCGACAGCTTCGACCCCGCCACCCGCCGCGGCTTCCAGCGGCTCTTCCGCGGCGGCTCACGGACCCTGGCCGGCCGCGAGCGCGACGCCAACCGCTCGCTCCGCTACCTGCCGACGATGCTCCAGAGCAGCGGCCGGCTGTTCGACGAGCTGGCCCGCGACCAGCAGACGCTCGACCGTTTCCTGGTCAGCGGCGCGCGGGTGGTCGGCGCGCTCGCCGCCGAGCGCGACAGCCTGACCGGCGCGGTCAGCCACACCCGCGCCACGATGGCGGCGATGGCCGACGAGGGCGCCGCCCTCGAACGGTCGCTCGACCGGCTGCCGGGCAGCCTCGGCCGCGCCTCGACCACCTTCGCCGACGTCCGCCGCACGCTCGACCGGCTCGACCCGCTGGTCGCCGCCTCGAAGCCGGCCGCCGCCAAGACCCCGCCGCTGCTGCGCGATCTGCGCCCGCTGGTCGCTGACCTCGTCCCGACCGTCTCCGGCCTCCGTCGCCTGGCCCGCGACCGCGGCCCCGACGACGACCTGGTCGAGCTGCTGCGGGCCACGCCGCCGCTGGCCGACGCCGCCACGCCGGCTCTGCGCAACGGCCGCCGCGCGGCCGCCGCCAGCCGCCCGGTCGCCGGCTTCATCCGCCCCTACGCGCCCGAGATCGTCGGCTGGGCCCGGACCTTCTCCGGCGCCACCGCCAGCTACGACGCCAACGGCCACGTCGCCCGCACCCAGGGCATCTTCAACGGCAACACCGTCACCGACTCGAAGCTGCTCGGCGACAGCCTCCGACGGCTGCTCGGCCTGACCGGCCCGCTGACCGGGCTCTACTCGGACGACAACCGCGCCGTCCGCCGCTGCCCCGGCGCCAACGCCCAGACCCTGCCCGACCGCTCCAACCCCTTCCGCGACGCCGACGGCACGCTCGACTGCGACCCGAAGGCGGTGCTGCCCGGATCATGAGGCGGCGGCTGCTGACGATCGCGGCGCTCGCCGCCCTGCTGCTGGCCGTGGCCGCCGCCGCGCTCGCCGCCGACGGTGGCGACGGCGACGGCCAGGGCGACGACGGCAGCTACCGCGTCCGCGCGACCTTCCGCAACGCCTTCGCGGTCGTCGCCGACGTCGACGTCCGGGTCGCCGGCGCCCGCGTCGGCAGCGTCGAGTCGGTCGACGTCGACGGCCGCGGCCGCGCCGTGCTGGTGCTGCGGATCGACGACCCCGGCTTCCAGGCCTTCCGGACCGACGCCGAGTGCGCGATCCTGCCGCAGTCGATCATCGGCGAGCGCTACGTCGACTGCCGCCCGACCCAGGCCCGAGCGCCCGACAGCCCGGCCCCGCCGCTGCTGCGGACGATCGACGTCGACGGCCAGCCGCAGCACCCGCTGCCGGTCGAGCGGACCAGCCAGCCGATCGACCTCGACCTGGTCGGCAACATGTGGCGCGAGCCGCAGCGGGCGCGGCTGGCCGTGATCCTCAACGAGCTGGGGATCGGCCTGGCCGGTCGCGGCGAGGACCTGGACGACGCGCTCCGCGCCGCCCTTCCTGGCCTCCGCGACAGCAACCGCGTGCTCGAGCTGATCGCCGGCCAGACCCGCGCCCTGCGCCAGATGGTCACCGACGGCGAGCGCGCGCTCGAGCCCGTCGCCCGCTCGCGCGAGCGGCTGGTCGGCTTCCTCCGTCGCTCGGCCGACCTCCAGGAGGCGATCCTCGAGCGTCGCGGCGATCTCGACGAGAACCTGCGCCGGCTGCCGGCGACCCTGCGCCAGGTGACGCCGGCGATGGACGACCTGCGGCGGATGAGCGACCGGACCGTGCCGACCGTCGCGCGACTGCGCCGGACCGCGCCGACCGCGACCGCGCTGCTGCGCTCGATGCGCGAGTTCTCGCGCACCGCGACCGCCCCGATGGTGCGGCTCGGCGCCGTCTCGGCGCGGGCCCGGCGGGCGCTCGTCGCCGCCGATCCGGTCGTCGCCCAGCTGGAGCGGCTGACCACCAAGGCCGCCCCCGTCCTGCGCACCGCCCGCGCCCTCGCCGAGTCGCTGCGGACCAGCGGCGGCAGCAAGCGGCTGCTCGACTACTCCTTCTACCAGGGGATGGCGATCAACGGCTTCGACGACGTCGGCCACTACCTGCGCGCGCTCGCCGTCCTCACCCGCTGCTCCTCCTACGCCGAGGCGCCGGTCGCCGGCTGCGCCACCGGCACCGTCGAGCCGGGCACGCCGCAGACCAACCCGCCCGGCACCGTCCGCACCGCCGCCGAGGCGCTCGGACCGCGGGCGACGCTGAGCGACCGCCTGACCGCCCAGGTGCTCGACGGCACGCCGCCCGCGCGGCTGCTGCGCGGCGCCGATCGCGACCCGCAGCTGCGGGCGCTGCGCGAGCGGGTCCGCCAGGCCCGCGCGGCCGGAGGCGGTGGACGGTGAGGGTCCGCCGCTCCTCGCTCGCCGCCAGCCCGGTGCTGATCGGCGCCGCCACGCTGCTGGTCGCGATCGTCGCCGTCGTGCTGGCCTACAACGCCAACACCGGGCTGCCGTTCGTGCGCACCTACGACGTCCAGGTCGAGCTGCGCGACGGCCAGCGGATGACCCCCGGCAACGACGTCCGACTCGGCGGCGCCCGGATCGGGATGGTGACCGCGGTCGAGCCCGAGGTCCGGCGCGACGGGCGGCTGGTGGCGGTCGCCTCGCTCCAGCTCGACCGCGCCGCCGAGCCGCTGCCGGCCGACACCACCGTCCTGATCCGGCCGCGGTCGGCCCTCGGCCTGAAGTACGTCGAGCTGCGGCGCGGCCGCTCGCCGAGGACGCTGCCCGCCGGCGGTCGGCTGCGCGTCGAGCAGGCGGTCGAGGAGCCGGTCGACCTCGACCAGCTGGCCTCGGTCTACGACGCCCCGACGCGGGCCGCCTTCCAGCGCGGGATCGTCGCCTTCGGCAGCGGCCTGGCCGGTCGCGGCCGCGATCTCAACCGGCTGGTCGCCGTCCTGCCCGAGGCGTTCGAGCGGCTGTCGCCGGCGATGGCCAACCTGGCCGATCCGGCGAGCGAGCTGGCGGCGACCCTCCGCGCGCTGGCCCGGACCGCGGGCGAGGTGGCCCCGGTCGCCGAGACCCAGAGCTCGCTGCTGCGGCACATGGACGCCACCTTCAGCGCGCTCGCCGCCGTCGCCCGGCCGCACTTCCAGGAGCTGCTGCGGACCGGCGTCGCCACCCAGCGCTCGCTCCAGCGCGAGCTGCCGGTGGCGCGGCCGTTCCTGCGCCGCAGCGGCCGGCTGATGGCGCGGCTGGAGCCGGGGATCGCCGCGCTCGAGCGGGCCGCGCCGGTGCTCAGCGCCGCCTTCGACCGCGGCGTCGGCACCAACCGCCGGCTGCCGCGGCTGCTGGCCCCGCTCGACGACACGGTCGCCGCCGTCCAGCGGACGGCCGACGACCCGCTGGTCTCGCGTGGGCTGGCCGCCGCCGACCGGCTGGTCGACCGCGCGCGGCCGCTGGTCGACGCGCTCGGCCCGACCCAGGTCCGCTGCAACTACATCGCGCTCTTCGGCCGCAACGCCAGCTCGGTGATCGCCGAGGGCAACCAGTGGGGCACCTGGCAGCGCGCCGGCCTGATCCTGACCCCGATCTGGATGGCGCCCCGCGCCGACCCCGGCCCGCAGCTGCACCACAACGGCCTGCCGCACACCGGCCAGCCGGGCTCCGGCGGCGACTGCGAGGCCGGCAACGAGGGCTACCGGCCGGGCCAGATGATCGGCAACGTGCCCGGCATCCAGCGGACCGACAGCCGGCCGATGATCACCGGAGGCGCGAAGTGAGGCGGCGGCCGCTCTCCGCCCCGCCGCGCTCGCCGGTCCTGGCCGGGATCGCGACCCTGCTGCTGGCCGCCGTGATCGTCGGGGCGATCATGTTCAAGGACCGGCTGCCGGGCAGCAGCCCGCAGCGGCTGAACGCGGTCGTCGAGGACCTCGCCTCGCTGAAGTCGGGCGCGCCGGTGCGGGTCGCGGGCGTGACGGTCGGCAAGGTCGTGGCCGTCGACGGCGGGCCGGGCCGGACCTCGATCGTGCGGATGGACCTGGACGACCAGGCGCCGCCGATCCGCCGCGACGCCGAGCTGAAGATCCGGCCGCGGATCTTCCTCGAGGGCAACTTCCTGGTCGACCTGCACCCGGGCACCCCGGGGGCCGAGGCGATGCCCGACGGCGGCACGATCCCGGCCGCCAGCACCACCGTCGCGGTCCAGGTCGACCGCGTGATCGGCACCTTCCGGACGGCCACCCGCCGGCGACTGCAGGAGACGGTCCAGGGCTTCGGCAACGGGATCTCCAGCGACGCGACCGTGCTGGCGATGCGGAGCGTGATCGCCGACTCGCCGGTCGCGCTGCGGACCGGGGCGCTCTTGGCCGAGGCCAGCCGCGGCGACCGTCCCGGCGACCTGGCCGGGCTGGTGAGCGCGGTCGCGACCCTCTCCGACGCGCTGGCGCCGGAGGCGGCCCGGATCCAGGGGGCGGTCCGCGGCCTCGACCGCACGATGGGCGCGTTCGCCGCCGAGCAGGCCGGTCTGCGGGCGGCGATCCGGCGGCTGCCGGCGGTGCTGGAGCGCAGCGACGGGCTTCACCGCTCGATGGCCGGCGCGCTGCCCGGCGTGCGGCGGATCGCCGGCGAGCTGCTGCCCGGCGTCCGCGAGACGCCGGCCACGATCGACGCCGCCCGCCCGTGGGTGGCCTCGGCCCGCACGCTGGCCGGCAACGCGGCGCTCGGCGGCTGGGTCCGCGACATGCGCTCGGCCGTCCCCGACCTGATCGGCTTCGCCGACGACGGCACCGACTCGGCGCCGGGCGCGGACGAGATCGCCAAGTGTGTCGCGAACGTGATCGTCCCGGCCGGCAACGTGAAGATCCAGGACGGCCGCTTCAGCCTCGGGGTCGAGAACTACAAGGGCTTCTGGTACGGCATCTCCGGCGCCGCCGGCGAGTCGCAGAACTTCAGCGGCAGCGGCAACTACTCGCGGGTCGCGATCGGCGTCGGCCCGTCGCTGCTGCAGTTCGGCGCCGACGGCACCCTCGGCCAGCTGGCGCCCGGCGCGACCGACGCCGCCGTCGGCGTCCGCCCGGTCCGTCCCGCCCGCCGCCCGCCCTACCGCGACGACGTGGCCTGCTGGACCCAGCCGGTGCCCGACCCCAACAGCGCCGAGTCGGTGCGGGGGGTCGAGTGATGCGGCGGCTGCTGCGGGCCCACGGCGCGACCGTCGCGGTGATCGCCGGGCTGCTGGTGCTGTCGCTGGTCGTGACCGGCTACATCCTGGTCAACCAGCGGGTCGCGCTGCCCGGCTGGCTGCCGGGCGGGGCCGACCCGTACCGCACCTACAGCGTCGAGCTGTCGACCGCCCAGGCGGTCACGCCGGGCCAGGGCCAGCAGGTGCTGATCGCGGGCGTCGACGTCGGCGACATCACCGACGTGCGGCTGGAGCGGGGGATCGCCGTCGCCACGATCCGGGTCAAGCAGCGCCACGCGCGGCTGCTGCGCGAGGACGCGACCGCGCTGCTGCGGCCGAAGAGCGGGCTCTACGACATGAGCATCGAGCTCCAGCCCGGCAGCCCGCGGGCACGCCCGGCGCGCGCGGGGATGCGGATCCCCGACGCGCGGACGGCGACCAACGTCCATCTCGACGAGCTGCTGGCCTCGCTCGACAGCGACACGCGGCTGGCGATGCAGCTGCTGCTGGAGGGCTTCGGCCGCGGCCTCCACCGCGACGGCCGCCACCTGGCCACGACCCTCGAACGACTCTCGCCGCTGACCCACAACATGCGCCGGATCGGTGCCGCGATGGAGGACCGTCAGCGCCAGGTGCGGCGATCGGTGACGGTTCTGCGGCGGGTCGTCGACGCGCTGGCGGAGCACCGCGGCGACGTCGTCCGCGCGGTCCGCACCAGCGACGGCGTGCTCGGCACGATGGGCAGCCGCGAGGCCGAGCTGCGGGCCGCGCTGCGCGAGCTGCCGGCGACGCTGGCGGCGACCGAGGGCGCGCTCGGCTCGGGCACGCGGCTGGCCGACGAGCTGCGGCCGGCGACCGCGGCGCTTTCGCCGCTGGCGCGCGAGCTGGCCCCGAGCCTGCGGGCCTCGCGGCCGTTCCTGCGCCGGACCGAGCCGGTGGTCCGCCGCCAGCTGACGCCGTTCGCGCGCGACACCCGGCGGCCGACGCGGCGGCTCCAGGACATGGCCCAGCGGGCGCACGAGATCCACCCCGACAGCGACGCCCTCAGCGAGGAGACCCGCCGGCTCCTCAACATGATCGCCTACGACCCGCCGGGCAAGGAGCGGGGCTTCCTCTTCTACCAGCTGTGGGTCAACCAGAACCTGCCCTGGGTCTACAGCACCAAGGACGCCCACGGCCCGATCCGGCGCACGCGGCTGAACCTCAGCTGCTCGTCGCTGGCGACGCTGAGCCAGCTGGGCGAGGTCAACCCGTCGCTGGCCTTCCTCGGCACGCTGCTCGACCAGCTGGGGAAGACCAGCGCCTGCCCGCCGCCGACGCTCGAGGCGGAGGACGCCACCGGCGGTCCGCTGGCGAAGGGAGCCGGCCGGTGAACGTCCATCCGCCCTCGCCCGCGCGGATCGCCGTGATGGTGGCGTTCGCGCTCAGCTGCTTCGGGCTGCTGCTCTACCTGTGGACCGCGTTCGGCGGCCCGACGCCGCTGCGGCCGCAGGGCTACCGGGTCCACGTCAGCTTCGCCGAGGGCGCCCAGCTGGCGACCGAGTCGGACGTGCGGATCTCCGGCGTCTCGGTCGGCAAGGTCAAGCAGCTCGACCCGGACAAGCGCAGCGGCCGGACCGAGACGGTGCTGGAGATCGAGCCGCGGTTCGCGCCGCTGCCGGCCAACGTCCGCGCGACCCTGCGGGCGAAGACGCTGCTGGGGGAGACCTACGTCGAGCTGAGCGGCGGCCACCGGCGGGGCGCGGTGCTGCGCGACGGCGGCCGGATCGCCGATGCGCGCGTGCGGCCGACGGTCGAGTTCGACGAGCTGCTGCGGACCTTCGACCGCGAGACCCGGACCCACATGGGCCGCTGGATCCGCAGCGGCGCGCTGGCCCTCGACGGCCGCGCGGCCGACCTGTCGGCGGCGCTCGGCAGCTTCTCGCCCTTCGCCGACGACCTGACGTCGCTGATGCGGGTCCTCGACCAGCAGCGGCAGGCGGTCCGCGGGCTGGTGCGCGACAGCGGCCGGGCGTTCGGCGCGCTCAGCGAGCGGCAGGGCGAGCTGGCCGGGCTGATCGTCGACGGCGACCGGCTGATGGAGATCACCGACCGCCGCTCGTCGGCGCTCCAGGCGGCGATCCGCGCGCTGCCGCCGTTCCAGGCCGAGGTCCGCCGCACGGCCGACCGGCTGGGGCGGTTCGCCCGCGACACCGACCCGCTGGTGCGGCGGATGCTGCCGGTCGCGGCCGAGCTGACCCCGACGCTGCGCGACCTGGAGCGGCTGGCGCCGGAGCTGCGGGCGCTGTTCGTCGCTCTCGACCCGGTGATCGCCGAGTCGCGGCGCGGGCTGCCGGCGCTGACTCGGGTGGTCGACGAGCTGCGGCCGTGGATCGCCGGCGTCGAGCCGCTGCTGCGCGAGGTCAACCCGACGCTCGAGTTCCTGGGCCGCTACACCGGCGAGCTGCGCGGCTTCTTCGCCAACCCGGCCTCGGCGACCCACGCGACGACCAAGGGCGCCGGCGGCCGCCGGTTCCACTACCTGCGTCAGACGCTGCCGCTGAACCCGGAGAGCCTGGCGGTCTGGCCGACGCGCCTGGCGACCAATCGCGGCAACGCCTACGGCAACCCGGGCTGGATCGCCGACCCGCGGCGGATGACCGTCTTCGACGACCGCCCGTGCACCAGCGGCGCCCAGCCGGGTGGGATCCTCAGCGGGCTGCTGGCGACGCTGGTCGCGCGCAACGCCGGCAAGGAGGCGCCGCCCTGCCGGGTTCAGCAGCCGCAGGAGCTGGGCGGCCGCCGGACCGGCTTCCCGCAGGTCCACCGCGACCCGCCGGCGACGGTCCGCCCGGAGCGCTGAGCGGCGGCAGGGACGCGGGTGTCGCGCGGGCCCTGCGGCTTGTGCGGAAAGCCCATCCATGGCCGATTTCCGCCGGGTAGCGTCGCGCCATGGCCGAGTTCGATCCCGCTCCCGTCGACGCGCTGCTGCGAGAGGCGGTGGCGGGCGGCGCCCACGTCGGCGGCGTCGCGATCGCCGCCGACGCCGAGGGCGTGCTCTACGAGTCGCCGTTCGGGACGCTGGCCGCGGACGGGCCGGCGGTCGAGGCGTCGACCCCGTTCCGGATCGCCTCGATGACGAAGGCGCTGACCTCGACCGGGGCGCTGCAGCTGGTCGAGCGGGGCGCGCTCGACCTCGACGCGCCGGTCGCCTCGATCGTCCCGGCGTTCGGCGAGCTGCGGGTGCTGGAGGGCTTCGACGGCGACACGCCGCGGCTGCGGCCGCCGGCCAGCGCGGCGACGGTCCGCCAGCTGCTGAACCACACCGCCGGCTTCGGCTACAGCTTCCTGAACGAGAAGCTGGCCCGCTACCACGAGCTGACCGGGACGCCCGAGGCGCTCGCCTTCGATCCGAGCCTGCTGACCGTGCCGCTGGTCAACGATCCGGGGACGGTCTGGGAGTACGGGACGAGCACCGACTGGGTCGGGCGCGTGATCGAGGAGGTCAGCGGCCAGCGGCTGGACGCGTTCCTGGCCGAGAGCCTCTTCGGCCCGCTGGGGATGACGGCGACGACGTTCGTGGTCGACGAGGCGACGGCGGCGCGGCTGCCGCCGCTGCACTCGCGGATGCCCGACGGGACCCTGCAGCCCAACGGACTCGACGTGCCCCGCGATCCGGGCCTGATCAGCGGCGGCGGCGGCGCCTACTCGACGGCCGGCGACTACGCCCGCTTCATGCGCGCGCTGCTGCGCGGCGGCGAGCTGGACGGTGTGCGGGTGCTGGAGCCGGCCACCGCCGAGCTGCTCTTCACCCCCTCGCTGGACGGGATCGCGACGCCCGAGGCGATCCGCTCGGCCAACCCGCTGCTGTCGAACGACGTCGCCTTCCTGCCGCTGCCGCAGGACTGGGGGCTGGGCCTGCACCTGCTGCTGGTCGACGTGCCGGGAATGCGCCGCGCCGGCACCGGCGACTGGGCCGGCCTGACCAACTGCTACTACTGGATCGACCGGGCCAGCGGGGTCTGCGGCGCGGTCCTCGCACAGGCGTTCCCCTTCTTCGACCAGGGGATCGTCGGCACCGCGCTGGGGTTCGAGGGCGCCGTCTACGCCCAGGTCGGCGAGCGGGCGGCGGCCTAGACCCCGCTCGCCCGCCCTCCCGCTCGCGTGGCGGATAGCCCCCGCACGCCGGGGGTCAACCGCCACGCGAGGCCTGGGGGCGGGGGTCAGGCCGTCCCGCGGCGGTAGGCGGCGTGGAGCAGGGCGTCGGTCGCGGTTGGGGCGACGGCGACCATCACCGCCAGCGCCGCGCCCATCCGCGTGGTCAACCGCGCGGGCGAGGTCACGATCGCCTCCAGCACCAGCCGCGCGGCGTCGTCCGGGGTCTGGGCGGGGGCGTCGGCGAAGGCGGCGGTCGGCTCGATCATCGGCGTCCGCACCAGGCCCAGGTTGACCGTCGTGACGCGGATCCCGTGCGAGCGCTCCTCCAGCGACAGGCAGCGGGAGAAGCCCTCGAGCGCGGTCTTCGAGGCGGTGTAGGCGGAGAACCGCGGGACCCCGGCGTGGACGGCGGTCGAGAGCACGTTGACGATCCGCCCGCCGCCGCGCTCGCGCATCGCCGGCAGCAGCGCGAGCGTCAGGTCGACCGCGCCGAAGTAGTTGATCTGCATCGTCCGCCGGTAGTCGTGACCGCGCTCGACGCTCTGGGCGACCCGCCGGCGGATCGAGCGGCCGGCGTTGTTGACCAGCACGTCGACGCCGCCGTGGGCCGCCACCACGTCGGCCGCGAGCGTCGCCACCGCCGCGCTGTCGGCCAGGTCGCAGGGGCGGACCTCGGCCCGACCGCCGGCGGCGGCGATCTCGTCGGCGACCACGGCCAGCGCGTCGGCCGAGCGGGCGACGAGGAGGACGGTCGCCCCGGCCGCGGCCAGCCGCCGGGCGACGCTGGCGCCGACCCCGGACGAGGCGCCGGTGACGAGCGCCACCCGGCCGGCGACGGTCGCCGCCAGCGAGGGCGCGCGCAGCCGGCGCAGCGTGCGGCCGGGCGTGTTGGCGGGGCCGAACACCAGGCGGGCGATCGCGTCGGTGGGCAGGACGGTGGGCATCTGGGGCGGTGGTCTACCAGCGAGGGAAACAACATGCAAGCCAGACGGCTTGTAAGTTGTGGGGCGATGGCCCGTCCCCCGAGCACCTACGATCCGCGCTGAGGGCATGTCGTCGCCCGCGCCCGATCGCTGGTGGGACTTCCCCCGGGGCCCGAACGGGGTCCGGGTGCTGGTCGCCGTCGGCGTCGACCGCGGGCTGCGGGTGGCCGACTGCCTGGCCGGGAGCGGGATCGCGCCGGCCACGCTCGACGATCCCGACGGCTGGATCGCGGCCGGCCAGGAGCTGCAGGTCGCCCGCAACCTGGTCGCGCGGCTCGGCGACGTGCCCGGGATCGGCGTCGACGCCGGCCGCCGCTACACCCTGGCCAGCATGGGGATCTGGGGCTTCGCGGTCCTCACCAGCCCGACCTGGGGGGCGGCGATCGACGTCGGGCTCCGCTACGTCCAGCTGACCTTCGCCTTCGTCCGGCCGCGGCTGCAGGACGACGGCCGCCAGGTGCGGCTGGTGATCGACGACGACCACGTCCCGGCCGACGTCCGCGACCTGCTGGCCGAGCGCGACCTGACCTCGGCCGCGATCGTGATGCAGGCGATCGCGGGCGGCGTGCCGCCGCTGACCGTCACCACCCGGCTGCCGCCCGAGCGGGCGTCGCTGGTCGCCGCGGCGATCCCCGAGGTCCGGCTGCTCGGCGGTCGCGAGCAGACGGCGATCACCGTCGAGCGGTCGCTGCTGGAGACCCCGCTGCCGCAGGCCGACGAGCTGACCTGGCGCGCCACCCAGCGGGCCTGCGCGGAGCTGGTCGCCCGTCGCCGCGAGCGGGCGGGGATCGCCGGCGCGGTCCGCTCGCGGCTGCTGGCGCGGCCCGACCGGATGCCGGGGCTGGCCGAGGTCGCCGGCGAGCTGCACGTCTCGCCACGGACGCTGGTGCGGCGGCTGGCCGCCGACGGGACCAGCTTCAGCAGCCTCCGCGACGAGGTCCGCGAGGCGCTGGCCGCTGAGCTGCTGCGGGGCACCGCGCTGACCGTCGGCGAGGTCGCGGCGCGGCTCGGCTACGTCGACGCGACCAGCTTCACCCACGCCTTCACCCGCTGGACCGGCCAGCCGCCGGGGCGCTTCCGGGCCGACGCGGCCGCTTAGCCTGGATCCAGGCTCAGCCAGCTCGCTCCAGCCGCCGCAGGGCGCGGCGCGCGTGGCCGACCAGCAGCCGGTCGGCGAGCGCCCGCACGCGGTCGCCGGCCGCGTACCAGAGCGGCTCGTGGCGGAGCGCGATCCGGCTCTCGACGACGACCTCGGTGCGGCAGAACTTCCGCAGTCCCTCGGCCCCGCCCATCCGGGCCCCGATCCCCGACGTCTTCCAGCCGCCGTGCGGCGCGGTCGTCGTCATCAGGTTGACGATCACGTCGTTGACGTTGACCGCGCCGCACTCCAGCCGGGCGGCGATCCGCCGGCCGCGCTCGCGGTCGCGGGTGAAGACCGACGCCGAGAGGCCGTACGCGGAGTCGTTGGCCAGCGCCACCGCCTGCTCCTCGTCGCGGACCCGCATGATCGGCAGCGTCGGGCCGAAGGTCTCCTCGCGCATGCAGTCCATCGCCTGGTCGACGTCGACCAGCACCGTCGGCTCGTGGAAGCAGCCGGGACCCGGCCGTCGGCCGCCGCCGATCGCCACCCGCGCGCCGGCCGCCCGCGCCTGCGCGACGTGCCGCTCGACGGTCGCCAGCTGCCGCTCGTCGATCAGGGCGCCGAGGTCGTGGCCGTCGCCGCTGCCCTGGCGCAGCGCCCGCACCTGGTCGACGACCAGCGCGACGAAGCGGTCGTGGACCGTCTCGTGGACGTAGACCCGCTCGACCGAGACGCAGGTCTGGCCGGCGTTGAAGAGCCCGCCCCAGACAGCGGCGCTCGCCGCTCGCTCGAGGTCGGCGTCGTCGAGCACCAGCATCGCGTCCTTGCCGCCCAGCTCCAGGCTGACCGGCGTCAGCCGCCGCGCTGCTCGCTCCATCACCGCCCGGCCGCCACGCGACGAGCCGGTGAACTGGACCATGTCGACCGCGTCGACGACCGCCTCGCCGGTCGCGACCGCGCCCAGCGCCGCGTCGAGCACCGCCGGCGCCCCGGCCCGCGCGCGCCAGCCGCGGACGATCTCGGCGGTGGTCAGCGGGGTCAGCTCGGACGGCTTGACGAGCACCGCGCAGCCGGCCGCGAGCGCCGGGACCGCGTCGAGCAGCGCCATCGCGATCGGGTAGTTCCAGGGCGCGATCACCCCGACCAGCGGGTAGGGACGGCGGTGGACGGTGACCCGCTTGTGGGCGACCAGCGCCGAGGCCGGCGGCCGCCGCTCGGGGGCCAGGAAGCGCCCGGCGTGGCGGCCGTAGTAGGCCAGCAGCTCGAGGATCATCGGGATCTCGACCCGGGCGTCGCTCGCCGACTTGCCGGTCTCGGCGATCAGCAGCCGTTCCAGCCGCGGCCGCTCGTCGGCCAGCCAGCGCCCGAAGCGGGCGAGGGCGGCGCCGCGCCCCCGCGGGCCGAGGGCCAGCCAGGCCGGCTGGGCGGCACGCAGCCGGGCGGCGGTCGCGGCGACGGCGTCCGCGTCGGCCCAGGCGACCTCGCCGACGACGGTGCCGTCGGAGGGTGAGCGAACGGCGTGGCGGGTCGCGGCGGTGGTGGCGGTAACGGTCATCGGCGGTCGCCGGCGGTCGTGGCGTCGTCGCGCTGGCTGTGGCCCTGGACCGGCGCCGCGGCCCGCGCCTCGTAGCCGATCCGCTCCGCCCGGTCGGCGGCGTCGACCATCAGGTGGTCGCTGCCGACCAGCCGCAGCGCGCGGTCGCGGACCCGCGGCGGCAGCGCCCCGCCGGCGCGGTAGGCGGGGGCCAGGAAGCGCGGCACGTAGACCTCGGGCCGCGGCCGGCGGAGGGTGCCGACGATCGCGGCGGCGACGTCCTCGGGAGCGATCCGCAGCGGCCGCGGCGCGCCCTCGATCCCGGCCGTCAGCTCGGTGTCGACGACGGCCGGCATCACGCACGAGACGTCGATCCCGCTGCCGTGCAGCTCGATCCGCAGCGCCTCGCAGAAGCCGACCACGGCGAACTTGGTGGCGCAGTAGGTGGCGAGCCCGGCGGCGCCGATCCGGCCGGCCTGCGAGGCGACGTTGACCAGGTGGCCGGCGCCGCGGGCCCGCATCCGCGGCAGCGCCAGCTTCGAGCCGGTCAGGACCCCGTGGAGGTTGATGTCGACGATCCGGTCGGTGGTCGCGTCGTCCTCGTCGGCGAAGGCCCGGATCGGCATGATCCCGGCGTTGTTGACGAGCGCGAAGAGCGGCCCCAGGTCGCGCTCGGCGGCGTCGAGGAAGGCGGCGAAGCTGGCCCGGTCGGTGACGTCGAGCGGGTAGGCGCGGATCGCGTCCGGCCGGCCGCCGCCCAGCTCGTCGGCGGTGCGGGTGGCGAGCTCGGCATCGAGGTCGCCGATCGCGACCCGGGCGCCGGCGGCGAGCAGCGCGGCAGCGGTCGCGCGGCCGATGCCGCGGGCGCCGCCGGTGACGGCGACGAGCTGACCGGTGAGGACGTGGCGGGGCATGGGCCGACGCTAGGCGCCGGGGCCGCCCGCGACCATGATCGGCGGAGCCGCGGGGTTGATCGATCGCGCCACGCCACCCCGAACCGCCCGCCCCCCCCCCGCCGCCCCCGCCACCTCGCGTGGCGGATCGCCCCCGCACGCCGGGGGTCAACCGCCACGCGAGCCGGGGGGCCGGGTCGTGCTGGAAGTAAGAAACAGGACGGACGGTCTATAAGATGCCGGCGATGTGGTGCCTCCGGCCGGTCCTGCCCCTCGCCGTCGCGGTCGCCTGCCTGCTGGGCGCGGCGCCGGTCTCGGCGCTGCCCGGCGAGGCGGCCCTGACCTCCAGCGCTCCCGACGCCGACGGCGTCCGGACCGGGCTGGTGCGGTTCGTCGCCCCATTGCCGGCGGCGGCGGGGCCGCGACCGGCCGCCTGCGGCCGGCTCGGCTACCTGCGCGCCCGGCCGGCCTCGGGTCCGGACGACCCCGCCGCGGCCGACGCGATCGTGTCCCTGATGCCGGGCTTCGAGGCCGGGGCCGGCGGGCTCGAGCCGGTCGCCCGCAACATCGTCCGAGCGGCGGCGCTGCGCGGGCAGCGGGTCGAGGTCTGGGTCATCGACCGCCGCGCCAACTGCCTGGAGGACCACCGCGGGCTGCGGGCGGCGGCCGCCTCGCCGAACCCCGATCTGGCCGCCGACTACTACCTGCGCGGGCGTCCGCTCGCCGGGGCGCGGTTCGCCCCGCCGGCGGCGGGCGACGTCGCCTTCCTCGCCCACCAGGGGCTGGGCCGCACGCTCGAGGACTGGCGGACGGTGATCGCCCGGGTGCCGGCGCCGCTGCGCGACCGCGTCCTCTGCGGCGGCCACTCGCTCGGTGGCCTGATCACCGGCCAGCTCGCGCAGTGGGACTTCGACGGCGACCCGGCGACGACCGCCGACCAGGGCTGGCGGCTGTGCGCCGGGCTGGTCGTCCTCGACTCCCGGACCGAGCTGCTGGGCGCGGCGCCGGGCCTGCTGCTCGACGGGGTCGGGGCGCTGACCGGGCCGCTCGGACTGGGGATCGGCGACCTGCTCGGGACGGTCGCGCCGGCCGTGCCCTACTCGCCCTTCGACCAGGCGTTCATCGCCACCGACGCGCTCGCGTCGGCGGCCCGGGTGGCGCCGGACGCGCGCAGCACGATCCTCGCCGACCTGCCGGGCGGCTCCTTCGGCGGGCTGCTGCTGACGGCGATGGTCGACGATCCGCTCGCCCAGGTGCTCGGCGCGCCCGCCACCCGCGAGCTGCGCGCGACCAACGCCGCCGCGCTCGGCCTGGTGGCGGACGACGATCGCTCCGGCGTGGCCTACTTCCGGGCCAGTCTCGGGGCGCCGGCCGGCGGCCCGGTGGCGGCGAAGGACTTTCCGCTGCCCTACGGCACGCCGATGAGCCCGGCGGGGCTGCTCGGCGGCACGACGGTCCGCCCGACCGACCGCGGCGCCACCTACGGCTGGACCGCCTACGATCGGCTGCCGGCGGGCGGCCTCTTCCCGGCCGACCGGCCCGAACTGCGCTACAGCGACCGCGGCCAGGAGGCGACCGACCTCGGCCAGTTCGCCCGCGCGATGACGCTGCCCGACGTCGACGGCTGGGAGTGGTATTTCCCGCTGCGGCTGCTGACCGACGTGGTGGCGGCGAACCTCGGCGACCGCGGCGGCACGGCCCGCCACCGGATCCCGGCCAACCTGGCGCGGCGGCCGGCGCTCTACCTCGACGCCGAGCACGGTTTCGCGCCCGGCCTGGGGACGCCCGAGCTGGCGGGTCGCGACACCACCCGGGTGGTGCTCCCGGGCTACGACCACCTGGACGCGACCTACGCCGCCTGGCGCCAGCCCGACGGCCGGCCGGAGCCGCTCAGCCGGGCCGCGGCGGCGTTCGTCCAGCGGCTGGCGCCGACGCGGCCGCGGGCCGCTGCCCCGCCGCCGCGGGCGTGCGCCAGCCGGCGACGGTTCCGGATCCGCGTGCGTCCGGCCGACGCCCGCCGCGCGCGGGTGACGGTCGCCGGCCGCTCGGTGCGGGTGACGCGGCGCGGCGGGCGGCTGACCGCGGTCGTCGACCTGCGCGGGCGGCCGCGGTCGGTCGTGCGGCTGGTCGAGACGGCGACGGTGCGGCGCCATGGTCGCGCCCGAACGGTGCGCCACGTCCGCCGCTACCGCCCCTGCGGTTCGCCCCCGCCCGCCCAGCCCTCTCGCTCGCGTGGCGGTTGAGACCCGAACGCCGGGGGTCAACCGCCACGCGAGCGGGAGGTGACCGTGCCGGCGGCGGCGACGCAGAGCCGGGCGACCTCGTCGGCCAGCTCGTCGAGCGGGGCGGGGTCGTCGGCCTGGATCCAGTCGCCGACCGCGTGGAGGGTGCCGGCCACGATCACCGTCGTCGCCAGTCGCAGCCGCGTCGGGTCGATCGCGGCGGGGTCGCCGAGGGCGCGGATCTGCTCCGAGAGCAGGTCGACGGTCAGCGCGATCAGCTGCTCCTGGCGCTCGCGGACCAGCTCGGTCCCGAGCGTCTCGCGCATCGCCCGGGCCTTGCGCGGGTCGTCGGCCAGCAGCTGGACCGCGGCCAGGATCGCGGCCCGCGAGACGGCGAAGAGGTCGCGCGGGGCGCGGGCGATCGCGCCCCGGATCGCGTCGGTGACCTCGTCGGCGAGCTGGTCGCTGAGCGCGCGGAGCAGGCCGTCGCGGTCGCGGAAGCTCTCGTAGAAGTAGCGCTCGGTGAGGCCGGCGCGGGCGCAGACGGCGGTCATCGTCAGGCCGGCGACGCCGACCTCGGCCAGCACGTCGAGGCCACCGTCGAGCAGCCGCCGCCGGCGGTCGGCCCGCCGCTGCTCGGCGCTGATCCCGCGGTAGGGGCGGACGACGGGCGGCGGCACGCGATTCATCTTGACAGGCTCTCCTGTCGACTTCTATGTTCTGACAGGGCGCCCTGTCAAAGAGCTGCGGAGGCGGACGAATGCGCACCCCCACCCCGGAACGGCCCTTCGACCTGCCGCGGATGGCCACCGAAGCGGTCGCCGAGCTGCGGCGGCGCGCGCCGCTGCCCCCGGGCGAGACCCGGGTCAGCCTGCGGCGGACGATGGCCTGGCAGCGCGACCCGCTCGGCAACTCGCTGGCCGCCTACGCCCGCTATGGGCCGATCTTCACCCACCGGATCCTGCACCGGCCGGTGGTGGCGATGATCGGACCGGAGGCGAACCACTTCGTGACCGTCTCCGGCGCGCACCACTTCAGTTGGCGGCGGGGGATGTTCGGCGAGGAGCTGATCCCGCTGCTCGGCGACGGCCTGATCACCACCGACGGCGAGTACCACGACCGCGCGCGCTCGATCGCGATGCCGGCCTTCCACCGCAAGCGGATGGACGACGCGGTGGCGGTGATGGTCGACGAGGCGCGGCGGGCGGTCGCGGCGCTGCCGGTCGGCGGCACGGCCGACCTCTACGCCTGGGCCCGCGACCTGTCGATGAGCATCTCGATGCGGGCGCTGGTGGGGATCGACCCCCACGACCGCGACCGCGGGCACGCGCTGGCGACGGCCTTCGAGCGGGCGCTGGCCTACCTCGACAGCCCGCTCTGGTCGCTGCCGCTGCGCGGGCCGGGGACGCCGTGGGCGCGGATGCTGCGGGCGCGGGCGGAGCTCGACGCGATGCTGCTGGCGGAGATCGCCCGTCGCCGCCGCGACCCCGGCGACGGCGGCGACATCCTCGGCATGCTGCTGGCCGCCCGCGACGACGAGGGGCAGGGCTTCAGCGACGGCGAGCTGCGCGACCAGCTCTGCACGATGCTCTTCGGCGGCCACGACACCTCCTCCTCGACGATCTCGTTCCTGCTCCACGAGCTGGCCCGGCACCCGCGGGTGCTGGCCCGCGTGCGCGAGGAGGAGCGGCGGGTGCTGGGCGGGGCCGACCCCGGCGTCGACCAGCTGGCGCGCGAGCTGCCGGAGCTGGAGATGGCCTTCGAGGAGACGCTGCGGCTGTACCCGCCGGTCTGGTTCGGCCCGCGGCTGGCCGTCAGCCCGTTCGAGTTCGCCGGCCACCACGTGCCGGCGGGGACCCACGTCACGTACTCGACCTGGGTCAGCCACCGGCTGCCCGACGTCTTCCCCGAGCCAGCCGCCTTCCGCCCCGAGCGGTTCGCCCCCGAGGCCCGGCGGGCGCTGCCGCGCGGCGCCTACATGCCGTTCGGCGGCGGCCAGCGGATCTGCATCGGCAAGCGCTTCGGCCACCTGGTGGTGAAGGCGGTGGCGACGGTGCTGCTGCGGGAGCGCGACCTGGCGCTCCCGCCCGGCCACCGGCTGCAGATCGACAAGACCCCCACGCTGAGTCCGCGCGGGGGCCTGCGGATGCGGATGACGCGGCGGTACTAGGCGCCGAGCGCCCAGTACGGGACGCAGATCGGCCGCGGGGCGTGCTCGGGGGCGAGCCGGTTGATCACCAGGCTGATCAGGTTCGGGTCGACGGCCAGGCCAACGTGGCCGCTGAAGTCGACCGGGCACGACTTCTGGAGCACCAGGTCGGTCGCGTTGGGCGCGTTCATGAAGCCGCTGGTGTAGGGCGTGACGACGGTGTCGTACTTGGTCACGATGTTGGTGTAGACCGGTCCCGGCGCGGCCGCGGTGCCACCGGTGTTCAGCTCGTTCAGGAAGTCCGATCCCTGGAGGAACTGCGAGCAGGCCTGGCAGCCGACGGCGTCGAGCACCGGCTGCAGCTTCAGCGCCTTGGCCAGCGTCCCCAGCCCGGAGAGCGTCGTCCCGCGGTAGTTGGCGCCGAAGCCGACGAAGCGCTTGACCTTCGGCGCGCCGCCGAGGACCTTCGCGTAGTAGGCGGGAACGGTCGTGCCCTCGGAGTGGCCGACGACGTTCACCTGCGCGGCACCGGTGCTGGAGCGGACGCGCTCGACGAAGGCGCCGAAGTCGCGGGCGCTCTGGCGCATGTCGCCGAGGCCGCCGACCAGGTCGCCCAGGAACGTGGTGCCGCCGTAGGTCGTCGAGTACACGCAGTAGCCGGCGAGTTTCAGTGCCGGGGCCAGCACCAGGAAGTTGTCGACGCCGTTGGCGCCGAGGCCGTGGCCGAGCACGACCGGCTCGGGGTGGGCGGCGCTGGGCCGGCAGGACCAGTCGTTCCAGCCGCTGGTGGGGGCGGCCGACGCGGCGGCGGGGGACAGAACGGCGACCGCGGCGACCGCGGTCACGAGCGCCGCCAGCAGGCGACGGGGGACGGACGAACTGCGCATGGACACCCTCTCCTCAGAAGGGAAGCATCGCGGCGGCGGGCGCTCGCCACGGCCGACGAAAGCATTCAAACATGTCGACCGGTTCAGAACAAGAAATCTTTTCCAAACTGTCCGCGGGCGGTCCTGGTCGGGCCGGCGGACTATCGTGCGACGCGTGCCCCCGGCCCGTCCAACGCCCGCCGCGCCGCGCCGGATCCGCGGCCTGACCGCCGACGAGCGACGCGAGCAGCGGCGCCGCGCGCTGCTCGACGCGGCGCTCGAGCTGTTCGCGGCCCGCGGCTTCGGCGAGGTCTCGATCGAGCAGCTGTGCCAGGCGGCCTACGTCAGCACCAAGAGCTTCTACGAGCTGTTCGACGGTCGCGAGGCCTGCTACCTGGCGCTGATGGGCGAGGTCACGGCCGAGGCCCAGGCCGAGATGGCCAGCGCGCTGGCCGGCGCGCCGGACGACGAGGAGGCCGGCTCGCGGCGGCTGCTGGAGGCGTTCGCGCGAGCCTTCGCCGCCGACCCCCGCCGGGCCGAGGTGCTCTTCGGCCAGGGCAGCGCCACCAGTCCGACCGTCGAACGCCAGCGGCGGACGAACCGCCGCTGGGCCGCCGCCTTCGTGAGCGAGATCTGGCGCCGCTACCACCCGCAGGGCGAGCTGCCGCCCGGCGTCGCGACCGGGCTGATCGGCGGGCTCTTCGACATCGTCGCCGACTGGGTCCTCGACCTCGACCCGGACGACGAGCAGGGCGCCACGGCGCTGCTCGCCCGGCTGACCGCGTTCTACGGCGCGGTCCGGGCGGGGTTGGCGTAGCGGACGGCGATCGGCCGTCCGCGTCGCGGCCCCGCGGGTCTACCCCAGGTCCATCCCGCGGCCGATGATCTCCTTCATGATCTCGTTGGTGCCGGCGAAGATCTTGGTGATCCGGGCGTCGGCGTAGGCCTTGGCGATCGGGTACTCGGTCATGTAGCCGTAGCCGCCGTGGAGCTGGACGCCGTCGTCGACCACCCGGCAGAGGAGGTCGGTCGAGGAGTACTTGCCCATCGCGGCGTGCTCGATCGAGAGCTTGCCCTCGACGTGCTGGCCCAGCTGCCAGTCGGCGAACAGCCGCGCCTTGACGCACTCGGTCTTCAGCTCGGCGAGGATGAAGCGGGTGTTCTGGAACTGGCCGATCGAGCGGCCGAAGGCCTTGCGCTCGCGGACGTAGTCGATCGTCAGGCCGAGCGCGGCCTCGGCGCCGGCGGTCGCGTTGAGGGTCAGGGTCAGCCGCTCCTGGGCCAGCTTCTGGACCAGGTACATGAAGGCCATGCCCTCGTCGCCGATCAGGTTGTCGACCGGCACCCGGGCGTCGTTGAAGAACAGCTCGGCCGTGTCCTGGCCGTGCATCCCGAGCTTGTCGAGCTTGCGGCCGCGCTCGAAGCCGGGGGTGTCGCGCTCGATCCCGAGCAGGCTCAGGCCGCCCTCGGTCTTGACCGCGGTCACCACCAGGTCGGCGTTGATGCCGTTGGTGATGAAGGTCTTGGCGCCGTTGACGACGTAGTGGTCGCCGTCGCGGACCGCGGTGGTGGCGATCGCCTGCAGGTCGGACCCGGTCCCCGGCTCGGTCATCGCGACGGCCAGGATCGTCTCGCCCGAGACGCACTTCGGCAGCCAGCGCTGCTTCTGCTCCTCGTTGCAGAACGAGATCAGGTAGGGCAGCACGACGTCGTTGTGGAGCATCGCCCCGGCGCCGAAGCTGCGGCAGTCGGCGCGCACGACCTCCTCGCCGAAGACGGCGTTGAAGCGGAAGTCGTCGATCCCGGCGCCGCCGTACTCCTCTGGCACCGCGAGCCCGAGGAAGCCGTTGGCGCCGGCCTTCAGAAACGCGTCGCGATCGACGATCCGCTGCTCCTCCCAGTGCGCCTCGTGGGGGGCGATCTCGTTCTCGAGGAAGCGGCGCGCGCTCTCGCGGAACGCCTGGTGGTCGTCGTCGAAGATCGGCCGCTCCATCTCGCCGCCGACCAGCTTCCAGGCGGCGCTGTCGTGGTCGATCGTGGGGGCCGAGCCGGCGCGGGGCTCGAGGGTGCTGCTCATGTCGGCGTCCTTGGTCGGCGGGTCGCCCGGACGGGGCCCGGAGGTGCGTCGCGCTGAAAGATACCAACCCGACGGTTTTTTTCATCGGGTACGCTGCTCGCCATGCTCAGCCGGATCGTCCGCGCCGCGCCCGCCGCCGCGACCACGGTCGTCGCCCGCGCGGGCGACGAGATCGCCTACCTCCGCGCGCTCGTCGACGCCGGCTTCGTGCGGGCCGATCGCCCGGCGACGGTGGCCGCCGCGCTGCGGGCGATCCGCGCCGAGGGACCGCTCGGCGCCGCCCTCGCGCTGCCGGTCGCCCGCCACCCGCAGCGAACGGCGATCGTCGACGAGCGCGGCGCCACCACCTTCGCCGAGCTCGACCGCCGGACCAACGCGCTGGCCAACGCCTGGCGGGCCCGCGGAGCCCGGCCCGGCGACGGGGTCGGCCTGATGATCCGCAACCACGCCGGCTTCGTCGAGGCGCTGTTCGCGGTCTCGAAGCTCGGCGGCCGCGCGATCCTGATGAACACCGACTTCGCCGGCCCGCAGCTGGCCGAGGTCGCGGCCCGCGAGGGCGTCCGGCTCTTGGCCTTCGACGACGAGTTCGCCGACCACGTGACCGGCGTCGACGCGCCGCTCGGCCGCTTCCGGGCCTGGGTCGAGCGCGAGGGCGACGTGCCCGGGGCCGACGGCACCCTCGACGAGCTGATCGCGAGCGCGCCGGCCACTCGGCCGCCGGCGCCGGGCGAGCACGCGTCGCTGATCATCCTCACCAGCGGCACCACCGGGACGCCGAAGGGCGCCCGCCGCCAGCAGCCGAAGAGCCTCTCGACCCTCGGCGGGCTGCTGACCAGCGTGCCGCTGCGGAGTGAGCAGGCGACGGTGATCGCGACGCCGATGTTCCACGCGCTCGGCCTGGCCCACGCGATCCTCGCCGTCGGCCTCGGCTCGACGCTGGTGCTGCGCCGGCGGTTCGATCCGGCGCTCGCCGTCGAGGACGTCGCCCGCCACCGCGCCAGCGGCCTGATCGTGGTCCCGATCATGCTCCGCCGCTTCCTCGACGCCCACGACGAGGCCGGGCGAACGGCCGACCTCTCGTCGCTGCGGGTGGTCTTCGTCGCGGGCTCCCAGCTCGGCGGCTCGCTGGCCACCCGCGCGCTCGACACCCTCGGCGAGGTGGTCTACAACCTCTACGGCTCGACCGAGGTCGCCTACGCCACGATCGCCGAGCCGCACCACCTGCGGATCGCGCCCGACGCGGTCGGGCCGGTGGTGCGCGGGGCGCGGGTGCGGATCCTCGACGACGACGGCCGCGACGTCCCCACCGGCGTCACCGGCCGGGTCTTCGTCGGCAACGGGATCCCCTTCGAGGGCTACACCGGCGGCGGGGGCAAGGAGAACGTCGGCGGGCTGCTTTCCTCCGGCGACGTCGGTCACTTCGACGAGCACGGGCTGCTGACGATCGACGGCCGCGACGACGACATGATCGTCTCGGGCGGGGAGAACGTCTTCCCGGGCGAGGTCGAGGAGCTGCTGGCCGGCCACGACCTGATCGCCGAGGCGGCCGTCGTCGGGGTCGACGACGAGCAGTTCGGCAAGCGGCTGCGGGCCTACGTCGTGCTCCGCGAGGGCGCGCGGCTGGACGAGCAGGGCGTGCAGCAGCTGGTGCGGGAGAACCTGGCGCGGTACAAGGTCCCGCGCGAGGTGCGGTTCCTCGACGAGCTGCCCCGCAACCCGACCGGCAAGGTGCTGAAGCGCGAGCTGGAGGACGTCCCCGCATGAGCCGCCCCCTTCCCCGCCAGGCGACCAAGGCCGCCGGCCAGGCCGGCAAGGCCGCCCAGAAGGCGGTCCGCCGCGCCGTCGCGGGTGGCCGCGGCGGCGGTGGGCCAGCCGCGGACGGCGCCCGCCGGACCCAGGAGGAGCGCCGCGCCGAGACCCGCGGCAAACTGCTCGACGCCACCATCCGGAGCCTGGTGGAGGTCGGCTACGCCGGCACCACCAGCCGCTACGTGGCCGAGCTGGCGGGCGTCTCGCGCGGGGCCCAGACCCACCACTTCCCGCACCGGCTGGACCTGATCGCCGAGGCCTACGAGCACCTGGCCAACGAGCGGATCCAGGCGATGGCCGAGGAGGTCGTCGGTCGCCGCGACGCCGGCGCCGGCGTCGGCGGGCTGCTCGACGTGGTCTGGGCCGACTTCTCCAGCGACCTCTTCGAGGCCGGCACCAAGATCTGGATCGCCGCCGCCGACGACGCCGAGCTGCGTGAGCGGCTGCTGCCGGTCGAGCGGCGGCTGCGGCGGATGATCCGCGAGACGATCGCCGGGCTGGTCGGCGGGCTGGCCGAGGACGCGGTCCTGATGGCGAAGGTCGACCTCTGCATCAGCACCGTCCGCGGGCTGGCGCTGGCCGAGTCGTTCGAGCCCCGCGAGACCCCCTCGAAGGTCGGCCGCTGGGCGATCTACCGGCCGCTGCTGGAGGAGCTGATCGGCGACGTCCGCGCCTGAGCGGCCTGCTCGCGGTCGCGCTCGCGGACCGCGTCGACGTAGGAGTGGGCGCGGCGGCTGCGGACGAGCAACGCGTCGCTCAGCGGCCCGAGCAGCCCGCGCAGGGCGTAGACCGGCCCGAGCCAGCCGGGGACGATCGTGCGCGCCGCCCGCCGCTCGATCCCGTCGGCGACCCGCTCGGCGACCGTCCGCGGCGCGACCCGGGTGGCCACGAAGCCGGGGATCAGCCGCTCGGCGTGGGCGTAGAGCGGATCGGCGGCGAAGCGGTCGACGAGCCCGGTGTCGACCAGCCCGAAGTGAGCGACGCCGACGGTCGTGCCGCTCGGCGCCAGCTCGATCCGCAGCGACCGCGCGAGCATCTCGACCCCGGCCTTGCTGACCCCGTAGGCGGCCCAGGTCGGGGTCACGACGAAGGCCGCCGCTGACGAGATCACCAGCACGTGGCCGCGCTGGGCGGCGACCGGCCCGACCCCGGCCCGCAGCGTGCTCCAGACCCCGGTCAGGTTGACGTCGAGCACCTGGCGGGCGTGGTCCGGGTCGCCCTCGTCGACGGTGATCGAGCGCGGGCCGATGCCGGCGTTGGCGATCAGCACGTCGATCCGCCCGCGCCGCTCGACGACCGTCGCGATCGCGTCCGCGAGCGCGGCCGGGTCGGTGACGTCGGCGGTCAGCCCGAGCGCGTCGCCACCCAGCTCGCGGGCGGCGAGCGCCGCGGCCTCGCCGTCGCGGTCGAGGATCGCGACCGTCGCGCCGCGGGCGGCCACCGCCGCGGCGGTCGCGCGGCCGATCCCCTGGGCGCCGCCGGTGATCACGACCACGGCGCCCGCCAGGCGCAGGCGGCGGCGCATCAGGCCGCGCCCCCGGTCGTGGCCGGGACCCGCACCGGGGTCGTCACGTGGTCGGCCTCCTCGATCCGCGACAACAGCCGGCGGTGGTGGTCGGGGGTCCACGGCCACAGCTCGGGCAGGCCGTCGGCGCCCAGGTACCAGCTGTCGCAGCCGGTGGTCCAGACCGTCCCGGGCATCGCCGCGCGCATCGAGGCGTTGAAGCGGTCGGTCGCCTCGGGCGTCGGCTGGACGGTCGCCAGCCGCCCGGCCCGCCAGCGGTCGATCCACCGCAGCACGTAGGTCGCCTGGGTCTCGGCGATCGCGGTCAGCGAGTAGTTGCCGACCGGGCTGTGGGGGCCCATCAGCATGAAGAAGTTGGGGAACCCGGGCAGCGAGACGGTCCGGTAGGCGCGCGGGCCGTCGCTCCAGGCCTGCTCGATCGTCAGGCCGTCCTCGCCGACCAGCTCCATCGGCCGCATGTAGGCGTGGGCGTCGAAGCCGGTCGCCAGCACCAGCACGTCGACCTCGTGCAGGCGGCCGTCGCGGGTCCGGATCCCGCTCGGCTCGATCCGCTCGATCGCGTCGGTGACCAGCTCGACGTCGTCGCGCTGGACCGCGGGGTAGAAGCCGGACGAGACCACCAGCCGCTTGCACATCGGCTCGTAGTCGGGGGTCAGCTTGCGCCGCAGCGCGGGGTCGCGGACCGACCGCAGGTTCAGCCGGCAGAGCTCGCCGACCACCCGCCGCCGCCAGCCGGGCTGGGTCAGCGCCCGCGCGAAGTACTCGAAGCTGGCGCGGGTGACGCCGTAGCCGACCCGGTCGAGCAGCGGCAGCCGCCCGTGGAGCGCGCGGGTGATCCGCGAGTAGCCGGGGTTCGGCAGCGGCAGGATCCACTGCGGGGTGCGCTGGAAGAGCGAGACCCTCCCAGCCACGCCGGCCAGCCCGCAGACGATCTGGACCCCGGTCGAGCCGGTCCCGATCACCGCCACCCGCCGCCCTTCGACGGGCACGTCGTGGTCCCAGCGGGCGGAGTGGAAGCGGGCCCCGGCGAAGTCGTCGAGCCCGGGGATCGCCGGCACGCGCGGGTCGCGGAGGATGCCGCAGCACGAGATCAGGAAGTCGGCCTGGTGCTCGTCGCCGGCCGCCGTCCGCAGCCGCCAGCGCTCGTCCTCGAAGCGGGCCGAGACGAGCTCGGTCCCGAAGGCGATCCGCCGCCGCAGCCGCAGCCGGTCCGCGACCTCGTCGAAGTAGCGGTGGATCTCGGGCCCGGGGGAGAAGAACCGCGACCAGTCCGGGTTGGGCGCGAAGGTGAACTGGTAGAAGCGCGACGGCACGTCGCACGAGAGCCCGGGGTAGGTGTTGTCGCGCCAGGTGCCGCCGACGCGGTCGGCGCGCTCGAAGAGGGTCACGTCCTCGATCCCGGCCCGGTCGAGGGTGGCCGCCATGCAGAGGCCGGACATGCCGGCGCCGATGATCGCGACGGTCGGGGAGCGGTGGGGCTGCACGTCGCGACCGTACGCCGCGCGGAGCCTGCGCGGGAATGACCGGACCGGACAGCGGGTTGATCGATCACGCCACGGGCCGGGAACCGCGATCAACGCTGGAGATTCGCGGGTGGCGCGCGGGTCGGAGAAAAAGAAACCGTCCCGCCTGTTCAAAAAAACCAGCAGGTCTGTATCTTTCATCTCGGCCCGTGGCGGCCGGCCCTCCGGCCGCGCCGCGCGGGACGGAACCGCGAGCGAGAAGGAGCGACCAGGTGGCGAGCAAGAAGGTCTACGTCGTCGGCGTCGGGATGACGAAGTTCGAGAAGCCCGGGCGTCGCGAGGGGTGGGACTACCCGCAGATGGCGCTGGAGTCGGGGACGAAGGCGCTGGAGGACGCGGGGATCCCGTACGGCGAGGTCGAGCAGGCCTACGTCGGCTACGTCTACGGCGAGTCGACCTCCGGCCACCGCGCCGTCTACGGCCTCGGCCTGACGGGGATCCCGGTCTTCAACGTCAACAGCAACTGCTCGACCGGGTCGAGCGCGCTGTTCCTGGCCGCGCAGGCGATCCGCGGCGGGCTCGCCGAGTGCACCCTCGCGCTCGGCTTCGAGAAGATGCAGCCCGGCTCGCTCGGCTCGACGTTCAACGACCGGACGCAGCCGATGGACCGCCACATCGATCTGCTGGCGCAGATCTCCGAGGTCAAGTTCCCGCCCGCGCCGTGGATGTTCGGCGCCGCCGGCCGCGAGCACATGGAGGAGTTCGGGTCGGAGCCGATCCACTTCGCCAAGATCGGCGAGAAGAACCACCGCCACTCGGTCAACAACCCCTACGCGCAGTTCCAGGATCAGTACTCGCTGGACGACATCCTGGACGCGCCGGAGATCTACTCGCCGCTGACCAAGCTGCAGTGCTCGCCGACCTCGGACGGCTCGGGCGCGGCGATCCTGGCCAGCGAGGACTTCGTCGCCAAGCACGGACTGGCCGGCCAGGCCGTCGAGATCGTCGGCCAGGCGCTGACCACCGACTACGAGTCGTCGTTCAGCACCCGCAAGGCCCGCGACGTGATCGGCTACGACATGAACGTCCAGGCCGCGCGCCAGGTCTACGAGCAGTCGGGCCTGGGGCCGGAGGACTTCCAGGTGATCGAGCTGCACGACTGCTTCTCGGCCAACGAGCTGCTGCTCTACGAGGCGCTCGGGCTCTGCGAGGAGGGCGAGGCGCCGCGGCTGATCGACGACGGCCAGACCACCTACGGCGGCCAGTGGGTCGTCAACCCCTCCGGCGGCCTGATCTCGAAGGGCCACCCGCTCGGCGCCACCGGCCTGGCCCAGTGCGCCGAGCTGACCTGGCAGCTGCGCGGGACCGCCGACAAGCGGCAGGTCGACGGCGTCGAGGCCGCGCTGCAGCACAACATCGGCCTCGGCGGCAGCGCCGTGGTCACCGCGTACCAGCGGGCGGAGCGCTGAGCGCGCCCGTCACCGACTTCCCGAAGCACCGAACCACGAGGAGCAGCACCATGGGCAAGATCAGCGCCAACGTCACGATCCCCGCCACCCCGGACAAGGTCTGGGAGCAGATCGTCGATCCGAGCAGCTACGAGAACTGGCTGACCATCCACACCAAGTGGAAGGGCGACGTGCCGGCTCGCTACACCAAGGGCGCCACCGCGTCCGAGGTCGTGACGATGCTGGGGATGCCGAACACGATCACCTGGACCGTCGACGAGCTGGAGGAGGGCAAGGCCCTGACGATCTCCGGCGAGGGGATGGCCGGTGTCAAGGTGACGTTCGGGTTCGCCCTCGAGTCCGACGGCAACGGCGGCTCGAACGCCACGATCAACGCCGAGTTCGTCGGCGCGATGATCACCGGCGCGCTCGGCAAGGCGGTCGAGAAGGACGGCGAGAAGAACCTCAACCAGTCGCTCGAGAAGCTCTCGGCGCTGGTCGCCTGAGCGCGGACGGAGCTGCCGCGATGTCGACGCAGGTCGAGCAGTTCAACGCCGAGGGCCTCGACGTCTGGACCGAGGAGAAGCGGTTCGAGGTCACCCGCGAGCGCCTGATCGAGTACGCGAAGGCGACCAACGACCCGATCCCGGCGCACCTGGCCGGCGACGTCGCGAGCCCCGTGTTCGCGGTGGTGCCGGTCTTCGAGGCGCTGACCGAGCCGGCGCTCGAGGTCGTCCCGCTGAGCACCTTCGGGCGGGTCGTCCACGGCGAGCAGGACTTCCTCTTCCACCGGCCGATCGTGCCGGGGGAGACGCTCGTCTCGCGGGCCAAGATGACGGGCTACGAGGCGCTGCCCAACGGCACCCGCGGCACGGTCTACCTGGAGACGCGGGACGAGGCCGGCGAGCTGGTCAACGAGCAGTACGTGACGCTCTTCCTGCGCGGAGTCGACGCGGGGGAGACGGCCGGGGTGCTCGGTCCGACGCACCCGTTCGACGACGCGCTGCGCGAGCAGCCGCCGGTGGCGGAGGTCGACCAGCACGTCGACGACGACCAGACGTTCCGCTACGGGCCGGCCGCCGGCGACCCGATGCCGATCCACCTCGACGAGGAGGTCGCGCGCGACTCCGGGCTGCCGGGGATCATCGCCCACGGCCTCTGCACGATGGCCTTCACCTCGTGGGCCGTCCTGACCGAGCTGGCGGACTCGGACGTCGGCCGGCTGAAGCGGCTCGCGGTCCGGTTCTCGAAGCCGGTGCTGCCGGGGCAGGACCTGCGGACCCGGATCTGGCGCGCCGGATCGGCCGACGGCGTGACCACCTACCGCTACGAGACCAGCGTCGGCGACGACCTGGTGGTCCGCGCGGGGCTGGCCGAGATCGCGGACTGAGCCCACCGGGCCGCCCCGCCCGCCGGCGCCGCCGGCGGGCGGGTTCCGCACACCGAACCTGACAGGAGCACGAAGGACATGGGAGCACTCGACGGCCGCGTGGCGGTCATCACCGGCGCGGGCCGCGGCATCGGCCGTGAGCACGCGCTGCTGTTCGCCCGCGAGGGCGCCAGCGTCGTGGTCAACGACCTCGGCGGGGCCAACGACGGCTCGGGCAGCGACGCCGGCCCGGCCCAGGAGGTGGCGAACGAGATCGTCGCCGCCGGCGGGCGGGCGGTCGCCAACACCGACGACATCGCCAGCTGGGACGGGGCCAAGGGCCTGATCGACCAGGCCGTGCGCGAGTTCGGCGGCCTCGACATCGTGGTCAACAACGCCGGGATCCTGCGCGACGGCTTCGTCGCGTCGCTCGGCGAGGCGGAGTGGGACGCGGTGATCGCGGTCCACCTGAAGGGGCACTTCGCGGTCCTCCGCCACGCTGCCGAGTACTGGAAGGCCCAGTCGAAGGCGGGCAACCAGCCGAACGCCTCGGTGATCAACACCGCCTCGGCCTCGGGCACGACGATGCCCAACGCCGGCCAGGCGAACTACGGCGCGGCGAAGGCGGGGATCGCGGCGATGACGCTGGTCGCCGCCGACGAGCTGGAGCGCTACGGGGTGCGGGTCAACGCGATCGCCCCGATCGCCCGCACCCGGCTGACGCTGGCGACTCCGGGGATGGGCGCGATCTTCGCCCAGGAGGTCGAGGAGGGCGAGCACGACCTGTTCGCGCCCGAGAACATCTCGCCGCTGGTGGCCTACCTGGCGACCGCCGACTCGACCGTCACCGGCAAGGTCTTCGCGGTCCAGGGCGGATCGATCCAGGAGCTGGTCGGCTGGCAGGTCGCGAAGGAGATCGAGACCGACGGTCCCTGGGCGATCGACGACATCGCCGCCCGGCTGCCGGTCGCGGAGCCGGTCGCCGGTTGATTCGTCGGCGTCGCCGCCGGGCCCGGGGAGGCCCGGCGGCGCCGCCGGCTAGGGCAGCGCGCCGGAGACGAGGTCGACCAGCAGCGGCCGGAAGGTCGTCCAGCGGTGGACCCGGCGGTCGTGGTCGCGCGGCTCGAAGGCCTGCGCCAGCGCCAGGCCGCGGATCGCGCTGACGGCCAGGTCCAGCCGCTCGATCGCCGCGGGGGCGACCTGCTCGTCGCTCAGCAGCTCGCTGAAGAGCGCCCGCAGCGTCACCCGCAGCCGGCGGTCGAAGGGCACCAGCCGGTCGTGGAGGTCGCGGTCGTGGGCCGCGGCGACCCAGATCTCGACGGTCGCCCGGAAGAGGTCGCTGGCGAAGTCCTCGATCACCAGGTCGACGACCGCGGCGGCCCGGCCGTCGCCGGTCGGCAGCCGCCGGGCGCGGTGGCGGAGGTCGGCCGCGCGACGGTCGCCGAGCCGCTCGACCGCCTCGACGATCAGGTCCAGGCGGTGGGGGAAGTGGTGGGTCTGGGCCCCGCGGGTGACGCCGGCCCGCTCGGCCACGCGGCGGCCGGTGGTCGCCGCGTAGCCCTCCTCGACGAGGCAGGCGATCGTCGCGTCGAGCAGCTTGCCGCGGGTCTCGGCGCTGCGCTCCTCCTGCGTCCGGCGGCCGCGCTGGCGGCGGCCGTTCGGCTCGACGGCGGTCGCGGGCAGGGGGTCGTCGGTGCGGGTGGCCACGACGCGAATTCTGTCATATGCGAACCATGCCGTTCGTAATTGTCATCGCCGAATCCCTGTGGCAGAGGGAATCGGTTTGCGGCGACGTCGATCTATGACAAAAACAAACCAGCGTGAACGTATGTTAGTCTGCCGCCCCGCGGTCGAGCCGACCGCGGGGGAGACGCGGGCGGCGCCGCCGTCCGGAGGAGAGCAGGAGGAGCAATGCCGACGATCCCGGGAACGCTGCGGGCGGCCGCGGGCCGCACGCCGGAGCGCGACGCGCTGCGCTGCGGCGAGCGCGTCCGCCGCTACCGCGAGCTGGACGCCGACGTCGACCGCGCGGTCGCGGTGCTGCAGGCGCGGGGGGTGACGAAGGGCGACCGCGTCGGCCTGATGGCCCCGAACTCCGACGGCTTCGTGGTCGCCTTCTACGCCGCGCTGCGGGCGGGGGCGATCGTGGTCCCGATCAACCCGGCGCTGGCCCGCCCGGAGCTGGTCCACGTGCTCCGCGACGCCGGCGCCCGGGCGGTGGTGACCGCGCCCGAGACCGCCGACGGGGTCGCGGCGGCGATCGCCGAGCTGGAGGCGCCGGTCGCGACGCTGGCGCTCGGGACCGTCGCCGGGCTGCCCGACCTGCTGAGCGCCGACGCCGGTCCGCCGACCGCGGTCGCGCTGGCCGAGGACGACGACGCGCTGATCCTCTACACCTCGGGCACCACCGGCCTGCCGAAGGGGGTCCTGATGGACCACCACCGGCTGATCTGGGTCGGCGTCGGCGCGATCGCCCTCGGCGAGCTGCGCGACGGCGACCGGCTGCTGCACGTGGCGCCGCTCTACCACGCCGCCCAGCTGGCGCTGATGCTGATCAGCGGCACGATGGTCTGCGCCACCCACGTGGTGCTGCCCGGGTTCGACCCGCCGCGGGTGCTCGACGCGCTCGAGCGTCACCGGATCACGTCGTTCTTCGGCGTGCCGACGATGTTCGAGCTGCTGCTGCGCCAGCCCGACCTCGGCGACCGCGACCTGAGCGCGATGCGGATGGCGATGTTCGGCGCGGCGCCGATGCCGGGCGCGACCGTCGAGCGGCTGCTGTCCGCGCTGCCGGGCATGCGGCTGCTGCAGTTCTGCGGCCAGACCGAGGCCGGCCCCGGCGGGATCTACTCGACCTTCGACGACGTCCGCGCGCGGCCCGAGGCGAGCGGTCGCTGGCCGCTGCTGAACGGCGAGGCGCGGGTGGTCGACGGCGACGGCCACGAGGTCGAGGACGGCGGCGTCGGCGAGCTGCTGCTGCGCGGCGAGACGGTGATGAAGGGCTACTGGCGCAACCCCGAGGCGACCGCCGAGACGATCCGCGACGGCTGGCTCCACACCGGCGACCTGGCGCGCCGCGACGCCGACGGCTTCGTGACGCTGGTCGACCGGCTGAAGGACATGGTCATCACCGGCGGCCGCAACGTCTACTCGCTCGAGGTCGAGAACGCGATCGCCGCCCACCCCGACGTGGCCGAGTGCGCGGTCGTCGGGCGGCCGCACGAGACCTACGGCGAGAGCATCGTGGCGGTCGTCGGGCTGCGGCCCGGCGCCAGCCTCGACCTCGACGGGCTGCGGGCCTTCTGCGGCGAGCGGATCGCCGGCTACAAGCTGCCGCACGCGCTGGTGGTCGGGGCGATCCCCCGCAACGCGTCGGGCAAGGTCCTCAAGCGCGAGCTGAGGGCCTGCGTCGCCGAGACCGCCGTCCGCTGAGCGACCGCCCGTGCCGGCCCCGCACAGCCCCGTCGCCCGCCTGCTGGCGGCGCTCGCGGTCGTCGCCGTCGCGGTGGCGGCGACCGTGGTGCTACGCGGCGGCGGGCCGGCCTACCGGGTGGCGGTCGAGCTGACCGACGCCGGCCAGCTGGTCAAGGGCAACCTGGTGAAGGTCGGCGGCGCGACCGTCGGGCTGGTGCGGTCGATCCGGCTCTCCGACCGCGGACGGGCGATCGTCGAGCTGGAGATCGACGCCGACGGGCTGGCGCCGCTCCACCGCGGGACCCGCGCGATCGTCCGCAACGCCTCGCTGTCGAGCGTCGCCGGCCGCTACGTCTCGCTCGAACCGGGCCGCAACGACGCCCCGGAGCTGCCGAGCGGGTCGACGATCGCCGCCGTCGACACCCGCTCGGCGACCGACATCGACATCGTCCTCAACCTGCTCGACCAGCGCGGGCGCGACGCGTTGCGGAGCCTGATCCGCGGCGGAGCGGCCGCGCTCGACGGCCAGCAGGCGGCGCTGGCGGCGACGCTCGAGCGGCTGGCCCCGGCGCTCGGCCGCTTCCGGATCGTCAGCGACGGGCTGGCCGCCGACCAGCGGGCGTTCTCGCGGCTGCTGGCCGGGACCGCGGGGACGGCGGCGGCGCTGGCCGACGGCCGCGCCGACCTGCGGGCGGGGGTCCGGGCGACGGCGGCGACGGTCGACGCGGTCGCCGCCCGCCGGACCGCGCTGCGGCGGACGGTCGCGCGGGCGCCGACCACGATCGCCCGCGCCCGCACCACGCTGCGCCGGACCCGCGCGCTGCTGGCCGACGCCCGGCCGCTGCTGCGCGAGACGGCGCCGGTCGCCCCGCGGCTGGCGCGGACGCTGCGGGTGACGCGGCCGCTGGTGGCCCGCGCGCGGCCGCTGCTGGAGGACGTGCGGGCGACGCTGCCGCTGCTCGACGACGCGCTGCGGGTGCTGCCGGGCCTGCGCGACCAGGCGCTGCCGGCGCTGCGCGAGACGGCCCCGGGGCTGCGCGAGCTGCGGCCGATCGTGGCCGAGGCGCGGCCCTACGTGCCCGACCTGCTGGCCGGCTCGCCGATCGGCTACGCCGGCCGGATCGCCGGCTACTACGACGGCAACGGCCACATCGCCCGGGTCCAGGCGCTGGTCAACGCCTCGGCGCTGCCGGCCGGCCTGCGCGAGCTGCTGCCGGCGCTGACCGACGGCCTGGCGCCGGCGCTGGGGGCGGGCCTGAACACGTTCCAGCGCGGCCTCGGCCGCCGCTGCCCCGGCGCCGGCGTGCGGCCGCTGGCCGACGGCTCGAACCCGTGGCCGGCCGGGCTCGCCGGCGGCTGCGACCCCCGCCAGGTGCTGCCGGCCGCGGACGGATCGCCGGGAGGCAGACGGTGACCCTGGCGTCGTGCCGCGGACGGGCGGGAGCGCTCGCGCTGGCGGCGACGGCGGCCCTGGCCCTGGTCGGCTGCGGGGGCCAGGGCGCCGCCGAGGACCGGATCGACGCGCTCTTCGACAACGCCGCCTTCGTCGGCGCCGGCCAGGAGGTGCGGATCGCCGGCGCACGGGCGGGGACGGTGACCACGGTGACCCTGACCCGCGACCGGCGGGCGCGGGTGGCGATGGCGGTCGAGCCGCGGTTCGCGCCCTTCCGGGTCGACGCCAGCTGCACGATCGAGCCGCAGTCGCTGATCGGCGAGAAGTTCGTGGCCTGCGATCCCGGCACGCCCGGCGGTCGCGCGCTGCTCGGCCGCGACGGCCGCCCGGCCACGATCCCGCTGGCCCAGAACGAGAGCCCGGTCGACCTCGACGCGGTGGTGGCGATGCTCGGCAAGCCGGTCGACGTCCGCGTCCAGCTGCTGCTGAACGAGCTCGGGGCCGGCACCGCCGCCCGCGGACCGGACCTGTCGGCCGCGATCCGGCGGGCCGTGCCGGCGCTCGGCTACGCCCGCATCACCCTCGACCGGCTGCGGGCCGACCGGGCCTCGATCGGGCGGATGATCGCGGCCAGCGACGCGATCGTCGGCACCCTCGACCGCCGTCGCGGCCAGCTCGCCGCGACCTTCGACGATGGCGCCGAGCTGCTGCGGGCGACCAGCGACCGGCGGGCCGAGCTGGACCGTGGCCTGGCCGCGCTGCCGCCGGCCCTGCGGGCGCTCGCCCCGGCGCTCGACGACCTGACCGCCGTCGCCCGCGACGCCCGGCCGACGCTCGCCTCGCTGCGGCGGGCCGCGCCGGACGTCCGACGGCTGGCCGCCGACGTCGCCCCGGTCGCGCGGCTGGCGCGGCCGGCGCTGCGACGGCTGGCGACGACCGCGCGGCGGGCGCTGCCGATCCTGCGCCGCGCCACGCCGCAGGTGGCGCGGCTGCGGCAGGCGGTCCAGGCCCTCGCTCCCGGCGTGCCGCTGGCCGCCGCGCTCGGCCGCAGCCTCGAGGCCAACGACGTGCCCGAGTTCGCCGCCCGCTTCCTCTTCTACGGCGCGATGGCCGGCGCCCGCTTCGACGAGGTCTCCCACTACCTGCCCGCGCACGTGACCCTGACTCCCTGCGTGCTGCCGGCCCAGCAGGAGGTCGAGGGCTGCTCCGCCCGGCTCGACCGCGGCCCCGCCACCGGCGACGCGACCCGTGCCCGCTGGAACCGGTCGCTGCGCGCCGCGCCGCCCTCGTTCGGCCGCGCCGGGGGCCGCCGGTGACCCGCCGCCGCAGCTCGCTGGCCGGCTCGCCGGTCCTGATCGGCGCCGCGACGGTGCTGATCGCGCTGATCGCGTCGCTGCTGGCCTACAACGCCAACTCGGGGCTGCCGTTCGTCGAGACCTACGACCTCCAGGCACGGGTCCGCGACGCCGACCGGCTGACCACCGGGTCGGACGTGCGGATCGGCGGCAAGCGGGTCGGCCAGGTCCAGGCCGTCGTGCCGGTCGCGCCCGACCGCGGCCGGCCCTACGCCCGGATCGGCCTGCAGCTGGACCGCGCGGTCGCCGAGCTGCCGGTCGACAGCCGGATCGTGATCCGCCCGCGCGGCGTGATCGGCTCGAAGTACGTCGAGCTGGTGCCCGGCCACGCCCGCCGGCGGATCGCGGCCGGGGGCACGATCCCCGTCGCCCAGACCGCCGGCAGCGTCGACCTGGACGAGCTGACCTCGACCTTCGACCGCCGCACCCGCGCCAGCTTCCGCGGCCTGACGACGGCGCTCGCCGACGGCGTCGCCGGCCGCGGGATCGGGCTCAACGAGGCGCTGTCGCGGATGCCGGCGCTGACCCGCCACGCCACCGTCGTGCTGCGGACGCTGGCCGATCCGGCCACCGACCTGCCCGGCCTGCTGCGCCACGGCGACCGGCTGACCGCGGCGATCGTGCCCGTCGTCGGCGACCTCGGCCCGCTGATCGGGGCGCTGCGGACGACGGTCGCCGCGCTGGCGGCCGAGCGGCCGGCCCTGGAGGCGACGCTGGAGCGGCTGCCGCCGACGCTGGTCGAGGCCCGCACGACCGCGGTCGCGATCCGGCCGCTGCTGCGCGACGCCCGCGCGCTGCTGCGCGAGCTGCGGCCGGGCGTCGCCGCCGCCCCGCGAACCGCCCGCAGCCTCCACCGGGCGCTGGTCGCCAGCCGCCCGGTGCTGCGGCGGACGCCGGCCCTGGCCCGCGACCTCGACCGCGCCCAGTCGGCGCTCGACCGGCTGCTGGCGCGGCCGGCGACCGCCCCGGCGCTGGGCGCGCTGACCCGCGGCGGCGACGCGCTGACCTCGGTCCTGCGCGAGGTCACGCCGCTCCAGACCCGCTGCAACTACCTGGGGCTGTTCCTGCGCAACGCGTCGAGCACCTTCGGCGACGGCGACGTGAACGGCAACTGGTACAACCTCTCGCCGGTCGTCGACCTGCCGTACTTCCTGCGCAACGAGCGGGTCCCCGAGGGGATGCAGTTCCGCAGCTACGTCGACTACGAGCGCGACGGCTGCGCGGTCGGCAGCGAGCGCTGGCGGCCGGGCACCCGGATCGGCGATCGTCCCGCCACCCGGGTCGAGCGGTTGTCCGCCACCCGCTACGGCGACGAGGGGGGACGGTGACCGGCCGCCGCCGCTCCGCCGCCCGCGCGACCACCGCCGAGCGGGTCCGCTCCCACGTCCGCTGGGGCGCCGCCGTCGTGCTGCTGGCGCTGCTGGCCGGCTACGTGATCTTCCAGGGCCCGCTGCCGGGATCGTCCCCGCGCGAGCTGCGGGTGCTGACCCGCGACGCCGGATCGCTGCGGGTCGGGCGGGCGATCATGGCCCGCGTCGCGGGGGTCAACGTCGGCTACATCGCGGCGATCGAGCCGCGCGGCGCCGACGGCACGACCGAGATCACCGTCCGCCTGGACGACGACGCGCCGGTGATCCGCCGCGACGCGACGGTCGAGATTCGCCCGCGGCTGTTCCTGGAGGGCAACTTCTTCCTCGACATCGCCCCCGGGACGCCGGGCGCGCCGCCGCTCGGCGACGGCGCCTTGCCGGCCTCGGCGACGACGATCCACGTCGCCAGCGACGAGCTCTTCCGGCCCTTCGACCGTGCCACCCGCGAGCGGATCCGGACCGGCCTGAGCGGCCTCGGCGGAACCTTCGCGGACGGCGGCGCCGCCCGCTTCGGCCGGCTGCTGCGGGCGCTGCCCGCGCCGTTCGCGCGCGGGACGGTGGTCGCCGACGCGTTCAGCGGCGGCGACCCCTCCGAGCTGCGGGCGCTGGTCCGCCGGGCCGGCGCGGTGCTCGACACGACGGCTCGCCACGAGGCCGGCCTGCGGGCGGCGCTGCGCGGCGGCCGCCGGACCTTCGCCGCGCTCGCCGCCGAGGCCCCCGGGCTGCGCGAGACCCTGACCGAGCTCGACCGGCTGACCGCGGCCGCGCCCGCCGACCTGGCCCGGATCGACCGTGCGGTGCCGGGCGCGCGGGCGCTGATCGGCGACGCGCGACCGCTCGTCCGGCGGCTGCCGCGGACGCTCGACCGGGCCGAGCCGGCGCTGGCCGCGCTGCTGGCCACGATCCGCGGCGGCCGCCTGCAGGCGCTGCTGGCCGCGTTGCGTCCGACGCTGGCGACCACCACCGCCGCGGCGCCCCAGCTCGGCGCCGACCTGGCGGCGCTGACGCCGATCGCCCGCTGCGTCCGGGGACCGGTGCTGGGGATGCTGAACCAGCGGCTCGAGGACGGCCGCTTCACCAGCGGGATGCCGTACTACCGCGAGTTCCTGGCCGGGCTGCCGGGCGGGACCTCGGCCGCCAGCCTCTTCGACGGCGCCGGCGGCTACACCAACCTGCTGGCCGGTCTCGGCGGGCAGCTGCTGACCGCCGGCAGCGGCGACGGCCGCCCCTCGCTGGCCGTCGGCGGCGGCGGATCGAGCCCGCCGCGGCCGGCCCAGGCCCCGCCGATGCGGACCGACGTCGCCTGCGACCAGCAGCGGACGCCGGTGCTGCGGGCGCGCGCGGTCCCGCTCCGGGGGACGGTCCGGACGGCGACCGTCGACCCGGCCGCGGTCCGGCGGGCGCTGCGGGCGCCGGCCCGCGGCGAGGACGACGTCGCCGCGCGGCTGCGGCGGACGCTGCGCGACCTGCTCGGCGCGACCGACGGGGAGGCCGGGCGATGAACCGCACCTGGCGCTCGATCCGCCAGCACTGGTGGGCCTCGGCGGTGATCGCCCTGATGGTGGTGCTGGCCGCCGTCGGCGGTGGCTACATCCTGGTCCAGCAGCGGCTGCCGCTGCCGTGGGACGACGTCTACGCGATCGAGGTCGAGCTGCCGTCGGCCCAGGCGCTGACCCCCGGCCAGGGCCAGCTGGTGCTCGTCTCCGGGGTGCCGGTGGGGGAGATCTCCGACGTCCGGCTCGACGACGGGCGGGCGGTCGTGACGATGCGGATCGAGCGCGCCAAGCTCGCCACCGTCCACCGCGACGCGCGGGTCAGCGTGCGGCCGCGGACCGGGCTCCAGGACATGAACCTGGAGCTGGACCCGGGCGATCCGCGGCGGCCGGCGCTGGCCGACGGCGCCCGGCTGCCGGCCGCCCAGGCGACCCCGCAGGTGCAGTTGGACGAGGTCCTCTCGTCGCTCGACAGCGACGCGCGGGCCGCCTTCCAGCAGCTGGTCGACGCGACCGCCGGCGGGCTCGGCCGCGACCCGGCCGCGCTCCGCGAGCTGATCGGCCTCGGCACGCCGGTCGCCCACGGCGCCGACCGGATCCTGGCCGAGATGGAGGGCCGGCGACGCGAGCTGCGGTCGCTGGTCGGCGCGCTGCGGCGGCTCGCGACCGCGGTCGCCGCCCGCGACCGGGCACTGGGGGCGACGATCGACCGCGCGGCCACCACCCTGACCACGATCGGCGGCCGCGACGGCGACCTGCGGGCGACGCTGCGGCTGCTGCCGGGCACGCTCGGCCGGGCCCGCACGGCGCTGGCCGGGGCCGGCGCGCTGGCCGACGAGCTGCGGCCGGCGTCGCGGGCGCTGCGGCCCGTCGTCCGCGACCTGCGGGCCGCGCTGCCGGCGCTCGATCCGCTGCTGGCCGACCTGCCCGGGCAGCTGCGGCCCGTGCGCCGGGCCGCGCGGCTGGCGCTGCCGCCGCTGGCCGACCTGCGGGCGACGGTCGACCGGCTGCGGCCGGTGCTGGGCGACCTCGGCGACGTGCTCGGGGTGACGCAGCGGCTGGCGAACCTGCTCGCCTACAACCCGCCCGGGTCGGAGGAGGGCTTCCTCTTCTGGTTCGCCTGGACCTTCCACAACGTCGGGTCGGCCTTCTCGACCCAGGACGCCAACCGGACGATCAACCGCGGCCAGGTGATCGTCAGCTGCAACAGCCTCGCCGGCGAGCCGCTGCGGCCGGTCGTCGAGCTGCTCCAGGGACTGGGGGTCTGCCGATGAGCAAGCGGCGTCCGCACGGGGCCTCGATCGCGCTGATGGTGGCCTTCGCGCTCTCCTCGTTCGGTCTGCTGCTGTTCCTCTGGTCGAGCTTCGGCGGTCCGGTGCCGCTGCGGCCGAAGCCCTACGAGGTCCAGGTGGCGTTCCGCCAGGGAGCGCAGCTGGCCAGCTACGCCGACGTCCGGATCAGCGGCGTGACGGTCGGCAAGGCGACCCGGATCGTCCGCGACGGCGGGGCGGCCGACGTGACGCTGGCGATCGAGCCCGAGTTCGCGCCGCTGCCGCGCGACGTGCGGGCGACGCTGCGGACGAAGACGCTGCTGGGGGAGACCTTCGTCGCGCTCTCGTTCGGGTCGCGGCGGCGGGCCGGCGCGACGATCGCCGACGGCGGACGGATCCCCGCGCGGCAGGTCGACGCGACGGTCGAGATCGACCAGATCCTCGGCGTCTTCGACCGCACCACCCGCCGCGACCTGCGGCGGCTGCTGCGGGCCGGGGCCGCCGGCAGCGCCGGTCGCGGCCCGGCCCTCAACCGCGCGCTCGGCGAGCTGCCCGCCGCGACGGCGTCGACCACCGGGATCCTGCGCCAGCTCGACCGCCAGCGCGGCGACCTGCGCGGTGGGATCGCCGACCTCAGCCGCACCTTCGCCGCCCTCGGCGACGAGGACGGCGCGGTCCGGCGGCTGATCGTCGGCGGCCGGCGGGTGCTGGAGGCGACCGCCGCCAGCGCCGCGCCGCTGCGCCGCACCGCCCGCGCGATGCCGGGCCTGCTCGACGACGCCCGCGCGACGCTGCGGACGGCGCGCGCGACCGCCGCCGACGCCGCCCCGACGCTGCGCGCGCTGCGGCCGGTGACGCCGCTGATCCGGCCGACGCTCGACGACCTGCACGCGATCGCCCCGCGGCTGGAGCGGCTGCTGCGGCGGCTGCGGCCGACGCTGGCGCTGGCTCCCGGCGGCCTGCGGGCGCTGCGGGCGATCGCCGACGAGGGCGGTCCGGCGGTCGACGCGCTGCTGCCGGTGCTGACCGACGCGGTGCCGGTCGCCCAGTACCTGGACCTCTACCGCCGCGAGCTGTTCGTCAACTTCTTCAACCTCGCCAGCGCGACCGGGGCGACGACGGAGAACGCCAAGGGCGGGCGCTCCCACTACCTGCGGGTCTACGTCCCGCTCAACTCCGAGTCGATCGCCGCCGCCACCCGCGTCAACCCCGACAGCCGCGTCAACGCCTACCCGCTGCCGGGCACGCTGGAGGACCAGGCCCGCGGCGGCTACGCGGCGTCGACCTGCGACAACGTCGCGAACCCCGCGCCGCTGTTCGCGCTGCCCGACGTCCAGGGCGGACCGCCCTGCCGGGTCCAGGGACCGCTCGCCTTCCGCGGGCGCAGCGAGCGGTTCCCGCGCCTGCAGCCGGAGCCGACCGGCCTGCGCGGGCGCTGAGCCCGCCCGTCAGCGGCGGCGGCTGGCGGCCGGACCGCCCTCGTAACGGCTCTCGGTCGCCTCGATCTGGCCGTGGTAGTGGCTGCCCAGGTCGGGATGGCCGTAGGGCAGCTCGGCCGGGCGGTCGAGCGTCATGATCGACAGCTGGGCGATCGGGAGCCCGGGGCGGAGCAGGATCGGCACCCGCGTCAGGTTGGCCAGCTCGAGGGTCAGCGTGCCCTTCCAGCCCGGGTCGCAGAAGCCGGCCGTCGCGTGGACGATCAGGCCCAGGCGGCCGAGCGAGCTCTTGCCCTCGATCCGGGCGACGAGGTCGTCAGCCAGCTCGACCCACTCCTCGGTCCGGCCGAGGACGAACTCGCCGGGGTGGATCACGAACGGCTCGTCGTCGTCGACCACGACCTGCTCGGTCAGGTTCTCCGGCGGGTCGGCCAGGTCGATCGAGGTCACGCGGTGGTTGTGGAAGACGCGGAACGAACGTCCGAGCCGCAGATCGACCGAGGCCGGCTGCACCATGTCGTCGCTCCACGGGCTGATCTTCAGGCGCTCGTCGACGATCAGCTGGCGGATCGACGCATCCGACATGACGGGCATGGCGAAAGCCTAGTTGGTCGCTCCGAGTGTGCGCCGTAGACGCAGCGGACGTCCCCGGCCGCCGCCCGCGAACGACGTAACCAAAGCTCAACCGATGGCCCGGAAACCGCGTCCCACGCGGCCAGCGGCCGTACCGCGGGTCGGAAATCGCGCCGCAAGCGCTCGTCCGCCCTCTGGTACCGGCTTGCGTGACATCCCTCCGCGATCGTAGGATGCCGCGCCGAGGAGAGCGAACAGTGGCGGCCGGTGTCCGTCGTTCGCTCGTTGGGGTTTCTGTGGGAGCGCAAATCACCCGGATCGTCGTCGCTGCCGCCGTGGTCATCGCCGCGGCGATCGTTGCCGTGGTCGTCCTGACCGGCGGCAGCTCGTACGCGGTCGTGGCCCAGTTCCAGGACGCCGGCCAGCTGGTCAAGGGCAACCTGGTGAAGGTCGGCGGCGCCACCATCGGCACCGTCGGCGACGTCCGGCTGGGCGACAACGGCCAGGCCGAGATCGTCCTCGACATCAAGGACGACCAGTTCCAGCCGCTCCACAAGGGCACCCGCGCCGTCCTCCGCAACAGCTCGCTGTCGAGCGTCGCCGGCCGCGTCGTGGTCCTCGAGCCGGGGCCGAACAGCGCTCCGGAGCTGAAGGACGACGACGTCATCCCCGCGATCGACACCCGCTCGGCGACCGACGTCGACCAGGTGCTGAACGCGATCGACAGCAAGGGCCGCCAGTACCTGCAGGACGTGGTCCACGGCGGCGCGACCGCCTTCGTCGGCTCCGAGGCCGCCACCAACCAGCTGCTCGAGCGGCTCTCGCCGGCGCTCGGCCAGACCCGCCTGACGCTGGAGGAGCTGACCAGCGACGAACCGGCACTGCAGCGGCTGATCTCCAGCAGTGCCGCCGTCTCCTCGGTCTTCGCCTCCAGCCGCGACGACCTCGAGCAGGGCCTGGTGGCCGCGGCCGCGACGCTGCGCGCGACCGCCGACGAGCGCGAGGCGCTGCGGCGGACGATCGAGCGCGGCCCCGACTTCCTGCGCCGCGCCAACTCGACCTTCGTGAACAGCCGGACGCTGCTGAACGAGGCCCGGCCGCTGCTGCGCGAGACCCGCCCGCTGGCGCCGAAGCTGGCGACGACGCTGCGGATCATGCGCCCGCTGGCGGCCGAGACGAAGCCGCTGCTGCGCGACGTCCGCCGCAGCATCCCCGACCTCTCCGACGTCCTCCGCCGGACGCCGAAGCTGGCCGACCAGACCGTGCCCTCGATCACCGAGCTGACCCGCGCGCTGGTCGGGGCGAAGCCGATCGTCTCCGAGCTGCGGCCCTACGCGCCGGACATCGTCACCGGCCTCTCGACGAGCTTCGGCGGCAAGTCCGCCGGCTACTACGACGCCAACGGCCACTACGGCCGGATCGGCCTGACGCTCGACGGCGAGTCGCTGCCCGAGCTGCTGCGGCCGCTGCTCGGCGGGCTCGTCGACACCCTGGCCCCGCTGCTCGGCTCCGGCCTCAGCGCGGTCCAGACCCACGTCGTCAACCGCTGCCCCGGCTCGGCCGCGCTGCCGGCGACCGACGGCTCCAACCCGTGGCGCGCCGGCTTCTCCGGAACCTGCGACCCGAAGCAGATCAACCCGCTCGGGGGGACCCCGTGATCGCTCGCCGGGTCGTGATGGTGGCGGCGACGGTCGCGCTGGTGCCCGCCCTGAGCGCCTGCGGCGGCTCGAGCGGCGGCAGCGGCGAGAGCGTCCGGATCGACGCGATCTTCGACAACGCCTCGTTCGTCGGCAAGGGCCAGGACGTGCGCGTCGCCGGCGCCAACGTCGGCAAGGTCTCGGACGTCACCCTGACCCGCGACCGTCGCGCGCGGATCTCGATGAACGTCGACCGCAAGTTCACCCCCTTCCGGGCGAACGCGACCTGCACGATCCTGCCGCAGTCGCTGATCGGCGAGAAGTTCGTCGAGTGCGACCCCGGCCGCCCCGACCAGCCGCAGCTGGAGAAGGGCGACCAGCCGGCGCCGACGATCCCGCTCGACAACAACTCGAGCCCGGTCGACCTGGACCTGGTCGTGGCGATGCTGGGCCAGCCGACCAACGTCCGCTTCCAGCTCCTGACCAACGAGTTCGGCGCCGGCCTGGCCGCCCGCGGCCCCGACCTCTCGGCCGCGATCCGGCGCGCCAACCCGACGCTCAAGTACGCCCGCCAGACGCTCGACGTGCTCGGCGCCGACAAGGCCGCGCTCGGGCGCGTGATCGAGGCGACCGACGAGATCCTCGGCGAGCTGGACCGCCGCAAGGACGACCTGGCCGGCACCTTCGAGGCCAGCGCCCAGGTGCTGAAGGTCTCCTCCGACTACCGCGAGGCGCTCGACCGCGCGCTGCGCGAGCTGCCGCCGACCCTCCGCGACCTGCGCCCGGCACTGCAGTCGCTGCGCGACCTGACCCGCGACGCGACGCCGACGCTGGCCTCGCTGCGCCGCGCCTCGCCGTCGCTGCGGCAGCTGGCCGGCGACCTCAAGCCGCTCTCGGACGCGGCCCGGCCGGCGCTCCGCAGCCTGGCCCGCGCGGCCCGGGTCGGTGTGCCGGTCCTGCGCCGCGCGACCCCGCAGCTGGAGCGGCTGCGGGCCGCGGTCGCGTCGCTGGCGCCGATCACGCCGCTGGCCGCCGACCTCAACCGCAGCCTCAGCGACAACGGCGTGCCGGAGCTGCTGGTCCAGTTCGTCTTCAACACGGCGATGGCGACCGCCCGCTTCGACAACGTCTCGCACATCCTGCCCGCGCACGTGAACCTGGGCGGCACCTGCCTGACGATCAGCTCGACGCCGGCCGCGGACTGCTCGGCGAAGTTCAGCGACGAGGGCAAGACCCCCGCCGCCACCAGCCACGCGACCAACCGGCTGTCGAGCACGCCGCCGAGCGCGAGCGCGCGGACGGCCCAGCGGCCCGCGGCGGCGAACCGCGCCCGCGGCACCACGACCGACCGGGCGAGGACCCGCGACGCGCGTCCGCCGGCCGGCCGCGCGACCGGCGGTCGTGACACCAGCGCGGCCGAGCAGGCCGCCGCGGCGGCGGGGGCGGGTCGATGAACCGGCGGCGGACCTCCCTGGCCGGCAGCCCGGTCCTGGTCGGCGCGGCGACGGTGCTGATCGCGCTGGTCGCGATCCTGCTGTCCTACAACGCCAACTCCGGCCTGCCGTTCATCCAGACCTACGACATCACGGCGCGGGTCGCGGACGCGAAGAAGCTGACCACCGGCGTCGACGTCCGGATCGGCGGCAAGCGCGTCGGCCAGATCAACGGCATCCGCGCCGAGGCGACCAAGGACCACCGCAGCTTCTACGCCGAGCTCGACCTGAAGCTCGACCAGACCGTCGCCGAGCTGCCCGTGGACACCACGCTGCGGATCCGGCCGAAGAGCGTGATCGGCGCCAAGTACGTCGAGCTGGTCCCCGGAACCAGCCGCAAGACGATCCCGATCGGCGGCGTGATCCAGGAGGACCACACCAGCGCCTCGGTCGACCTCGACGAGGTCACCGGGCTCTTCGACGCCGGCCTCCGGCAGTCGTTCCGCAGCGTGATCAAGGAGGCGTCGAACGGCGTCGCCGGCCGCGGGGCGGAGTTCAACCAGGCGCTGGCGGTGCTGCCGGACGTGCTCGACGAGGCGACCCGCCTGCTGCGGACCGTCTCCGATCCCCGCACCGACCTCGGCGGCCTGATCCGCGGCGCCGACGCCACCACCCAGGCGGTGCTGCCGGTCACCAGCGACCTCGGCCGCCTGATCACCGGCGCCCGCGTGACCTTCGAGGCGCTGGCCGCCGAGAGCCCGTCGCTGGGCCTGATCCTGCAGCGCACGCCCGGCACCCTGACCGAGGCCCGCCGTGCCTCGCGCGAGCTGACGCCGTTCCTGCGCGACGCCGCGCTGCTGGCCCGCGAGCTGCGCCCCGGCACCGAGCAGCTGCCGGCCACGATCAAGGCCCTGCACGGGGTCACCGTCCACGGCGTCCCGGTCCTGAAGCGGGCCCCGGTGCTCGGCCAGGAGCTGCGCAAGACGCTGACGACGCTCGACAAGAACCTGCAGCAGCCGTCGACCACCGCCAGCCTGGTGATGCTGAAGCCGATCGCCGAGAACCTGCTGCCGACCCTCCAGACGGTCGTGCCGTCGCAGGTCCGCTGCAACTACGCCGGCCTCTTCGCCCGCAACGCCGGCAGCGTGGTCGGCGAGGGCGATCGCAACGGCAACTGGTTCCGCCTGATCCTGCTGCTCTCGTTCCCGCAGATGCTGGGCAAGGCCTCGACCCCCGAGTCGGAGCTGCACTACAACATCTACCCGGACTCCGACAAGGGCACCTGCGAGATCGGCAACGAGCGCTACCTGCCCGGCCGCCACCTGGGCCCGGTCGGCGGCGCGCCGACCACCAACCCGAAGACGTCGGCCCCGGCCGGCGCCGCGAAGGGGCCCCGATGAGCCGCCGCGGACGCAAGCCGGTCCACCAGCAGACCGTCGGCCAGGTCGTGCGGTCGAACGTCCGCTGGGGCCTGCTGACGGTGCTCTTCGCGGTCGCCGTGGTCTACCTGGTCTTCGGCGGCCCGCTGCCCGGCGGTGGCTCGCGCGAGCTGCACGTCGTCACCCGCGACGCCGGCGCGCTCCGCGTCGGCCCGGCGACCAAGGTCCGGATCGGCGGCGTCGACGTCGGCAGCGTCAGCGACATCAAGGCCGTCGACGGCAAGCCCGGCCTGTCGGAGATCACCGTCGAGCTGAAGGACGACGCGCCGGTGATCCGCCGCGACGCGACGATCAAGATCCGGCCGCGGCTGTTCCTCGAGGGCAACTTCTTCCTCGACATCAACCCCGGCACGCCGGCGGCGCCGCCGCTCGGCGACAACGTGATCCCGCCGGCGGCGACCACGATCCACGTCGCCTTCGACGAGGTCTTCAGCGCCTTCGACGGCAACGCCCGCGACAACTTCAAGAAGGCCCTCAAGGGCTTCGGCCAGTCGCTCGACAGCGGCGGCGGCGAGGCGCTGGGCGAGTTGATCCGCGCCAGCCCGCCGGCCTTCGGCGACCTGGCCGTGGTCAACCAGGCGCTGCGCGGCGCGCGGCCCGGCGACCTGCGACGGCTGATCCGCTCGACCGGCGGCCTGATGCAGGTCCTGGAGCAGCACGAGGCCGGCCTCCGCGGCACGCTCCGCGACGGCCGCCGCACCTTCCAGACCTTCGCCGCCAGCCAGGGCGACCTGCGGGCGACCTTCGCCGAGCTCGACCGGACCACCGCCCGCGCGATGCCGGCGCTGGCCAAGCTCAACGCGGTGATCCCCGAGGCCCGCGCGCTGGTCCGCGACGCCCGGCCGCTGGTCCGGCGGCTGCCGGCCACGCTCGACCTGGCCAACCCGGCGCTCAACTCGCTGCTCTCGCTGGCCCGCTCCGGCAAGGTCCAGGGCCTGCTGGCCGAGCTGCGGCCGACGCTGCGGACCCTGAGCGCGACCGCCGACCCGCTCGGCACGGTGATGGACAACCTGCGCCCGGTCTCGGTCTGCCTCTGGAAGAACGCGCTGCCGGTGCTCAACGCCCGCGTGCCGGACGGGGCGCTCTCGACCAACATGCCGGTCTACCGCGAGCTGGTCTCGTCGCTGATCGGGCTCGCCTCGTCGACCTCGAACTTCGACGCCAACGGCCCGTGGACCCGCTACATCGTCGGCTTCGGCAACCAGCTGCTGTCGTTCGGCGGCGGCTCCCGCGACCTCCAGGCGCGCGCCGACCAGCCGGTGGTCGGGTCGAGCCCGACGCCGACCTCGCCGCCGCCCTTCCGCGGCGACGTCCCCTGCGAGACGCAGGAGGTCCCGAGCCTCCGCGCGAAGCCGCACGCCTACGTCGGCAAGCAGGTCGACGACCCGGTCGACCGCGGCAAGCTGGCCGACGCGACCGAGAACCTGCTGCGGAGCGCGAAGACGATGACCCCGGGCAAGGCGCAGCAGCTGCAGCGCCAGCTCGAGTCGATGCTCGGCCAGCCGGGTGACGGCGCGGCCGACGGCAGCGGGACCGGCAGCGCCGGCGCCGACCAGCAGCAGGCCGCCAACGCCGCGGCCCAGGGGGTCGGGCGATGAAGACGATCAAGATGGCGCTCCGCCAGTACTGGTGGGCGGTCGCGGTGATCGTCGTGGCGATGGTCGCGTCGCTGGTCGTCGCCGCCTACCTGCTGGACAAGCAGCGGCTGCCGCTGCCGTGGGACAACGTCTACGAGGTCAAGGCCGACTTCGCCTCCGGCCAGGCGGTCACGCCGGGCCAGGGCCAGGCGGTCGCGGTCGCCGGCGTCACCGTCGGCGAGATCAGCGACGTCCAGCTGAAGAACGGCCGCGCGGTCGTGACGCTGCGGATCGAGCGCGACAAGCTGCCGAGCGTCCAGCGCGACGCGACGGTGATGCTGCGTCCGCGGACCGGCCTGCAGGACATGACGATCGAGCTCGACCCGGGCAGCGAGAAGGCCGGCAAGCTGCGCGACGGTGAGCTGCTCGCCCAGCAGCGGGCGATCTCGCAGGTCCAGCTCGACGAGGCGCTGGCCTCGCTCGACTCCGACTCGCGGGCCTACTTCCAGCAGCTGCTCGACGCCGGCGCGAAGGGCTTCGACGGCAACGCCAAGGTCCTCCGCGAGCTGCTGCGGGTCGGCACCCCGACCGCCAAGCAGACCCACGCCGTGCTGAGCGTGATCGCCGAGCGGCGGACCGCGCTGAAGGGCGTGATCACCCGTCTGCGGCGACTCTCCGACGCGCTCGTCGACCACGACCAGGCGGTCGGCGCGACCCTCGACCGGGCCGCGACGACGCTCAACACCTTCGCCGGCCGCGACCGCGAGCTGCGGCAGGCGCTGGCGCTCTTCCCGAGCACGCTGCGCCTGACCGGCGACACGCTCGACGACGCCGGCCGCTTCGCCGACGAGCTGGGGCCGACCTCGAAGGCGCTGCGTCCCGCGATCCGCGACACGACCAAGGCGCTGCCGAACATCGAGCCGCTGCTGCGCGAGCTGCCGGGCGACCTCAAGCCGGTGCGGACGCTGGCGACCGAGGGCCTGCCCGCGATCCGCAGCCTGCGGAGCACGGTCGAGGCGCTGCAGCCGCAGCTGAAGGACCTGGACGACAGCGCCAAGGTGCTCCAGCACGTGGTCAACGTGCTCGGCTACGACGCGCCGGGCGCGCCGAAGCCGTACTCGTACTACCTGGCCTGGTTCGCCCACAACGCGAACTCGATCTTCTCCACGCAGGACGCGCACGGCGTCGGCTGGCGCGGCCAGCTGATCCTCAGCTGCAGCTCGTTCTCGTCCGACCACGCCTTGGCGCCGATCGCGGATCTCCTCAACGGACTGGGGCTCTGCAAGTGAACAAGCAGGGACCGACCTTCGGGCAGATCGTCGTGATGGTGGCGTTCGCGCTCTCCTGCTTCGGCCTGCTGCTGTTCCTCTGGACCAGCTTCGGCGGACCGGTGCCGGTGCGGCCGAAGGCCTATCAGGTGAGCACCGAGTTCCAGAGCGGCTCGCAGCTGGCCAGCTACGCCGACGTGCGCGTCAGCGGCGTGACCGTCGGCAAGGTCGTGAAGATCGAGAAGCGCGCCGGCTCGGCCAAGGTCACGATGCAGATCGAGCCGAAGTTCGCGCCGCTGCCGACCGACACCCGGGCGACGCTGCGGACGAAGACGCTGCTCGGCGAGACCTTCGTCGACCTCTCGTTCGGCTCGCGCCGGGCGGCCGCCCAGCGCAAGCCGGGGTCGTACGTCCAGGAGGGCGGCTCGCTGCCGGCCAGCCAGGTCCAGCCGACGGCCGAGCTCGACCAGATCCTCGACGCCTTCGACGACCGCACCCGCAAGGACCTGCGCGGCCTGCTGACCTCGCTGGCCAAGGGCCTCGACGGCCGCGGCCAGGACCTCAACGCCGCCAACGCCAGCTTCGGGCCGGCGCTCGAGGCGGCCGACAGCCTCTTCAGCCTGCTCAACCGGCAGTCGGCGGAGATCCAGTCCGGCACCCGCGACCTGGGGCAGACGTTCCAGGCGGTCGGGCGCCAGGCCGGCGCCGTCCAGGAGCTGACCCGCTCCGGCCGCGCGATCGTCGACACCACGTCGCAGATCACCGGCCCGCTGCGCGAGACCACGCGGATCCTGCCGACCTTCCTCGACGAGACCCGCAAGACGCTGGTCGTCGCGCGGGCCGCGGCCAAGGACGGCCGGCCGGCGCTGGCCGCGCTGCGGCCGGTGGCACCGCTGATCCGGCCGGCGCTCCAGGACCTCGCGGTCGTGGCGCCGCAGCTGGAGCGGACGCTGATCGAGATCCGGCCGGTGCTCTCGCAGGTCAAGACCGGGCTGCCGGCGCTGCGGCGGATCCTCGACACGACCGGGCCGTTGATGGACGTGCTCGACCCGATCACCCAGGACCTGCTGCCGGTCGCGCAGTACCTGAAGGCCTACCGGCGCGAGATCCCGGTCGTCTTCGCCAACAGCTCGGCGGCGACCCAATATCAGCCGCCGGACCTGCAGGGCAAGCCGCGCAGCGTGCTGCGCCAGACGCTGCCGATCAACGACGAGCTGCTGCTGGGCAACGGCAAGCCGCTCGGCACCAACCGCTCGAACGCCTACCCGCTGCCGGGCCAGCTGAGCCTGCACGGCACCGGCCGGGCCCCGTCCTTCACCTGCCGCAACGCCGGCAACGGCGGCGGGCTGCTGACCCTGCTGCTGGCCCCGACCGGCAACCAGCCGTGCGTCCAGCAGGGCCCGTACTCGCCCGAGGGCGGGACCAAGGGCCAGTACCCGCACATCCAGCTGATCAAGCCCACGCTGCCCGGCCGCTGAGCCGCATCGCGCGGCGATCCGCGCGGAGCGGGGGCGGTCGGGGGAGCGGCCCCGTCACGCCGTCGACGCCGCGACGGGCGAGGAGGCGCGCGGCGGACGGCCGCGCGCCGGACGGCGTCTAGCCGCGGAGCGGGACCCGGACGTCGTCGAAGCCGATGAGCGCGCCGAGCTTGTCGACCCGCTGCAGGAGGGCGTCGCCGGGCAGGTCGAGCAGCTTCTCGGCTCCGAAGCCCTCGACGTTGTGCGAGGCGGTCGCGGTGCCGTAGACGAGCGCCGCGGCGAGCACGTCGCGGTCGACGGTCAGCGCCGGGTCGGCCGCCAGTCGGGCCGCGACGTAGCCGGTGACGCCGCCGGCGAAGCTGTCGCCGGCGCCGGTCGGGTCGACGACGTCCTCGAGCGGGAAGACCGGGACGGTGAAGCCGCCGCCGTCGGCGGTGAACAGCTGGGCGCCGTAGCTGCCCTGCTTGGCGATGATCGCGCTGGGGGCCTGGTCCCAGCCGAAGATCGCGCGGGCGGCGCTGTAGGTGGTGCGGGCGCCGGTCAGCTGGCCCAGCTCCTCGTCGTTGAGGATCAGGCAGTCGACCTCGCCGATCGCCGCCACCAGGTCGTCGCGGGCGATGTCGATCCAGAGGTTCATCGAGTCGAGCGCGACCCACTTGGCCTTCGAGGCCTGGGCCCGGACCGCCCGCTGGATCGCCGGCACGATGTTGGCCAGGAAGAGCACGTCGGCGTCGGCGCTGGCGGCCGACAGCTTCGGCTCGAACGTCTCGAAGACGCCCAGCTCGGTGGTGATCGTGTCGCGGGTGTTGAGGTCCTCGTGGTAATGGCCCTTCCAGAAGAAGGTCTTGCCCCCGGCGACCCGCTCGACATCGTCGGTGTTCGTCCCGCGGGTGGCGAGCACGGCCATGTCGTCGTCGGAGTAGTCGTCGCCGACCGGGCCGACGACGCGGACGTCCGTGAAGAACGAGGCGGCCTGGGCGAAGTGGAAGGCGGCGCCGCCGAGCATGCGGTCGCGGCTGTCGGTGGGGGTCGATACGGCGTCGAACGCGATCGACCCAACGACGGTGACGGTCATGGTCGGCGACCCTAGCGAGCCGCGGACCGGCGAGGGGCGCCGGCCGGCCCGCGCCGATCGCCCGCGCTAGGGGGCGATCGGGGTCTCCGGCGCCTGCGGCCACCCCTCCCAGGCGTCCGGCAGCGGCTGGCCGCTGCGCCGGAAGTGCTCCAGATCGACCTCGAGGAAGAGCGCGCGGGCCTCGGCGATCGTGGTCTCGCCGTCGCGCAGCACGCCGTGGAGCTGGATCTTGCGGCCCTCGACGCCGCTGCTCCAGGCCTCCAGCCGCAGGTCGCGGTCGAGGAAGGCCGGGGCCCGGTAGTCGATGTTCAGGTTGGCCGTCACCGCCGGCCGCCGCAGCAGCATCAGCACGCTGCCGAGGGCGTCGTCGAGGACGGTCGCGACCGCCCCGCCGTGGGCGATCCCGGGCGCGCCCTCCTGGCGGCGGTCGAAGCGGACCTCGCCCCGGATCCGGTCGCCCTCGGCGCGGATCCGCAGGCCCATCCCGGCCGGGTTCTCGCTGCCGCAGCCGAGGCAGTGGGGGTGGTGCTCGAGCGAGCCGTCGGGACGGATCATGCGCAGGCCTCCAGGCCGTCGAGGGCTTCGACCTCGAGCCGGGCGACGGCGGCGAGCGGATCGACCCCGGCCGCGTGGTCGTCGGCCTCGGCGGCGACGGCGAGCGCGGCCCAGGCCTCGGCCAGCTGCCGGTAGCGGCGGCTAGCGGCGGCGACCGTCGGGTCGGTCAGCTGCTCGCCGGCCTGCTCCAGGAAGCCGGCCTGGAGCGAGCGGAACATCGCCCCGCCGGTGCCAGCCTTGACGATGAACGCCCACAGCGCCCGCAGCGCCTCCGGCAGCTGGTCGCCGAACCGCTGCGGCCAGCGGCCGTAGTCGTCGGCCAGCGCGGCGATCCCCTCGAGCCCGGTCCGGCCCGGCAACCCGGCCAGCGGCGGCCCGGCGCCGCGCATGTTGGCGACGGCGATCGCGGCGGCGGCGCGGACGGCGGGTCCGAGCGGCGGCAGCGCGGTCGGCCAGCCGTAGACGAAGGTGGTGTGCTCGGCGGGCCCGGGGAAGGCGTCCGAGCGGCGGGCGCGGGCCAGGCTCTCCAGCGAGCAGGGCTGCAGCTCGTCGCGGTCGTTGTCGGCGATCCAGGCGATCCCGGCCGCCTCGTCGTGGTCGACGACGACGATGTCGTGGCGGGTGTTGTGCATCCGCACCCGCAGGTACTCCAGGTGGCCGATGTCGGCCCAGATCATCGGCGGCCGGCCGGCGTCGACCTCGTCCCGCACCCAGGCCCAGCCGAGCGCCGGGTCGTCGGTCCGGCGGATGTCGAGCGTCGCGCCGAGCTGGGGCGCGATGTCGCGCTCGAGGTCGGCGGTGCGGCCGACCAGGTAGACCGGCGGCGCCGGGGCCGGGACCGCGTCCAGGTAGAGGAAGCCGAGCGCGCCCGAGAGACCGAAGACCAGCTCCTCGCTGACCGGGCCGTGGCCGTGGTCGAGGCCGTGGAACTCGAGCAGGTCGCGGATCGCGCCCGAGCCGCAGTGGCCCGCCCGCTGGTGGGCGAAGGAGCGGGGGGCGGCCAGGGTCATGCCGGGACCGTACAACATGTTTCCCCGATCGGTGAAAGGCTCGCCCTATGCTGAGCCGATGGTGGAGCGCACGGCCAGCGACCGGCGGGCGGAGAAGGCGGACCAGATCGTCGAGGCGTGCCTGCGCTGCCTGGCCCGCGACGGCTTCGCCGCGACCTCGATCGCCAGCGTCGCCCGCGAGGCGGGGGTCGACAAGCGGCTGGTCCTCTACTACCACGAGACCCGCGAGCAGCTGATCGAGCGGGTGGTGGCCCGGGTCGGCGATCGGCTGGTGGCGAGCGTCCAGGCGGCGACCGCGGGGATCGACGACCCGGAGCTGACCCTGCAGGTCGGCTTCGACCGCCTCTGGCGCAGCCTGACCACCGACCGCGCGCTGCTGGTGGCCTGGCTCGGCCTGCGGGCGGAGGCGATCACCGACCGCCGGCTGCGGGCCTCGGCCGGCTTCCTCGACGACCGCCTGCGCGACCTGGTGCTCGACGCCGGCCGCTCGGCCGAGGCCCGCGGCCTGCGGCTGCGGACCGCAGCCGGCCCGCTGACCGTCCTGATCGTGGCCGCCCTCCAGGGCCTGGTGCTGGAGTGGCTGGAGCACGGCGACACGCCCGACCTGCACGCGGCGATCGCCGACTTCCAGGCCTGGCTGGCCTCGCGGGCGGTGCCGGTCGCCGCCTGACCGGGCCTCAGCGCAGCCGGCGGAAGGCGTCCCAGGCCGGGCGGGCGGTGCCGTGGGTGCCGCGCAGGCCCGAGGTCCAGCGGTGGTCGCCGGCGGGATCGCGCAGCTGGTACCAGACGAAGGTCCGGACGCCGGCGCGGCGGGCGGCGGCCCAGGCCGAGCGCAGGTAGCGGGCCGCGGCGGCGCGGGGGATGTCGCGGGCGCCGGAGGTCCGCAGCGCGTACTCGGTCACGTGCAGGTTGCGGGCGGCGGCCGGGGTGATCCGGCCGGCGCGGGCTAGGGCACGCAGCTGGCGGCCGACCGCGGCCAGGTTGCCGATCGTCCACTCGTCGCGGTCGGCGACCGGGGTCCGCGGGTCGGGCCGCAGGAAGTCGTAGGCGTGGATCGCGAAGCCGTCGGCCCGCAGCCGCGTCCGGCAGCTGGCCGTCGGCCGCAGCGAGCGGCCGCCGGCGTCGACGCACAGCGCCCGCCGCAGGAACGCCCCCGGCATCGTCGAGCCGCCGCCGGCGCTGGCCTGGGAGGAGGTGTCGCCGACCAGCACCGGCACGTCGGGCAGCTCGCGCTTGAGCGCCGCGTAGCCCAGGTTCGACAGCCGCACCCAGTCGCTCGCCCGCCGCTGCGGCCACATCGAGCGGAAGTTCGGCTCGTTGAAGGTCATCACCGCCGCCAGCGGGACCTCGCCCTCGCGCAGGCCGGCCGCCAGCGAGCGCATGAAGTCGCGGTAGCGGCGGTAGCCGCCGGCGCTCATCCGCCAGCTCACGGGGTGGTGGCGCGCGAGAGGGGCGTAGACGCCGACCATCAGCCGCGCCCCCGCCTGGCGCGCGTCCTGCCCGGCCTGGCGCAGCACCGCCAGCACCGCCGGGTCGACCCGCCGGTGGGCGCCCTCCCAGCGCACCAGCGTCCGCACCGAGCGGACGCCGGCCGCCCGCACGTCGCGCCAGAACGCCTCGCGCACCTTCGGGTCGGGCGAGTGCAGCATCGCGTCGTCCTGCAGGCCCTTGTCGAGCGCGGCCGCCGGCACCGCGGGCACCAGCGCGAGGAGCAGGGCGAGCAGCAGCAGCGGGAGCCGGCGACGCATGACGCGGGACGGTAGCGCGGCCCCCGACTCCTAGGCGGCGGCGTCGAGCGCGATCCGCCGCTCGCAGAGGGCGGCCTCGGCGTCGCGGTGCGCGATCAGCAGCGCCCCGCGGCCCGGGACGGCGTCGAGCAGCCGCCGCAGCAGCGCCACGCCCTCCTCGGGCGGCAGGTGGCTGACCGGCTCGTCGAGCACCAGCAGCCGCGCCCCGCCGGCCCCGGCCAGCAGCGCGCGGGCGATCCCCAGCCGCTGCCGCTCGCCGCCGGAGAGCCGGCCGCCGTGCTCGCCGACCGCGGTCCCGAGCCCGTCCCGCAGACCGGCCAGCCACGGTCCGGCGCCGGCCGCCTCGAGCGCGGCGCGCAGCTCGCCGTCGCTCGCCTCCGGCCGCGCCAGCAGCAGGTTGGCCCGCACGTCGGCGTCGAACAGGTACGGATCCTGGGGGACGTGGAGGATCGTGCGGCGGAGGACGTGGGGGTCGATCGCGGCCAGGGCCCGCCCGCCGACGGTGACCTGACCGGAGGCCGCCACGGCCGGCAGCAGCCCGGTCAGCAGCTCGCCGAGCGTGCTCTTGCCGCAGCCGCTGGGTCCGGTCAGCGCCACCCGCTCACCGTCGCCGATCCCCAGCGTCAGGTCGCGCAGGACCGTCCGCGGGCCGCGGCGGACGCTCACGCGCTCCAGTCGCACGCCGCCCGCGGCCAGCGGCACGGCCGGGGCCGGCTCCGCCTCCGCGGGCTCGGCGGGCGCCGCCGCGAGCAGCGCGTCGACCCGCGCGACCGCGTCGGCGGTCGCGCGCAGCTCGCGGGCGGCCGCGGGCAGCGGGGCGATCGCCTCGCCGACCCCCATCGCCAGCAGCGCCAGCATCCCCACCAGCACCGGGTCGACGGCGCCGTCACGGGCGGCCGGCAGCGCCACCAGCAGCACCGCCGCCGCGCCGAGCCCGCCGACCGCCCCGGCCGCGGCCGTGGTCAGGGCCGTGGCCCGCGCCGCCCGCCGCTCGAGCGCGGCCAGCGCGGCCCCGCTCCGCCGCACCCGGCCCAGCTGCGCGTCGGCGATCCCGGCCACCACCAGCTCGGGGGCGGCGTCGAGCGCGGTCGCCACGTCCTGCACCAGCGTCGCGCGGGCGCCGGCCCGGGAGGATGCGGCGTCGCGGGCCAGCCGCGCCGCCAGCACCGGCAGCGCCACCGCCCCGGCCAGCAGCACCCCGGCCAGCACCGCGGCCGCCGCCGGCAGCACCAGCGCGGCGGCGGCGAGCGCGGCCAGGCCGACGACCGCGGCGACGGCGATCGGGGCCAGCGACCGCAGGTAGGCGTCCTGGACCCCGTCGACGTCGGCCACCAGCCGGTCGCCGGCGGCGGTCCCGGCCGGCAGCGGCCCGTCGCTGCGGCCGCTGGCGATCGCGGCGAAGCCGGCCGCCCGCAGCCGCGCGAGGATCCGCAGCGTCGCGTCGTGGCCGCTCAGCCGCTCGCCGTAGCGGGCGATCGCGCGCAGCACGCCGAAGCCGCGGACGGCGACGATCGCGACCGTCAGCGAGAGCACCGGCGGGGCCTGCGAGGCGCGCGCGATCAGGTAGCCGGAGAGGGCCAGCAGCGCGGTCCCGGCGGCGGCCGCGACGACCCCGGCGACGGTCGCCAGCAGCAGCCCGCGGCGCTCGTCCCGGTTCGTCAGCCGGAGGGCGCGGACGGCCAGCGCGATCATCGCCCGGCCCCCGCGACGGCGACCGGGGCGACCGGGTCGGCGTCCTCGGTCGCGACCGTCCCCGCCCGCAGCGCCAGCGCCCGGTCGCCCAGCCGCCACGGCAGCGGGTCGTGGGTGGCGACCACGGCGGTCCGTCCGCGCAGCAGCCCGGCCAGCGCGTCGACCACCTGCTCGGCGCTGCGCTGGTCGAGGTTCGCCGTCGGCTCGTCGACCAGCACCAGCGCCGGGTCGCGCAGCAGCGCGCGGGCGATCGCCAGCCGCCGCCGCTCGCCGGCCGAGAGCGGCTGGCCGCCGTCGCCGAGCGCGGTCGCCAGGCCGGCGTCGAGCGCGGTCTCGAGCCCGTCGAGCCCGACCGCGGCCAGCGCCTGCCGGACCGCGTCGTCGTCGGCCTCGCCGCCGAAGCGGACGTTGTCGGCCAGCGACGCCGGCAGCAGCACCGGGTGCTGGGGGATCCACGCGATCCGCCGCCGCCAGGCCTCCGGGTCGACCGCGGCCAGGTCGACGTCGCCGCAGCGGACGCTGCCCGCGTCGACGGCGGTCAGGCCCAGCAGCACCCGCAGCAGCGTGGTCTTGCCCGAGCCGGAGGGCCCGTGGAGGATCGTCGTCGCGCCGGGCATCAGGGTCGCGTCGAGCCGGTCGAGGGCCGGCGTCCGCCGGTCCTCGTGGCGGACGCTGACCGCCTCCAGCACGATCGGGGCGTGGCGCGGATCGGGTGCCGGCTCGGTGCCGGTCGCGGCCGCCGGGCCCGCCTCGTCGCCCGCCGCCGTCGCCAGCTCCCGCAGCAGCGGCTCGGCGTCGGCGGCCGCGTGGTACTCGGACCCCAGCCGCCGCAGCGGCAGGAAGACCTCGGGCGCCAGCACCAGCGCCGCGATCGCGGGACCGAAGTCCATCATCCCCTCGGCCAGCCGGATCCCGCAGGCGACCGCCACCAGCGCGGTCCCCAGCATCGCCATGAACTCCAGCACCAGCCCCGAGAGGAACGCCTCGCGGAGGGTCGCCATCGTCCCCTCGCGGTAGTGCTCGCCGGCCCGCCGAACCTGGGCCGCCTGGGCCCGGTCGCGGTCGTGGGCCTGGAGCACCGGCAACCCCCGCAACACGTCGAGCAGGTGGCCGCCGAGCAGCGCCAGCGCGGCGTGGCGGCGGTCGGCGGCGGCCTGGGCGCGGTGGCCGACGAGGATCAGGAAGACGACCACCAGCGGCGCGGCGACGGCCAGCAGCCCGGCGCTCAGCGGGTCGACCGCCGCGACCGCCACCAGCACGATCAGCGGCGTGACGGCGGCGACCACCGACGCCGGCAGGTAGCGGCCGGCGTAGGCGGCGACCGCGTCGGCGCCGTGGACCCAGGCCGCGGCGACCGCCCCGGGCCGCTCGTCGGCGGTCCGCGCGGCCCGCGCCAGCGCCCGCCCGACGGCCCGCTCGCGGAGGATCGCCACCGCCCGCCGGCCCGTCGCTCGCCCCGACGTCTCCGCCCAGGCCTGCAGCGCCGCCCGCAGCAGCACCGCGGCGACCAGTCCGGCCAGCGCCGGCCCGATCGCGCTGCCGCGCTGGTCGACGCCGATCGCGATCAGGTGGGCCAGCAGCAGCCCCTGGGCGACCGTCGCCGCCGCCTCGCCGATCCCGAGCGCGACCGTCCGCCGCAGCTGCCCGCGCAGCCCGGGGACGGCGTCCAGCAGCTCGCGACCGGGCGGGCGCACCGCTCAGCTCTCCGCGGCGCGCCGCTCGGCCAGCGCCTGGAGCGGGTTCTGCGCCTGCTCGAAGCCGTCCGGCAGCACCCGGTGGCGGAAGATCCAGTACGTCCAGCCCTGGTACAGGAGGACGATCGGCGTCATCACCGCGCCGACGATCGTCATCACCTTCAGCGTGTAGGGGGTCGAGGCGGCGTCGGCGATCGTCAGCGTCCCCGCCGGGTCGCCGGTCGAGGGCAGCACGTTCGGCCACAGCTGCGCGAAGAGCAGCACCGCGACGCCGATCACGGCGGCGGCGGTCAGCGCGAACGCCCCTCCCTCGCGGCCGCGCCGGATCGCCAGCCCGGCGCCGACCAGCGCGCCCGCGGCCACCACCAGCCCGACGACCGCGACCGGCGACACCGAGCCGTCGGGCGACGCGTCGAGCAGCGACCAGAGCCCGAAGCCGCCGCCGAGCACGACCGCCAGCGGCCAGGCCACCAGCGCGACCCGCCGGGCCCGCAGCCGCACCGGTCCGTCGCAGCGCAGCGCCAGGAAGCAGGCGCCGTGGAGCGCGAACAGCGCCAGCACCGCCGCCGCGGCCAGCAGCGCGTAGGGGTTCAGCAGGTCGAGCAGATCGCCGGTGAAGTCGTGGTCGCCGTTGAGCGGGATCCCGCGGACGACGTTCGCCAGCGCCAGCGCGACCGCCGCCGGGGCGACGAACGAGCAGACCACCAGCGCCCGGTCCCAGGCCCGCGTCCAGCGGTCGTCCTGGTGCTTGACCCGGTACTCGATCGCCAACACCCGCACGATCAGCGCCACCAGCAACAGCAGCAGCGGCAGGTACATGGCGCTGAACATCGAGGCGTACCAGTCGGGGAAGGCGGCGAACATCGCCCCGCCGGCGACGATCAGCCAGACCTCGTTGGCGTCCCAGACGGGGCCGAAGGTGCGGATCGCCAGCCGCCGGTCGTCGGCGTCGCGGGCGACGAACGGCAGCAGCATCCCGACGCCGAAGTCGAAGCCCTCGAGCACCAGGTAGCCGGTCCAGAGGAGCGCGATCAGGAGGAACCAGACGGTGGGGAGGTCCATGGCGATCAGTAGGCGAGGGAGGGGGCGGAGGACGGGTCGCCAGTGCCGCCGTCGGGCTCCAGCGGCTCGGGGCCGGCGTCGGCGAGCCGGCGGAAGAGCCAGAACTCGATCGCGCCGATCACGCAGTAGAGGACGATGAAGACGCCGAGCGAGATCGCCACCGTCGAGGGCCCGAGCTGCGAGACCGCGTCCTCGGTCTTCAGCAGCCCGGTCACCACCCACGGCTGGCGGCCCTGCTCGGTGAAGATCCAGCCGGCGGCGTGGGCGAGGAAGCCGGCGAAGAGCCCGCCGATCGCCGCCCAGCGGAAGGCGCGGGTGGTGGCCAGCCCGGCCAGGCCGTGGCGCCAGCGGCGCTCCAGGATCAGCCCGGCGGCGGCCAGCAGGGCCAGGAAGATCCCGACGCCGACCATGATCCGGAAGGTCCAGTAGGTGAGGCCGATGATCGGGTAGTACTCGGCCTTGGCCGGGTCGCGGCCGTGGTCGCGCTCGTACTGGGCGTACTTGGCGGCGTCCTTGCGCTGGAGGTCGTCGATCCCCTCGACCCGCCCGTTGAACGAGTTGGTGTCCATGAACGAGTAGAGCTTCGGGATCTCGATCCGGAAGCTCAGCCGCTTCGGCTTCTTCTCGAACGGCCCGATCGCCATCAGCGACAGCGGGGCGCCGGACTGGCTCTCGTAGAGCGCCTCGGCGGAGGCCATCTTCATCGGCTGCTGCTCGCCCATCAGCTGGCCGAAGAAGTGGCCGACGAGCACGGTGCTGATCGCGAACACGAGCAGCCCGCGCAGGCCCCAGCGGGCGGAGCGGCGGTAGAACTCGACCTCGCGCCGCTTGCCGAGCTGCCAGATCGAGATCCCGGTGATCAGCGCCGCGGCCGTCGTCAGCGCGGCGGGGATCGTGTGGAAGTAGGCGAAGATCGCCGTCGAGTTGGTCAGCAGCGCCCAGATCGAGGTCAGGACGGCGTTGCCGCTCTCGGGATCGATCCGGTAGCCGACCGGGTGCTGCATCCAGGCGTTGGCGGCGAGGATGAAGTAGGCCGAGAAGTTGGTCCCGATGAAGACCAGCCAGATCGAGGCCAGGTGGAGCTTCTTGGGCAGGTGGGTCCAGCCGAAGATCCAGAGCCCGAGGAAGGTCGACTCGAGGAAGAAGGCGACCAGCCCCTCCATCGCCAGCGGCGCGCCGAAGACGTCGCCGACGTAGCGGCTGTAGGCGCTCCAGGCCATCCCGAACTGGAACTCCTGGACGATGCCGGTCGCGATCCCGATCGCGAAGTTGACGAGCAGCAGCTTGCCCCAGAACTTCGTCATCCGCAGGTAGACCTCGTCGCCGGTGCGGACCCAGCGGGTCTGCATCAGCGCGACGTAGCCCGACAGCCCGATCGTCAGCGGGACGAAGATGAAGTGGAACAGCGTGGTGAAGGCGAACTGCCAGCGGGCGAGGTCGAGGAGCTCCATGCGGAAGGCCGTCGTCGGGGAACCACGTCACCGCTCGAGGACGCTGGTCCCCGAGCGGGCGACGTTGGGAGAGAGCGCCGCGGGCCGGAGCGGAGGAGAGGGAGGAGGAGGTGCCCCGGCCTGTGGCGGTGTCGGGAGGGAACCGACGTCCACCACGCTACGCCCGCCGTTCGCGCTCCGGTAGAGCGGGAACGCGCCTCAGCCCATAGCTCCGCGTTATGGCTCGATCGGCGAGCGGAGGGCCGCCACCAGCCGCTCGACGGCGGCCGACGTGGCCCGCGCCGGCGAGACCAGGACGACGAACCGCCGCGCCAGGCGGGGGCCGTCGATCGGCCGCAGCGCGACCGTCGATCCCGGCGGCACCGACAGCCGCGAGAGCAGCGCCGGGACCCCGGTCTCGGCGCTGGCGGCGAGCGCGGCGGGGGTCGAGCCGACCTCGACCCGCGGCGGGGCCAGCTCCAGCCCGCGGGCGGCGAGCAGCGCGTCGAGCACCTGCCGCTGGTTGGCGCCCGGGTCGCGCAGCACCAGCGGCGTCGCCACCAGCGCGGACAGCGGGACCGCGTCGAGCGTCAGCCAGGCGTGGCCGGCGGGGACGGCGACCACCAGCTCGTCCTCGGCCAGCACCGGCCGGCCGGCGTCGCCGCCGGGGCCCGATCCGGCGATCCCGACGTCGGCCCGGCCCGACGCCACCAGCTCGCGCACGAGGTCGGAGTTGCCGACGATCAGCTCGACCGGCTCGCGGCCCGGCTGGCGGTGGAAGGCGGTCAGGATCGAGGGCAGCAGCGACTCGGCGACGACCGGGCTGGCAGCCAGCCGCAGCGGCCGCGGGCGGCCGCGCAGCTCCAGCACCGTCCGGTCGAGGTCGCCCAGCTCGTCGAGCACCCGCTGGGCGGACAGCAGCAGCCGGCGGCCGGCCTCGGTCGCGGTCACGCCGCGCGGCGAGCGGTCCAGCAGCCGCAGCCCGACCACGTCCTCCAGCTGCCGCAGCCGCTTGCTGAGCGCGGGCTGCGAGACGCCCAGCTCGCGGGCGGCGGCGCCGATCGAGCCGTGGCGGGCGGCCGTCACGAGCGCGCGCAGCTCGACCAGGTCGGGGGAGCGGATCGGGGCGTCGGCGGCCACGGCAGGACCGTATCGCGGGCCGCGATACGGTCCCCGCGTGGCCGACACGATCCGCGCCGTCCGTCAGCACGAGTTCGGGGGACCGGAGGTGCTGCGGTTCGAGCACGTTCCCCGCCCGATCCCCGGTCCCGGCCAGGTCCGGATCCGGGTCCGCGCGGTCGGGATCAACTTCGCCGACACCCATGCGCGGGAGAACAAGTACGTCCAGCGCTCGCACCTGCCGCTGATCCCGGGCCAGGAGGTGATCGGGATCCGCGAGGACACGGGCGAGCGGGTGGTCGCCCTGACCGGGGGCGGCGGCGCCTACGCCGAGGAGGTCGTGGTCCCGGCCGGGCTCTGCGTGCCGGTGCCCGAGGGGCTCGACGACGACCAGGCGCTGGGGCTGCTGGTCCAGGGCCTGACCGCCTGGCACCTGCACCGGACCTGCGGGCGGCTCGAGGGCGGCGAGACGGTCGTCGTCCACAGCGCCGCCGGCGGCACCGGCTCGCTGACCGTCCAGCTGGCCAAGCCGATGGGCGCCGGGCGCGTGATCGCGACCGCGTCGAGCGCCGAGAAGCGGGCGCTGACGCTGGAGCTGGGGGCCGACGTCGCCGTCGACCCGCAGCCGGAGGGGCTGACCGAGCGGCTGGTCGAGGCCAACGGCGGCCGGCCGGTCGACGTCGTGGTCGACATGGCCGGCGGGGCGATCTTCGACGGCTCGCTGCGGGCGCTCGGTCCCTTCGGGCGGATCGTGGTCTGCGGGATCTCGACCAAGCAGCAGAACGAGATCCGCACCGGCCATCTGCTGAAGCACTCGCGGTCGGTGATCGGCTTCTGGCTCTTCCACTGCCTGGAGGACCCGGAGCGGCGCTTCGTGGCGCCGCTGCGGGACCTCTTCGCCCGCGCCGCGCGGGGCGAGGTGCGGGTGGTCGTCGGCGGCCGCTGGCCGCTCGCCGAGGCGCACGAGGCGCACCGCGCGCTGGTCGAGCGGCGGACGACCGGCAAGCTCGTGCTCGACGTCGACCCCGACGCTTGAGCCGCCGGCCTAGCGGCTGACCCCGAAGACCGCGCGTCGGCCCTCGGGCTCGGTCAGCGAGTAGATCCGGCCGCTGGCGGGCGCGTAGGTCAGGTCCTCGGCGCCGGTCGGCCAGGTCCGCTTGGCCAGCGCGCCGCCGAGCGGGCCGACGTAGAGCCCGTGGCCGTCGCCGCTGGTCGACAGGTAGGCGGTGGTGCCGATCGTGAGCACGCCCTGGATCTTCGGCACGCCCTGGGCGACCCAGACGCCGCTGGCCCGGACCAGCCGCTTGCCCTTCGGCCCGATCGCCTGCAGCGTGCCGTTGGCGTTCAGCGGCCAGCGGACGATCCGCGCGTTGCCCTCGTCGGCCTTGCGGTACTCGCCGGTGACGAGGTTGTTGCTGGCGCGGTCGTAGGCCACCGACGAGAACCGCAGCCCGCTGGTGTTGTTGCGGTAGGCGGCGACCTTCGGCATCACGTACTGGTAGTCGGCGGCCTGGCAGGCGCCGGCGTCGCAGCCGATCCGCGCCTTGTCGCCGGTCTTCACGCGCCAGATCCGGCGGGTGCCGTAGACGCTCAGGCCACCGTTGGTCTCGGCCACGTAGAGCCGGTTGCCGACCCAGGCGATGCCGCCGGCGTGGCTCGGGGTCCAGGTGAACGAGGCGCGGCCGCCGACCCGCTTCGGCACCACCAGCAGCACGTGGCGGTAGCGGGACGCGGCCAGCTTCTCGGCGGTCGCGAAGGTGACGCGGACGCCGGGGGCGACGGTGCCGCTCTTGGTCACCGGGTTGCGGGCGTACCAGCTGACCAGCAGCGCGCGGCGGCCGTCGACCAGGCCGCTCGGCGTCGCGTCGCCGGTGCCGGAGATCCCCTGCGGGAACCACTTGCTGGTGCCGTCGTCGCCGCGGTTGAAGCGGAAGCCGTTCTGGAAGCCGGCCGGCCGCGGCGAGAGCGCGCCGCCGACCGGGCCGGTGGCGCGGTTGGCGCTGGCGAGCACGGCGCCGACGGAGGCCCGCGGCAGGCGCTTTCCGAGGTCGCGGAGGATGCCGGTCTTGCCGCCCTGCGGGGTCAGCGTGAAGGCGGGCGGACCGGCGACCCCGGGCAGGCTGGCCGCGCCCGCGGGAGCGGCGGCGGCGGTCGCGAGCAGGGTCGCGCCGGCCGTGGCGAGCAGCATCCGGCGGCGCGCGGAGAGGGGGAGGCGGGGGGAAGCCATGCCCTCACCCTAGGTCGGGCCGGCGCGGCGACGCCAGCGATGCTCATCGCGTCCTCACGAGCGGGCGCGGGCGGCGCCGGGGCCGGCCGTTCGCTCTCGCGCGCGGGTACGGCGCGGCCGTCGCTCGACGTACGCTCTAGCATCACCGGCGATGACCGCGTTCGCCGACCTCCGTCTGTCCGAGCCCGTCCTCGAGGCGCTGCGCGACATCGGCTACGAGCGGCCGAGCCCGATCCAGGAGCAGGGCATCCCGCCGATGCTCGAGGGCCGGGACGTGATCGGCCAGGCCCAGACCGGCTCCGGCAAGACCGCCGCCTTCGGGATCCCGATCATCGAGTACGTCGACCCGGCGAACTCCGAGACCCAGGCGCTGGTCCTGACCCCGACCCGCGAGCTGTGCATCCAGGTCACCCAGGCGATCCGCTCGTTCGGGGCCCGCAAGGGCGTCGAGGTGGTGGCGACCTTCGGCGGCGCGCCGATCCGCGACCAGATCTCGCGCCTGCGCAAGGAGGCCCACGTCGTCGTCGGCACCGTCGGCCGGGTCCTCGACCTGATCGATCGCGGCGCGCTGCAGCTCGCCTCGTGCCGCTTCGTGGTCCTCGACGAGGCCGACGAGATGCTCGACCTCGGGTTCCTGGAGGACGTCGAGAAGATCCTCCGGCGGACGCCAAACGGCCGCCAGACCGCGCTCTTCTCGGCGACGATGGCGCCGCCGATCCGCAAGCTCGCCGACACCTTCCTCTACGACCCGGTCCACGTGAAGGTCAAGGCCGACACGCTGACCGTCGACACGGTCGAGCAGTTCCGGGTCGAGGTCGCGACCAAGGACAAGCCGGCCAAGCTGGCCGAGGTGATCGAGGCCGAGCGGCCGCGCCAGGCGATCGTCTTCTGCCGCACGAAGATCGGCACCGACCGCCTCTTCCGGCTGCTGAAGGACCGCGGCAACAACGTCCGCGCGCTCCACGGCGACCTCTCGCAGGGCCAGCGCGACGGCGTGATGCTGGCCTTCAAGGGCGGCCGGGTGCCGCTGCTGGTGGCGACCGACGTCGCCGCCCGCGGCCTCGACATCTCGACCGTCACCCACGTCGTCAACTACGACGTCCCGCGTTCCCCCGACACCTACGTCCACCGGATCGGCCGCACCGGCCGGGCCGGCGCCTCCGGCCGCGCGATCACCTTCGTCGAGCCGAAGCAGCAGCGCGAGCGCGAGGCGATCGAGGAGCACATCGGGATGGAGATCACCCCCTGGTCGAAGGGGGCGACGACGCCGGCGGCCGCCGCCCGCCGGGCCGACGCCGCGGCCGGCAACGAGGTCGAGGCGGAGGCCAACGGCGACGGCCCGAAGCGCGTGCGCGAGCGCCGTCGCGGCCGCAAGCCGCAGCTGAACCACCCGGCCGACGAGCCGGGCACCCGGATCGTGCTGGTCCCGGGCGCCGGCGACGGGCTCCAGATCCGCGACGTGGTCGAGGCGATCGCCGAGGCGACCGGGCTCGACGGCGAGGCGATCCGCGAGGTCCGCGTCCACGAGCAGTTCGCGCTGGCCACGCTGCCGGCGGCGAGCGTCGAGGACGCGGTCGACGCGATCGACGGCCACCGGGCCGGCGCGCTGACGCTCGGCGCCGAGCTGCTGCGCGGCGCCTGAGCGGCGAGCGCCTCGCGGCCGCCGCGGCCGCGGCGGGCGACCGCTGCCGTCTGCCGCACGCGGCCCGGAAGCCTCGCTAGCATCCCGGGGGTGAGCACTTCCGGTGACCACGGGTCCTCCTCGGCCACGCCCGAGGCGACGGTCGCGGCGGCGCAGGCCGATCCGACCGCGCCCGAGGGTGGGGCGGTCCGCGCCTGCGAGCGCTGCGGCGCCGTCTGCGGCGTCGACCAGGAGTGGTGCCTGAACTGCGGCGTCCGGCTGACCGAGATGTCGCAGCGGCTGCCCGGCCTGCGGGCCGCGGCGACCGCGGTCGTGCTCGGCGTGCTGCTGGCCGGCGGCGCCGCGGCCGCCTCCTACGCCGCGCTCCGCGGCGACGCGCGCAAGACGGCCAACACGCCGACGCCGCCGTCCGGCGCGCCGGTCGCGCAGGCACCGCCGTCGGTCACCGATCCCGGCACCACCTCGTCGACGGCGCTGCCGTCGGTGACCACGCCGACCACGCCCAGCACCGACGACACGTCGAAGGTCGACACCACCGACACCGGCGGCGACGACACCGACACCGGCAACGGCGGCGGCGACACGACCACCAACACGACGACCACCACCCAGACGAGCACCGGCGGTGGCAACACGACCACCAACGAGCAGCCGTCGACGCCGAGCCGGGTGACCTTCGCCCGCGGGCAGGGCTCGCTCTACGACCCCGACGGCGTGGTTGCGGACCGCGGCGAGGAGTCGCAGGCGATCGACGACAACCGCGCCAAGGCCTGGAGCGTCACCCTGACCGAGGGCCAGAGCGGCGGCTTCGGCTACGTGCTCGACTTCGACCAGGCGACCGCGCTCAAGTCGCTGCGGATCTACACGCCGACCGACGGCCTGGTGGTCAAGGTCCTGGGGACCACGAAGACCAGCCTGCCGCCGGACGCGCTCGACCTGGGCTGGGACACGCTCGCCGGCGAGACGACGCTGAAGGGCGCCAGCGGCGGCAAGCGGCTGACCCTGCGCGAGGTCGGCGGCCGCAACCGCAAGTACAAGCACGTGCTGGTCTGGTTCACCGACGTGCCGGGCACCCCGGCCGCCGCGCGGATCAACGAGATCTACGCCTACCGCTGATCGCCGCCGGGCCGTCCGCCGGGGCGGGCCGTTATGGTCGGCCTTCCATCCGTGATCCGAACCAGGGAGACGCCGTGAGCACGGCCACCATGACCACCAGCGAGGGCGACGTCGTCTTCGAGCTCTTCGACGCCGACGCGCCGAAGACGGTCGAGAACTTCAAGAAGCTGGCGCGCGAGGGCTTCTACGACGGCCTGATCTTCCACCGGGTGATCGCCGACTTCATGATCCAGGGCGGGTGCCCGAACGGCACCGGCACCGGCGGCCCGGGCTACGAGTTCGAGGACGAGATCAACGACCACAAGATCGTCCGCGGCACGCTGGCGATGGCCAACGCGGGGCCGAACACCAACGGCTCGCAGTTCTTCATCGTCACCACCGAGGCCACCCCGTGGCTCGACGGCAAGCACACCAACTTCGGCCGCGTCGTCGGCGGCGAGGACGTCGTGCAGCGGATCGGCACCACCCCGACCGGCCCGCAGGACCGCCCGGTCACCCCGATCGAGATCCGCTCGATCGCGGTCCAGGACTGAGCCTGGATCCACCGATTCTCGGGTCGCCTCGCCGCGGATGACCGGCGACGGTGTCCACGCCACAGGATCTGATGGTCACCGACCGTCATCACCTGTGGCCCGGCCACCGTCTTGGTCCTCCACGCCGAGGCTCAACCGACCACCGGTGGATCCAGGCTGAGCCGGCGGTTCGGGGGCGCGCCGCGGCTGCGCCCCCGAAACCTGACGCCGCCGTCACCCTTGCGCTACGCAAGCGTAGGGCCGCGCTAGGCTGCCTACGGGGGAGCAACCACCCGAAGGGGCAGCATGAGCACGCAGCAGCAGGCGCCGAGCGCCACCTCCGACGAGCACGCCGGCCAGAAGGCCGTCATCGATCCCGCGACCGGCGAGACCGTCGCCTGGGTCGACGACCTCGGTCCCGAGGCGGCGGCGGAGGCGGCCGTCCGCGGTCGCGCCGTCCAGCCCGCCTGGGAGGCGCTCGGCTTCGAGGGCCGCGCCCGCGTGATGCGCCGGGCCCAGAAGTGGGTGACCGACAACTCCGACGAGATCGTCCGCACGATCGTCTCCGAGACCGGCAAGGCCTGGGAGGACGCTTTCATCGCGGAGATCTTCTACGCCGCCTCGGCCTTCGGCTACTGGGCCGACAACGCCGAGAAGCTGCTGGCCGACGAGAAGGTCCGCACCTCGTCGCCGATGCTGAAGGGCAAGAAGGTCGTGGTCCGCCACGCCCCGCTCGGCCTGGTCGGCGTGATCGCGCCCTGGAACTACCCCTTCACCAACGGCTTCGGCGACTGCATCCCGGCGCTGATGGCGGGCAACAGCGTGCTGCTGAAGCCGGCCGAGAAGACCCCGCTGACCTCGCTGCTGCTGGCCCGCGGGCTGCGTGAGTCGGGGCTGCCGGACGGCGTGATGCAGGTCCTCACCGGCCGCGGCTCGGTGCTCGGCGAGGCGATCCTCGACGTCGTCGACATGATCATGTTCACCGGCTCGACCGAGGTCGGCCGCCAGATCGGCCGCCGCGCCGGCGAGCGGCTGATCCCCTGCTCGCTGGAGCTGGGCGGCAAGGACCCGTTCATCGTGCTCGCCGACGCCGACCTGGAGCGGGCCGCCAACCACGCCCTCTACTACGGCATGTTCAACGGCGGCCAGACCTGCGTCTCGGTCGAGCGGGTCTACGTCGAGGCCCCGGTCTACGACGAGTTCGTGGCCAAGGTGACGGAGAAGGCCCGCGCGCTGCGCAACGACCAGCCGACCGGCCCCGGCGCCACCGACGTCGGCGCGCTGACGATCGCCAGCCAGGTCGACACGGTCCGCGAGCACGTCGAGGACGCCCGCAAGAAGGGCGCGAAGATCGTCGCCGGCGGCGACTTCGACCCCAGCCGCAAGGGCTGGTGGTACCCGCCGACGGTGATGACCGACGTCGACCACTCGATGGAGTGCATGACCGAGGAGACCTTCGGTCCGACGCTGCCGATCATGAAGGTCGCCGACGTCGAGGAGGCGATCCGGCTGGCCAACGACTCGCCCTACGGGCTGATGGCGTCGGTCTTCACCCGCGACATCGCCAAGGGCGAGCAGGTCGCGCGCCGGATCCAGGCCGGCACGGTCCACGTCAACGAGGCCCTGGTCGGCTACGCCGCGCTCGAGGCCCCGATGGGCGGCTGGAAGGACTCCGGCCTCGGCGCCCGCCACGGCGCGGCCGGGATCAAGAAGTACTGCGCGACCCAGACCCTGGTCGTCTCGCGCTTCCACCTCCACAAGGACCCGCACACCTACCCGTACAACGGCCGCATCTTCCGGCTGCTGGGCCGCGGCGTGAAGCTGCTGTACGGTCGCGGCAACCGCGACTAGGGTTCGTCGCCGTCGGGGTCGTGCGGTGCGCTGGACACCGCACGAAACCTGACGCCGGTGTCATCTTCACATGTATGCTGGGAGGGGGCGCGAGTACGCTCGCGCCACACCCAGGTCCACTGACGGGAGACGACCGGTGAGCACGACGGAGGAGACGGTCGCGGACGCCGCGGCCGCGAACGGCAACGGCGCTTCGACAGGCGGCGCGACGACCGACATCCCGGTCGTCAACCCGGCCACCGGCGAGGTGATCGCGCACGTCCCCGACAGCGGTCCCGACGAGGTCCGCCGCGCCGCCGAGCGCGGCCGGGCGGTGCAGCCGGCGTGGGCGGCGCTCGGCTTCGCGGGCCGCGCGCGGGTCCTGCGCCGGGCCCAGAAGTGGATCGTCGACAACAAGGACGAGTTCATCCGGACGATCGTGTCCGAGACCGGCAAGGCCTGGGAGGACGCCCAGGTCGCCGAGGTGTCCTACGGCGCCGCCGCGTTCGGCTTCTGGGCCGACAACGCCGAGAAGTACCTGGCCGACGAGAAGGTCAAGACGGTCGCGCCGCTGCTGAAGGGCAAGAAGCTGATCGTCCGCCACGCGCCGATCGGCCTGGTCGGCGTGATCGGCCCCTGGAACTACCCCTTCACCAACAGCGTCGGCGACGCGATCCCGGCCCTCGCCGCCGGCAACAGCGTGATCCTCAAGCCCTCCGAGGAGACGCCGCTGACCTCGATCATGATGGAGCGGGCGCTGCGCGAGTGCGGCATGCCGGAGGGCGTCTTCCAGACGATCACCGGCCGCGGCGCGACCGGCGCGGCGCTGATCGACGTGGTCGACATGATCATGTTCACCGGCTCGACCCGGACCGGCAAGCTGGTGGCCAAGACCGCCGCCGAGCGGCTGATCCCCTGCTCGCTGGAGCTGGGCGGCAAGGACCCGTTCGTCGTCCTCGCCGACGCCGACGTCGAGCGCGCGGCCAACCACGCGGTCTTCTACGCGATGTTCAACGGCGGCCAGACCTGCGTCTCGGTCGAGCGGGTCTACGTCGAGGCGCCGATCTACGACGAGTTCGTGGCCAAGGTGGTCGAGAAGGCGAAGGCGCTGCGCCAGGGCGTGCCCAACGGCCCCGGCTCGATCGAGGTCGGCTCGCTGACCTTCCCGCCGCAGCTGGAGACGGTCCGGACCCACGTCGACGACGCCCGCGCGAAGGGCGCCCAGGTGCCGGTCGGCGGCAACCCCGACCCGAACGCAAAGGGCCTCTTCTACCCGCCGACGGTGCTGACCGGCGTCGACCACACGATGGAGGCGATGACCGAGGAGACCTTCGGTCCGACGCTGCCGATCATGAAGGTCGCCGACGTCGAGGAGGCGATCGAGAAGGCCAACGACTCGCCCTACGGCCTGATGGCGACGGTCTTCACCAAGGACCTGGAGAAGGGCGAGCAGGTCGCGCGCCGGCTCGAGGCGGGGATGGTCCACGTCAACGACGCGCTGATGGGCTACACGGCGCTGGAGCTGCCGATGGGCGGCTGGAAGACGTCGGGCATCGGCTCGCGCCACGGCGCCGGCGGGATCCGCAAGTACACGAAGACGCAGTCGATCGTGATCTCGCGCTTCAACCTCAAGAAGGACCCGCACGAGTACCCGTACACCGGCCGCAACTACAAGCTGGTCGGGCGGATCGTGAAGTTCTTCTACGGTCGCGGCACCCGCGACTGATCGCTCGGCGCTCCGGGCCGGCGCTCAGTCGTCGGCCCGGACCCCGCGGACGCCGACGGCGTTCCGCAGCCCGACGCAGCCCTCGCAGTCGACGCAGCCCACGCAACCGCTGCAGTCGCGGCAGTTGACGCAGCCCAGGCAGCGGCTGCAGTCGCGGCAGCCGAGGCAGAGCAGCAGCCCGGTCGAGCCGGCGCACCAGGCGCTGAGCAGGACCGCGGCCGAGCCGACCACGCCGACCGAGGCGGCGACCGCGCTGCTGCCGGCGACCAGCGCCGAGCCGGCAATCGCGGCGCTGCCCGCGACCGTCGTCGAGCCCGCCACCAGCGCGCTGCCGGCGACGGCCGCTGATCCCAGCACGCCGGCGCTGCCCGCGACCGCGGTCGAGCCGAGGACGCCGGCGCTGCCCGCGACCGCGACCGACGACCGGACCGCGGCGCTGGCGCTGATCGCGTCGTCGTCGAGCGCGCTCCGCAGCAGGTCGGCGGCGGCGTCGAGCGGGGCCGGGGTCGCGACGGCGGTGGTCATCGGCGGCCACGCTACCGCCGCGCTGCCGGTTCGTCCAAGACGGCGGTCGGCGCACGGCCTACGGTGGTGGGCATGGCCGGCGCCCGGTCCGGCCCGACCGCGAGGAGTTCCGATGCCGACGACCCAGGTGCTCTACCCGACCTTCCACTACCGCGACGCCGCGGCCGCGATCGACTGGCTGGTCGAGGCCTACGGCTGCGAGCGGCTGTTCGTGACCCCGGGCGAGGACGGCAGCGTCGCCCACGGCGAGCTGGTGCTGGCCGGGGCGGTGGTGATGGTCTCGACGGTCAAGGACGGCCCGACCTGGAGCGGCCACGCGGGGGAGGGCCGGGTCTACGTCGCGATCGACGACGTCGACGCCCTCGCCGCCCGCGCGCAGGCCGCCGGCGCGACCGTCCTCCGCGGCCCCGAGGACACCGACTACGGCTCCCGCGAGTGCACGCTGCGGGATCCCGAGGGCAACCTCTGGAGCTTCGGCACCTACCGCCCCGGGCCCGACGGCGACTGAGCGGCGGGCGGTCGGACGGCGGTCAGGCGAGCCCGATCCCGAGCAGCGCCTCCAGCTGCGGGATCGTCTCGTCGGCGCTGCGGTGGAGCAGCGTCCGCATCCCCAGCGCCTCGGCCGGCGGCAGGTTGAAGGGCAGGTCGTCGACGAAGACGCAGGCCCGCGGCTCGACCCCCAGCCGCCGCAGGCCGATCCGGAAGATCTCAGGGTCGGGCTTGCGGATCCGCTCCTCGTGGCTGAGCACGACGGCGTCGAAGGCCTCGGTCAGCAGCGTCTCGTCGTAGCGCAGCCCGTCGCCCCACGAGTTCGAGATCAGCCCGGTCCGCAGCCCCGCGTCGTGGGCCCGCCGGACCGCGGCGACCATCGCCTCGTCCGGGCGCAGGGCGGAGAACAGCCGCGCCACCAGCCCGTCGGCGCGGGCGGTCTCCAGCCCGAGCAGGGCGGCGAAGCGGCGGCCGAACGCCTCGTCGCCGAGGTCGCCCTGCTCCAGCCCCTTCAGCAGGTCGCGGGCGGCGCGGTCGTGGCGGAAGCGGTCGGTGACCGCGTCGGCGTCGAGGCCCTCGGCGGCGGAGAAGGCCCGGAAGGCGGCGAAGACGTTGCTGGTGAGGACGCCGCCGTAGTCGATCAGCAGGCCACGGACCGGCGGCGCCGCGGGGTCGGGCGCGGCGCTCACGCGGCCGACCCGTGGGCCAGCTCGAGCGCGTGGCGGGCCAGCAGCGGCACGCCCTCCTCGAGCGCGGCGAAGAACGGGTCGTCGGTCGAGCCGGCCCGGTGGCGCTTGTACGAGCCCTCCAGGAAGACGGCCGACTTCCAGATCGCCAGCGCCTGGTACCAGCCGATCGCGCCGAGGTCGCGGCCGGAGGCGTCGGCGTAGCGGGCGAGGATGTCGGCCCGCTTGGGGAAGCCGGGCTCGGCGGTGATCGGCGTCAGCGCGGCCATCGGGCCGGAGGCGCCGCCGCCCTCGTTGTAGGTCGCGGTCAGGTAGCCGACGTCGGCCAGCGGATCGCCGATCGTCGACAGCTCCCAGTCGAAGATCGCGTTCAGGCGGGTGCCGCCGGGCCCGAACATCACGTTGCCGAGCCGGTAGTCGCCGTGGACCAGCGTCGACTCGCGCTGGTCGGGGCGGTGCTCGGCCAGCCAGGCGGCGGTCTCGACCACCTCCGGCAGCTCGCGGGTGGCGTTCAGCTCCCAGAGCCCGCCGAACCGCCGCAGCTGCCGCTCCAGGTAGCGGTCGTCGCCCTTGCCGAACCAGTCGAGGCCGGCGGCCCGCCAGTCGACCGCGTGCAGCTCGACCAGCGCGTCGACCAGCTCGTCGATCAGCGGCCCGTGGGTGGCCTCGGGGACGAACCGCTCGGGCAGCGTGGTCGAGATCACGTCCCCGGCCACCCGCTCCATCACGTAGAAGGGGCCGCCGATCGTCGTCTCGTCCTCGTGGATCAGCAGCACCCGCGGGGTCCGCACCGGCTGGTCCTCCAGCGCCCGCAGCAGCCGCGCCTCGCGGATCACGTCGTGGGCGCTGGGCGGCAGCGGCGGCCGCGGCGGACGTCGCAGCACCACCTCGGTCGCGCCACGGCGGACCAGGTAGGTGATGTTGCTGTGGCCGTCGCCGATCGGATCGGCCTCGATCGGGCCGCTGCCGATCCCGGCGGCGTCGAGCAGCGCCGCCAGCGGCTCGCGCACGAGCAGCGGCGGACGCTCCAGGGCGGCGGCCTCCTCGGGCGTGTCGACGATCGACGGGCTGACGCTCATGGGCCGATGCTAGGGACTCGCGGCGACCGGTGGCGGGTGATTGGCTGGACGGCCAGCCGGGCGGGCGGTCGGGGCCGGCGACGGGCGGGGCTAGACTCGGGACCGTGACCGACGCACGACCGACGCGCTCCCGGACCGCCCGCGCGGTCGGGGCCGGCGTGGTGGTGGCCGGGGCGCTGGCGGCGCTGCTCTGGTCGCTCTGGCTGGCCACCGTCGGCCGGCTCTTCGCCGCCGTCCGCGGACCGCGCTGGCGCGGCCGCCGACGGCCCGCCCGACCGCTGGCCGAGGGCCGATGAGCGCCCCCCGCGAGCTGCTGCTGCTGCGCCACGGCACGGCCGAGGACCACGGCGTGCGGCCCGACGCCGAACGCGACCTGGTCGCCCGCGGCGAGCGCCAGGCGACCGCCGCCGGCCGCGCGCTGGCACGGCTGGAGCTGGTCCCCGACCTGGTGCTGGCGTCGCCCAAGGTGCGAGCCTGGCGGACCGCGGCGCTGGCCGGGGCGGAGCTGGGGCTGGAGCCGGTCGAGCACGGCGCGATCGTCGGCCTCGACCGCGACGAGGCGCTGCTGGCCGCCGGTCTCGGCCAGCGGGTGATGCTGGTCGGCCACGAGCCCGACCTCTCGCAGGTGGTCCACGACCTGACCGGCGCTCGCTGCCGGATGCGCAAGGGCGGGCTGGCGATCGTCGAGCTGGAGGGCAGCCGCGGCGAGCTGCAGGCGCTGCTGCGACCACGCGACCTGCTGCGGATCGCCGGCGCCTAGACTCGCGACATGCCCGAGCTGCCCGAGATCGAGGCGACCGTCCGGCTGCTGGACGCGGCGGTCCGCGGGGCCACGATCGACAGCGCCCGCGCGCCGGGGCTGGCGACGATGCGGACCTTCGCGCCGCCGCTCGACGCGCTCGCCGGCGGCGTCGTCGGCGGCCTCCGGCGGCGCGGCAAGCTGCTGCTGGTCGACGTCGAGGGCGGAGCGCTGGAGGGGCCGGCGACGCTGGTCGTCCACCTGATGAGCGCCGGCCGGCTGCAGCTGTGGGAGAAGCGCGCCGGTCCCCGCGACCGGACCGTCCGGATCGTGATCCGGCTGGTGGGCGGCGCCGACGGCTTCGACGACGAGCGCGAGCTGCGGCTGCGCGAGTTCGGCACCAAGCAAGCGGCCTGGGGCAAGCTGCTCCCGCGCGAGCAGGTCGACGAGGACGAGACCGTCGCGCACCTGGGGCCGGAGGCGTGGCCCGACCCGCCGGACCTGAGCGACCTGCCGCCGCGGCGGACGCTGCGCGGCGCGATCCGCGACCAGCGGGTGATCGCCGGGATCGGCCGCACCTGGTCGGACGAGATCCTCTGGACCGCCCGGCTGGCCCCGCTGCGCCGCTGCGGCGACCTCGACGACGAGGAGCGGGCGCGGCTGCGGCAGGCGATGATCGACGTCCTCGGCGGCGCCCTGCGGCTCTACGAGGAGGGCGGTCCCGGGCCCGACGGCAAGGACCGCAAGCCGCTGCGGCTGCCGCTGCCCGACAAGCTGCCGCTGCCGCTCCAGGTCCACCGCCGGACCGGCGATCCCTGCCCGCGCGACGGCACCACGCTGCTCGCCGTCCACTACGAGGACGACGAGATGACCTACTGCCCGACCTGCCAGACCGGCGGCAAGCCCTACAAGGACCGCCGGCTGTCGCGGCTGCTGAAGGACTGAGCCGGCGCCCGGCCCGCACGGGGCACCCGGCGACCCGCTAAGGTGACGCAGGCGTCACGTTTGTGCGGGCGCCGGTGGACGGAGCGGAGAAGAGCATGAGCCTCAGCAACGGTGATGGGCAGTTCGACGTCGACTGGGTCGTCGTCGGATCGGGCTTCGGCGGCAGCGTCAGCGCGCTGCGCCTGGCCGAGAAGGGCTACTCGGTGCTCGTGCTGGAGCGCGGCGAGCACTTCGACGACGGCACGATGCCGAAGTCCAGCTTCGACCTCCGGCGCTACTTCTACGCCCCCAAGCTCGGGCTCCGCGGGCTCTTCAAGCTGACGGTCTTCCGCGACGTCTTCGTGGCCTCCGGGGCCGGCGTCGGCGGCGGCAGCCTGGTCTACGCGATGACGCTCTACGTGCCGCCGAAGGCCTTCTTCGAGGACCCGCAGTGGCGGGATCTGGGCGACTGGCGGACCGAGCTCGCCCCGCACTACGAGACCGCGCAGCGGATGCTCGGCGTGACCGACGTCGAGGAGGACGACCGCGCCGACCAGTGGCTGAGGGAGTACGGCGAGGAGACCGGCGTCGGTGCGACCTACCGCAAGACCCGCGTCGGGACCTACCTCGACACGCCGGGCCAGACGGTCGCCGATCCCTACTTCGGCGGCGAGGGACCGGACCGCAAGGGCTGCGTCCGCGAGGGCCGCTGCATGCTCGGCTGCCAGCACGGCTCGAAGAACTCGACGACCAAGAACTACCTCTGGTTCGCCAAGAAGCGCGGCGCCCGGATCGAGGCCCGCCGCGAGGTCGTCGACCTGCGCCCGATCGGCGGCGGCAAGGGCGAGCTGGGCTGGGAGGTCACCCACGAGCGGACCGGCGCCTGGCTGCGCAAGGACCGCAAGCTGATCCGGGCCCGCGGCGTGGTCAGCGCCGGCGGCGCGCTCGGCACCAACGAGCTGCTGGCCCAGGCGAAGCTGAACGGCAGCCTGCCCGACGTCTCGCCGCAGCTCGGCGAGCTGGTGCGGACGAACAGCGAGGCGGTGCTGGCCGTGACGGTGCCGCCCGGCGAGGCCCAGAACCTGGTCCGGCGGGTGGCGATCACCTCCTCGATCTACCCCGATCCGGCGACCCACATCGAGACGGTCACCTACGGCAAGGGCGGCGGCTCGATGCGCTGGCTCTTCACCGTCCTCGTCGGCGACGGCAGCCGCCTGACCCGGCCGCTGAAGTGGATCGGCCAGATCCTCCGTCACCCGCGCTGGTTCCTGGAGCTGATGTTCCGTCCCGGCTGGTCGGAGCGGACGGTGATCATCCTCGTGATGCAGACGCTCGACAACGCGATCAGCCTGCGGGCGAAGCTGCGCCGCAACGGGCGGGTCAAGCTCCAGACCGAGCAGGACCCGAACAAGCCCAACCCGACCTTCATCCCGGTCGCCAACCACTTCGCGGAGTGGCTGGCGCGGCGGACGAAGGGCGTGCCCGGCTCGTCGATCTTCGAGGCGACGATGAACGTGCCGACGACCGCCCACTTCATCGGCGGGGCGGCGATCGGGGCCGATCCGGCGAGCGGCGTCGTCGACCGCGACCACCGCGTCTTCGGCTACGAGAACCTGCTGGTCTGCGACGGCGCGGCGATCCCGGCCAACGTCGGGGTCAACCCGTCGCTGACGATCACGGCGATGAGCGAGCACGCCATGAGCACGATCCCGTCGAAGGACGGGCGCGAGGTGGTGCCGTTCGGCAGCCAGCCGATCGCGGCCAAGACGGCCAGCGGCGAGCCGGCGCCGATGCCGGAGGCGACCGCCGCCGCCGGCGCGATGGCCTAGCCGTCGACCCGCAGCACCAGCTTGCCGCGGACCGCGCCGCCCTCGATCAGCTCGTGGGCGCGCGCGGCCTCGGCCAGCGGCAGCACCTCGGCCACCGTCGGCCGCAGCATCCCGCGCTCGACGGTGCCGGTCAGCAGCTGCAGCTCGAGGCCGTCGGGGGCGACGAAGACCCGCGGGCCGCGGACGTCGTCGCGCGGCGGCGGGTCGCCGGCGCTGGCCGAGGGCAGGGTCAGGACCGCGCCGCCGGGGCGGACGATCGAGAAGGCCCGCGTGCGGTCGTCGCCGCCGATCCCGTCGAGCACCAGGTCGACCGGCTCGATCGCCTGCGTGTAGTCGGTCGTCGTGCGGTCGATCAGCTCCTGGGCGCCGAGCCCGCGCAGGAAGTCGAGGTTGGCGGTCGAGCCGACGGCGATCACGTGGGCGCCGAGGTCGGCGGCGATCTGGACCGCCAGGTGGCCGACGCCGCCCGAGGCCGCGGTGATCGCCACCCGCTGGTTGGTCTCCAGCCCGCCGGCGTCGACCAGCGCCTGCCAGGCGGTCAGGCCGCCCATCGGCAGCGCCGCGGCCTGCTCGTCGCTGAGCGAGCGCGGGGAGCGGCTGAGCTGGCTGACGTGGGCGACTGCGTACTCGGCGTAGGCACCGGCCGCGCGCGGGAAGCCGACCGTGCCGAAGACGCGGTCGCCGATGGCGAAGCGGGCGACCCCGAAGCCGACCTCGGCGACGGTCCCGGCCAGGTCCCAGCCGGGGATCCAGGGGAAGCCGTCGGCCCCGTCGCGGCGCAGGAAGCCACTGGCCCCGGCGCCGCGGCGGGTCTTCGCGTCGACCGGGTTGACGCCGGCGGCGGCGACCCGGATCAGGACCTCGCCGGGGCCGGGCGCGGGCCGCGGGACCTCGCGCAGCTCGAGCACGTCGGGCTCGCCGGGCGCGGGCGCGACGATGGCGCGCATGGTGGGGGAGGGCATCACGGGGTCCGTTCGGTCGGAGGGGCGATCACGATCGTGCCGCCGGCGTCGCCGCGGTGCTCGACGTAGGCGTGGGCGTCGCGCGGGTCGTCGATCGGCGGGCCCGCGTCGAGGGTCGGCCGCACGATCCCCTCGGCCAGCAGCAGCACCGCGGCCTGCAGCGCCTCGCGGCCCGGCGGCGGCACCCGCGGGGCGCGGACCTGCTTGCCGGCGGCGTCCTCGGGCGGCGGGCTGGCCAGCGACAGCAGCAGCCCGCGGCGGTCGGTGGCGGCCAGCGCCTGGTGCATCGGGTGGTGCTCGTGGAGCGGGCCGGGCTCGTCGACCTGGGTCACGACGACGTCGGCCTGGGTCGCGACGGCGGCGTAGGGCACCAGCCGCTCGTCGATCGTCTCGCCGGCGCCGAGGGCGGTCAGCTCGTCGAGCCGGTCGTCGCCGGCCACGGCCACCACCCGCGCCCGGCGGTCGGCGGCGAGCTGGACCGCGGCGCGCCCGATCGCGCTGGTGGCGTGGGTCACGAGCACCCGCCGGCGGGGCAGGTCGCCGGCCAGCTCGAGCGCCTGCCAGGCGCTGGCGGCGGGGCCGATGGTGGCGGCCAGCGGGCGGTCGTCGAGCCCGTCGGGGACGGCGACGAAGGCCGCGGCGGGGGCGGTCACGTGGCTGGCGCAGGCGCCGGGCGCGATCCCCGCCACCCGCGTCCCGGGGCCGAGGTCGGCGACCCCGGGGCCGACCCGGCGGACGACGCCGACCAGGTCGCTGCCGGGCGTCCAGGGAAAGGCGGCGGGCGGCTCGCCGGGCTGCGGGCGGCCGGCCCGCAGCCGCACGTCGCGGGGGGTGACGGCGACCGCGCGGACCTCGACCTCGACCTCGCCGGGGCCGGGCGCGCGGCGCGGCCGGCGCGCGACCCGCAGCACCGCGGGCGACCCGGCGGCGGTGGCGAGCAGGACGGTGGCGTGGTCGGCGTTCGGCATCGGGGGCGGCGCGGGGCGGGGCGGGCGCCGCCGATCGTACGACGCCGGTGGCGCGGGGCCGTCCGCGCCGGTCGGTCTGCGAGGATCGGCGGCCCGTCCCCGACGATCCCCCGGAGGATCCGTTGCCGCTGCCCGAGGTGGGCGACACCGCCCCCGACTTCACCCTCCCCGCCGCCGACGGGTCGACCGTCACGCTCTCGGAGCTGCGGGGCCAGTGGGTGGTGCTCTACTTCTACCCCAAGGCGAGCACCCCCGGATGCACCACCCAGGCGTGCAGCATCCGCGACAACCACGACGCCTACGCCGAGCGCGGCGCGCGGGTCCTCGGCGTCTCGCCCGATCCGGTCGCGCGGGTCGAGAAGTTCGTCGCCCAGCAGGACCTGAACTTCACCCTCCTGGCCGACGAGGACCACGCGGTCTGCGACCTCTACGGCACCTGGGTCGAGAAGTCGATGTACGGCAACAAGTACATGGGCGCCTCGCGCTCGACGCTGGTGATCGACCCCGGCGGCGTCGTCCGCCACGTGTTCGCGAAGATCGCGCCGAAGGAGCACGACAAGAAGGTGCTGAAGGCGCTCGACGCGCTGCAGGCGGCGTAGCGGGGCGGCGCGGGGCGCGCCGCGTCAGCCGGTCAGCACCGCCGGCCGGCGGTCGCGGACCACGATCGTGTGCTCGACGTGGACCGAGAGCGAGCCGTCGGCGGTGGCGATCGTCCAGCCGTCGTCGCGGGTTTCCAGTCGGGTCGAGCCGGCGGTCAGCATCGGCTCGACGGCCAGCACCAGGCCGTCGTGGAGGCGGGTCCGCAGCCGCGGCATGTCGACGTTGAAGACCGACGGCTCCTCGTGCAGGCCGCGGCCGATCCCGTGGCCGGCCAGCTCGGCGAAGGGCCGGGTGCCGTGGCGATGGGCAGTCCGCTCGGTGGCGCGCCCGATCGCCGACAGCCGCGCGCCGCTGGTGGCGACGGCCAGCGCGTCGCGCAGGCAGGCCCCGGCGGCGCCCAGGAGCCGCCGGCCGGCGGGGGTCGGGCGGCCGACCGGGACGGTGATCGCGGCGTCGGCGAAGAACCCGTCCAGCTCCGGCGTCACGTCGAGGGTCACCAGGTCGCCCTCGCGCAGGACCCGCGGGCCGGGCACGCCGTGGACGACCTCCTCGTTGACCGAGATGCAGATCGTGCCCGGGAAGCCGTAGGTCGACGCCGGGGCCGAGGTCGCGCCGTGGCGGGCGAAGATCGCCGCCGCGTGCTCGTCGAGCGTGCCGGTCGCGATCCCGGGCCGGACCTGCTCGCGGAGGCTGCGCAGCGTCTCCCCGACGAGCGCGCCGACCCGCCGCATCCCCGCCAGCTCCTCGGCGCTCTCGATCGTCATGGGGCAACCCTAGATGAGGCGCGGCGCCGTCACCCGTCGAGCAGCGTGATCCCGAGCGCGCCGGCGAAGACGCCGGCCGAGGCCATGATGTCCGACCACGGCATCTGGACCCCGCGCAGCTGCTCGAGCGCGCGGGCTCCCTCGAGCCGGCAGTCGCGCATCGTCACTCGCCGGAAGCGGGCGTTGGTGAAGTCGACCTCGCGCAGGTCGCAGCGCTCGAAGGCGACCTCCTCGGCCTGGACGTCGATCAGGTCGGTGCCGTTGAGCGCGCAGTCGCTGAACGAGACCCGCCGCAGCCGGCTGGCGGTCAGCGAGCCGAGGTCGAAGCGGCAACCGTCGAAGGCGACGTCGTCGAGCGCGCCCGACGTCCAGCGGAGGCCGGTCAGCCGCACCCGCCGCAGGGCCACCCGGCGGGCGCCGGCGTCGCGGAGGTCGGCGTTGGCCAGGCTGCCGCCGCGCAGCTCCAGGTCGTGGAGCGAGAGCCGCGGCAGCACGGCCCCGGTCAGGTCGAGCATCTCGCCGCGGGCCTCGCCGATCGTCAGCGAGCGGGCGCGGAGCGGATCGTCGGCCATCCCGTCGAGCAGCACCCCCTCCAGCCGCTCGTCGTCGGGCCACCCGGCAGCGGGCAGCGGGGTCGCCGTCAGCTGCTCCGGAATCCGGGGCGCGGCCGGCGGGCGCGGGGCGTTCGACGGGGTGCGAGACGCGGCCATCGTGCGATCCTCACACGTCCTGGCACCGGTCGTCGCGAGCTCGCACCTGCTACCCGCCATCGGCGCGGCGTGGCCCCCGTTCGCCCTCGTGGCGGGATTGCTGCTGCTCGGGGTCGTGGCCGAGCACCGGGGCCTCTTCCGGCGGCTGGGCGCGGGACTGGAGCGGCTTCCGGGCCCGCCCTGGCTGTTGGTCGTCGCGGCGCTCGGGCTGGTGGTCGCGGTGACGGCGGTGCTCAACCTCGACACCGCCGTGGTCTTCGTGACGCCGGTCGCCGTCCATGCCGCGCGCCGGCGGGGGATCGATCCGCGACCGGTCGCCTACGGGGCCTTGACGATGGCCAACGCCGGCTCGTTGCTGCTGCCGGGGGCGAACCTGACCAACCTGCTGGTCGGCGACCTGCCGGCCGGCGGCGCGCGCTGGCTGGTCGAGGTCGCTCCGGCGGGCCTGGCCGCGGCCGCGGCGGCGCTGGCGGTGGTGCTGCTGCGCGACCGGCGGGCGTGGCGGGCCCCGGCGGCGGCCACCGTGCCTCCGGCGCGCGTCCCGGCCGCGCGCGGCGACCGCGCGCTGATGGCCGCGATCGGGCTGGCGGGGGCGGCGATGGTGGTCCTCTCGCGGCCGGCGCTGCCGGTGCTGGCGATCGGGCTCGCGGTGGCGGCGGTCGCCGTCGGCCGGGCCGGCCTCGAGCGGCGGACGGTCATGCGGGCGGTCGGGCCGGTGGTGCTGATCGGGCTGCTGGTGGTCGTCGCCGCGCTCGGCTGGCTGGCGCGCGCGTGGACGGGCCCGGCCGGGCTGGTCGCCGACAGCGGGCCGTTGGCGACGGCGGCGATCGGCGCGCTGGCGGCGGTGCTGCTCAACAACCTGCCGGCGGCGGCGCTGCTCGGGGCCGGCCATCCCGCCCATCCGGAGGCGCTGCTGGTGGGGCTGAACCTGGGGCCGAACCTGTTCGTCAGCGGGTCGCTGGCCGCCTACCTGTGGTGGCGCGCGTGCGCCGGAGCGGGGGTCGACGTCGGCCTCCGCGGGCTGCTCTCACGGGCCCCGCTGGCGGTCCTCCCGGCCGTTCTCGCCGCGCTCCTGCTGCTGCCGCGCTGACCCCCGCGGACGGCCTCGATGCAGGCGACGGCCGAGCACGTCAGAATCCCGGACCGATGCGTACGATCCGCGTGTTCCCACTTGCCGCGGCGCTGCTGGCGCTGGGTGCCACCGGCTGCGGCACGTCCTTCGGCAAGGACGACCCGCAGACGGCCGTCCGCGACTTCCTCGGCGAGGCGCTGGCGCAGCAGAACGGCCAGCGCGCGTGCGACTACCTGACGCAGGAGGCGCAGCAGAAGATCGCCGCCGCCCAGGGCGTCGGCGGGGCCTGCCGCGACTCGTTCGAGAAGGCCTACCTGGTCGACGACGGCGACATCGTCCAGGACACCGCCGCCGTCAACGACCTCGATTACTCGACCCAGGTCGACGGCGACACGGCGACCGTCACGGTCAAGGCCGGCGACCGCGAGCTGCGGTTCGAGCTGGAGCACAGCGGCGGCCTGGGCAACCTCTACGAGCCCGAGACGCCGTGGCGGATCGTGGGCGGCGCCGAGCCCCTGGTGACCGGGGCGGCGTGAGCCGTCCGACGGCCGTCGGCGGGGGCCTGCACCCCCACGGCCAGCGGCCGGCCGCCGTCATCTTCGACAACGACGGGACCTTCCTCGAAACCGAGGGGGTCTGGTCACGGGCGGAGGAGACGCTCTTCGCCCGCCGCGGGGTCCCGTTCCTGCCCGAGCACAAGCGCCACCTGCTGGGCAGCAGCTTCGACGCGGCCTCGCGCAAGCTGGAGGAGTTCCTCGACCATCCCGGCGGCGGCGCGGTGCTGATGGCCGAGCTGATCGAGCTGGTCTACGCCGAGCTGGACGGCGACGTCCCGGCGATGCCCGGTGCCGTCGAGCTGGTGACGACCCTGAAGGCCGAGCGGGTGCCGGTGGCGATGGCCACCAACGCCGCCCGCGGCTTCGCCACCAAGGCGCTCGACCGCGCGGGCCAGTCGGACGCGTTCCCGGTCGTGCTGACCGTCGAGGACGTGGCGGCCCCGAAGCCGGCGCCCGACCTCTACCTGGCCGCCGCCGAGGCGCTCGGCGTCGACCCGCGGGCCTGCGTGGCGGTCGAGGACAGCCCGACCGGCGTCGCCTCGGCGCGGGCGGCGGGGATGACCGTGATCGGCGTCGCCAACCACCCCGGGATCGTCCTCCACGACGCGCACCACGTGCACGTCTCGCTCGAGGACCCGGCGGTCTGGGCCCTGCTCGGGCTGCCGGCGCCGGCGCTGTAGGGGGCCCGGAACGCGGAACGGCCGCCCGGTGGGCGGCCGTCCCGAGATGCGACGCGTCCACGAACGCCAGGCGCCGCCCTAGTCGTTGCCGAAGAGGCTCAGCAGCGAGACGAAGATGTTGTAGATGCCGATGAAGATGCCGGTGGCGATCCAGACGACGTCGTCCTCGGTCGCCCGCTGGCGGAGGACGTTGAAGTAGACGACGATCGCGACGGCCGAGAAGCCGCCGATCGCCAGGCTCACCAGATCGCCGGCGATCCCGCCACCGCCGCCGAACAGCAGCATGCCCCAGCTGATCGCGACCACGACCAGCAGGCCGATCGAGAGCGGCTTCATCCACGGCGACAGGTCCTTCGCCACCAGCGAGCCACCGGCGCCGGCGGCGACCACGACCAGCGCGGTCGTCCCGGCGGCCTTGGTCACGGCGTCGGGCTTGACCTCGAGGAAGGTGTAGAGGACCGGGCCGAGGCCCAGGCCGAGCAGCAGCGCGGCGGCGAAGAGGACGGCCATGCCGCCCGGGCCGCTGCGCAGCGAGCTGATGAAGTTCGAGGCGAAGAGCAGGACGATCGCGCCGATCGTGCAGCCCATCGCGGCCCCGCGGGAGAGCGGCTCGGCGTCGCCCGGACCGCCGCCCAGGTACGACCCGAGGACGGTGAAGCCGATCGCGACGGCGACCAGGAACATCGTCTGCGCCAGCAGGGCCCCGTAGGAGGCGCGCTGGGCGGTGGCGGTGGAAAGGGAGTAGGTCTCCGGCATGGTGTGGTGGGGGTCGCGCTGGTCGACCCGGGCCGGGAGGGCGGTGACGCCCGTCCCATCCACGGGACGTTGACGCCTCCGAGGGTAGAGCACGGAGGCGCGGATGTGGCGCGTTCGCGCCATATCGGCGGCGGTGCGCCACCGATCGTCCGGGTCTCGGACGCTCCGGGGCCCGCGCCGCGTAGGCTTGCGGGGTGCCCGTCGGCCCGTCGTCCCCCGCTGCGCCGCCCCTCGCCGGGGTCAGCGAGGTGTTCGACTCGATCGGCTCCTTCTTCGAGCGGATCGCCAGCGTCAACTTCGTGCCGCTGGCGATCGGGCTGCTCTGCTTCGTCGTCTACCTGTCGATCCGCTCGCGGGCGTTCTTCAACGTCCTCCGGGCCGCCTACCCGACCGAGACGATCCAGTGGCGGCGGATCTGGGGCGCCTACATCGCCGCCTACGGCTTCAACAACGTGATCCCGGCCCGCGGCGGCGACGTGATCAAGGTCTTCCTGGTCAAGACCTCGGTGCCGCGCTCGACCTACCCGGCGGTGACGGCGTCGATGATGGTCGAGGCGGTCTTCGACGCCACGATCGCGATCCCGATCCTGATCTTCGCCTTCACCCAGGGCGTCTTCCCGAAGCCGCCGGACTTCGCCAGCCTCGGGGCCTTCGACCTCTCGTTCATCGCCTCGAACCCGCAGCTGACGCTGTTCATCCTGACCTTCGTCGCGGTCGCGCTGCTGGTCCTGTTCGCCGTCCTCTCCGAGCGCGCGCGGCGGTTCTGGGCCCGGGTCAAGCAGGGCCTGGTGATCCTCGGCGACCGCCAGCGCTTCTTCCGCGAGGTCTGGCTGGTCTGCTTCACCGGCTACCTCTTCCGGCTGGCCGCCTTCTGGATGCTGCTGGAGGCGTTCCACGTCGGCGGCTCGGTCCGCAACGTGCTGCTCGTGCACGGGATCAACGCCGTCGCCGCGCTGATGCCCTTCACCCCCGGCGGGGCGGGCGTCCAGCAGGCGTTCATGGTCAAGGTCTTCGCCGGCGCCGCGACCGGGGCGACGGTGGCGGCCTACTCGGTCGGCCAGCAGATCGCGATCGCCGTCGTCTGCCTCGGCGTCGGCTTCGTCGCGCTGCTGAAGATCTTCGGCTTCCGGTCCTTCAAGGAAGTGATCGCCGCCGGCAAGGAGCACCGGTCGGCGGAAGCCGCCGGCGGGGCGCCGCCGGCCTAGCCGAGGCCCTGGCGGGCCTCGCGCACCAGGGTGACCGCCTCCGGGAAGACGGTCGCCATCACGCTGCGGATCTGCTGGGCCTGCTCGTCGGCGTTGCCCTGGACGTTGACGCGGTTGATCGCCGCCACCGTCATCTGGACCGCGAGGCCGATCGCGTTGTCGGCCCACGCCAGCTTCTGCTGACCCTGCATCTGCTCGGCGAACTCCATCATCCGCCGCTGCAGCTCGTCCGGATCGCCGAACAGTCCACCGAAGCCTTCCATGGACCGATCGTAGCGGGCCGCTGGGGCCGGCTCCGCAACGCGCCCGGCCGCGCCGCTCAGCCGTCGGCCGGCCGGCGGGCGACGAGCGCCATCGTGCCGCCGTGGCCGAGCGCTCCCGCCAGCGCCTCGACCGCCGCCACCAGCGGCACCAGCGGCAGCGCCAGCAGCGTCACCGCCAGCGCCAGCGGCCGCGGCCGCTCGGCCCGCTTGAGGACGTGGAACAGGTGCGACGTCGTCCCGGTCAGGCGGTTGACCAGCGACTGCCACATGCCGAACGGGTTGTGCTCCAGCAGCACCTGGTGGACGGCCAGCACCTGCAGGCCCTGGTCCTCGGCCAGCTGCCGGAGGCCGGCCGGGGTCAGGTGGACCCGGTGGCGGGGGACGTCGAGGTGGAACCAGCGACGGCCGCCGATCCGGGCCTGCCACGAGCCCAGGTTCGGCACGCCGACCAGCAGCACCGCGCCCGGCCGCAGCCAGTCGCGGATCGTGGCCAGCGCGGCCCCGGGGTCGTCCAGGTGCTCGAGCACGTGCCACAGCGTCGCCGCGTCGAGCGACGCCGGCGCGACCGCGGCGTCGTCGATCATCGCCCGCTCCAGCGCGACGTCGTAGACCGCCCGCGCCGCCTCGACGCCGCGCGCCGACGGCTCGATCCCGCGGGCGTCCCAGCCGGCCGCGCGGGCCGCGGCCACGAACCGCCCGCGGCCGGCGCCGACGTCGAGCAGCCGCCCGCGCTGGCCGGCGGGCCGGTGGCGCTCGACCAGCCGCAGCCGCTGGCGGTCGAACGCGGCCAGCAGCGGCGCCGCCGCGCCGGCCCCGCGCGGACGCCGGGTCGCGTAGCTGCCGGCGTCGTGGGCGGCGGAGAAGGCCGGCGCCGGTCCGCCGGTGACCGCGGTCCCGCAGAGGACGCAGCGGCGGAGCGGCACCTCGCCCGGCAGCGACGGCTCGCCCGAGGGCGCGTTCCGCCAGCGCGCGAGCGGCCCGCCGCACGCCGGGCACGCGCTGGGCGCGTCGCCGCTCGCGGGCGTCACGGGGCCGGCGTCGGTCGTCGGGTCGGGCATCGGCACGCGGCAACGGTAGCGCCGGTCCGTAGAATGCCCCGCCGTGGCTCGACTCAGTCCCCGACAGCGCGCCTGGCGTGGCCGGTTGGAGGTCGCCCTGCGGCTGACCGCCCCGGTCCTCGACCTCGTCGTCGGGACGGCCGAGCGGGTCGGACGGGCCGGCGCCGGAGCCGAGCACGCCGTTTCGCAGCGCGTCGCTCCGCGCCTGCGGCGGATCCGTCACGGAGGTGGCGCATGAGCACGCAGCGAGAGCGGCCGGTCCGCGTGATCCCCGACGCCCTCGATCCCGAGGAGACGAAGGCGATCGAGCGTCGCTGGCTGCCCCGCGCCGGGGTCCTGGCGCTGCTGGCCGGCATCCTGCCGCTGATCGGCGTCGTGCTCGAGATCGGCGTCAGCCGCGACCGCCCGCGCGACGCCGGCCACGTCGTCTCGGTCGCCGACGCGATCACGCGCTACGCGGCCGGCGACCAGGGCCAGGGCCTGCACGGCATCCAGGCCGAGACCGCCGCCGTCTACGGCGACCACACCGCCGAGCTGATCGGCTCGGCCCTGCTCAGCGGCCTCGGCGCACTGCTGCTGGCGCCGGTCCTCTTCGGCCTGCTGCGCGCGGCCTACCGCCGCCGCCCGTCGTTCCCGACCTGGTTCATGTGGCTGCCGGTCGTCGGCTCGGTCGTGTTCGGGATCGGCGGCACCGCGGCGCTGGTCTACGACGCCTTCCAGCGCCAGGACTTCTCGAACCTGCCGCTCGCCGCCCAGACCAACATCGCCGCGACCGACGTCCTCAACGCCTCGCGCGACGACCTGACCGCGCTGGTGCTGGTCGGCAGCTTCGGCCAGATGTTCGTCGCCGTCGGCGTCGGCGCCGCCGCGCTGAGCGCGATGAACGTCGGCCTGCTGACCCGCGTGATGGGGATCGTCGGCGTGATGATCGCCGTCTTCACCGTCGTGCCGCTGATCCAGGGCACGCCGATGCTGCGGTCGTTCTGGCTGATCGCGATCGGGCTGATCCTGCTCGGCCGCTGGCCCGGCGGCCGGCCCGAGGCGTGGGCCGCCGGCGTGCCGCGTCCGTGGCCGACCCGCGCCCAGCAGATCGAGGCCGCCGAGCGCGCCCGCGAGGCGAAGGCCTCGGCCGCGGCGGCCGAGAGCGAGCCCGCGCCGACGCCGAAGAACAGCGGCAACCGCCGCAAGCGCCGCAAGTAGCCGCGACCGGCCGGGCCTGGCGCCCGGCCGCCCGCTGCGGCAGGCTTGGCGCATGCGCGCTCGGTCGCTCCTGCTCGCCGCGGTCCTCACGACGCTGCCGCTGGCCGCCGCCGGCTGCGGCGACGGGGACGGCGACCGCGCCGGCGATCCGCCGACCACGACGGCGCCGGCCGCCAGCGACCCGGCGCCCAGCGACGACGCGGCTCCCGACGCCCCGGCGATCACGACGATCGCCCGCGGGCTGGAGGTGCCGTGGGGGATCGCGTTCCTGCCCGACGGCGACGCGCTGGTCGCCGAGCGGCCCGGCCGGATCGTGCGGATCGGCGCCCGCGACCAGCGGCTGCGGACGGTCCGGCGGATGCCCGGCGTGGCCGCCGACGGCGAGGGCGGCCTGCTGGGGCTGGCGGTCTCGCCGCGGTTCGCCCGCGACAGGCTGGTCTACGCCTACCTGACCACCGCCGAGGACAACCGGGTGGTCCGCTTCCGGCTCGACCGCCCCGAGGCGGCACCGACGCCGATCTTGACCGGCCTCGCCCGCGGGGCGATCCACGACGGCGGCCGGATCGCCTTCGGGCCCGACGGACGGCTCTACGTCGGCGTCGGCGACACCGGCGACCCGGCGCTGGCCCAGGACCGGGACGCGCGCAACGGCAAGATCCTGCGGATCGCCGCCGACGGGTCGATCCCGGACGACAACCCGATCGGCGGCTCGCCGGTCTGGTCGCTCGGCCACCGCAACGTCCAGGGGCTGGCCTGGGACGGGGCCGGGCGGCTGTGGGCCAGCGAGTTCGGCCAGGACCGCTGGGACGAGATCAACCTGATCCGGCCGGGCCGCAACTACGGCTGGCCGCGGGTCGAGGGCCACGGCACCGGCGGCGGCGCCTACGTCGATCCGCTGGTGACCTGGCCGACGTCGGAGGCGTCGCCGAGCGGGATCGCGATCGTCGGCGACCAGCTCTACGTGGCCGCGCTGCGCGGCGAGCGGCTGTGGCGGGTGCGGCTGCCGTCGGCGGTCCGCGGCGGCCCGACCCGTCCCGGTCGGCCGCAGGCGCTGCTCGCCGGGCGCCTCGGGCGGCTGCGGACGGTGGTGGCGGCGCCGGACGGGTCGCTCTGGATCGCGACCTCGAACCGCGACGGCCGCGGCCGGGTCCGCGAGGGCGACGACCGGATCGTGCGGCTGGCCGTCCGCTGAGCGGCTCAGGCCAGCTGCTCGCGGGCCAGGCGGTGGGCCAGCGACATCGGGAACGGTCCCGGCCGCACGGCGTTGCGGGCGCCGGCCTCGACGATTCGCAGCGCGTGCTCGGCGGCGGCCCGGATCTCGTGCGGCGAGCGGCGGCCGCCGAAGCGGCGGGCGAGCGCCAGCAGCAGCCGCATCAGCCGCCGCTCGTGTTCGTCGGGCGGGCGGCGGGCGTCGTCGATCCGCTCGCGGACGAGGGTCGTCACCCGCTGCTCGATCTCGTCGCGGATCCGGCGGACCTCGTCGATCGGGGCGCCGGCCGGGTCGTCGATCGGCCACTCCTCGACGGCACGCGCGACGAAGCTGCAGCGGCCGTCGCAGCTGAGGGTCACCGCCAGGCTGGCCCGCAGCTGCTCTTCGACGGTCAAGAGCCGTGGTCGCCGGCGGGAGAGGTCGAGCCCGCGCTCGCGCATCGCCTCGACGACCGCGGGATGGATCCGCTCCCCGGGCCGGGTGCCGGCGGTGTCGGCGCGGACGTCGGCGGGCGCCAGCCGGTCGAAGAAGGCGGCGGCCATCTGTGATCGGCCCGCGTTCTGCGTGCAGACGAAGAGGATGTGCCTCACGAGCGGTCTCCGATCGTAGACCCGATCCGCGGTACGGGGGAGAACGTTTTGCTGATCGCCGCCCGTTTCTGGACGTTCGTTCCGCGAGGCCGAGTTGTCACGCGCCAGGTTGGGGCGGGAGCGCCCGGGTGCGCCGCGAGGACGCGGAAACGATCATCTAGCCTTCGGCCGATGGACGCGCGGTTCCACGACCGGGTCGACTTCGTCTGCAGCTGGACGGTCGACGAGCCGATGGAGCGCGCCTCGCACGCGGTCGTCGACGACGGACGGGTCTGGCTGATCGACCCGGTCGGATGGGAGCCGGCGCTGGAGCGGGTCGCCGCCCTCGGCACCCCGGTCGGCGTGCTCCAGCTGCTCGACCGCCACGAGCGCGACGGCGACGCGATCGCCCGCCGGCTCGGCGTGCCGCTGCTGCGGCTGCCCGACGCGCTGCCCGGGACCCCGTTCGAGGTCGTGCCGCTGATCCGCCGGCGGTGGTGGAACGAGCACGCGCTCTGGTGGCCGCGGCGGCGGGTCCTGATCGTGCCCGAGGCGGTCGGCACCGGCTCCTACTTCGCCGTCGGTGCCGGCCCGCTCGGCGTCCACCCGATGCTGCGCCTGACCCCGCCGCGGGCGCTGCGTCCCTTCGACCCCGAGCACCTGCTGGTCGGCCACGGGGCGCCGCTCCACGACGGCGCCTCGGCGGCGCTCGCGACGGCGATCGACCGCTCCCGCAGCGACATCCCGCGCGGGCTGGCGCGGCTGCCGAAGCTGCTGCGGGGCTAGACCGGCAGCTTGCGGCCGGGGTTCATGATCCCGGCCGGGTCGAGCGCCGCCTTGACCGCCGCCTGCGCGGCCAGCAGCGGCGGGTCGAGCCGGGCCGCGGCCTCGCGCTTGACCAGGCCGATCCCGTGCTCGCCGCTGAGCGCGCCGCCCAGCTCGTGGGCGACGTCGAGCATCGCGTGGGCGGCGTCCTCGGCCCGGGCCAGCGCCGCCGCGTCGGTGCGGTCGACGAGCACGGTGGCGTGGAGGTTGCCGTCGCCGGCGTGACCCCACGAGGTGACCTCGACGCCCAGCCGCTCGCCGAGCCGGTCGATCGCCTCCAGCGCCTCGCCGAGCCGGTGGGCGGGGACGACCAGGTCCTCGGAGAGCTTGCCGCCGCGGGCCGCGGTGACCGCCAGCGAGACCCCGTCGCGCCAGCGCCAGAGCGCGTCGACCGCGGCCCGCTCGGTCGGGGCGTGGACCCGCAGCGCGTCGGGCGCGATCGCCTCGGCCAGCAGCCGGGCCTCGATCCGCGCCACCTCGGCCTGACCGAGCGCCTCGACCAGGACGCCGAAGCGGGCGCCGTCCGGCAGCCCGCCGGGGAACGACGCCGCGCCGGCGGTCAGCGCGACCCCGTCCAGGAACTCGATCGCGGTCGGCACGACGCCGCTGGCCATCGTCGCCGCCAGCGCGGCCAGCCCGGCCTCGCGGTCCGCGTAGACGGCCACCGCGGGCAGTGCCAGCTCCGGCGCCGGCTGCAGCTTCAGCGAGACCTCGGTGATCACGCCGAGCGTCCCCTCCGAGCCGCAGAGCAGGCCCAGCAGGTCGAGCGTCTCGACGTTCTTGCGGACGCGGCCGCCCAGCCGCACCCGCTCGCCGTCGCCGAGCACCGCCTCGACGCCGGTCAGCCACGAGCGGATCGGCCCGTAGCGGAACGAGCGCGGTCCGCCGGCGTTGGTGGCGACGTTGCCGCCGATCAGGCACGACTCGGCCGATCCGGGGTTGGGGGCCAGGAACAGCCCGGCCTCGAGGCAGCGGCGCTGGACCTCGGCGGTCACCATCCCGGCGGGGAAGCTGGCCGTCCAGTCCTCGGGCACCAGCAGCGGCGACCCGCTCAGGCGATCGGTGGCCAGCACCACCGCCGGCGGGTCGTCGTCGGCCGCGCCCGGGACCGCGCCGCCCGAGAAGCCGGTGCCGCCGCCGCGGGGGACGAGCGGCACGCCGGCGCCGGCCGCCCAGCGGACGACCGCGGCCACCTGGTCGGCGTCGGCGGGGGCGACGGCGGCCAGCGCCCGGCCGCGGAGCCCGCGCGACTCGGTCGCGTCCTGCAGCAGCTCGGCGCGCTCGACCGGGGCCTGGACGTGGGCCTCGCCGACGATCCGGGAGAGGTCGCGGGCGAGAGCGGCGGCGTCGCGGGCGACGGTCGGATCGGCACGGACCATGGCGATGTTGTATCGATGCGCCATGACCACGGCGCACGAGACCGTCTTCACGCTCGAGGCCACCCCGATCAAGTACGGGTCGGGCGCGGTCGCCGACGCCGGCTGGGAGCTGGCCCGGCTCGGGGTCCGGCGGGCGTTCCTCGTCACCGATCCGGGGCTCGCCGCGCAGGGGATCCCCGACCGGGTCCAGCGGGCGATCGAGGCCGAGGGGATCGCCGTCGTGCGCTTCGACCGAGCCCGCGTCGAGCCGACGATCGGCTCGCTCCAGGAGGCGGCCGACGCGGCGCTGGCGGCCGGGGTCGACGGCGTCGTCTCGGTCGGCGGCGGCTCCTCGATCGACACCGGCAAGGTCGCGGCGCTGGTCGTCTCCGAGGCCCGCGGGCGCAGCGACGACGCGGTCCCGCCGATCATCGACTACGTCAACGCCCCGGTCGGCGGCGGCCGCGCGCCGTCGCGGCCGCTGCTGCCGCACCTGGCGATCCCGACCACCTCGGGCAGCGGCTCGGAGGCGACCACCGTCGCGGTCCTCGACCTGCCCGAGCTGCGGGTCAAGAGCGGCATCTCGCACCGCTACCTGCGGCCGGCGCAGGGGATCGTCGATCCCGACCTGACCCGCACGCTGCCGGGCGAGGTGGTCTCGGCGACCGGGCTCGACGTCGTCTGCCACGCCGCCGAGAGCTTCCTCTCGCAGCCCTTCGACCGCCGCCCGCGCCCGGCCGGTCCCGCCGACCGGCCGCCGTACCAGGGCGCCAACCCGGTCGCCGACGTCTGGTCGGCGAAGGCGCTGGAGCTGGGCGGCCGCTACCTGCGGCGGGCGGTCGCCGACGCCGACGACCTGGAGGCGCGGGGGGCGATGATGCTCAGCGCGACGATGGCGGGGGTCGGCTTCGGCTCGGCCGGGGTCCACATCCCGCACGCCTGCGCCTACCCGATCGCCGGGCTGAAGCACGTCCACCGGCCGGCGGGCTATCCGGACGACCACCCGTTCGTGCCGCACGGGCACGCGGTGATCGTGACCGCGCCGGCCGCCTTCCGCTTCACCTACGAGGCGATGCCGGAGCGTCACCACCAGGTCGCCGGGCTGCTGCTGGGCCTGCGGGTCGATGAGCTGGAGCCGGCCGGCCACGCCCTCGGCCCGGAGCTGCTGCCGACCGTCCTCCGTCAGCTGATGACCGACGTCGGCGCGCCGAGCGGGATCGGCGCGCTCGGCTACGACGAGCAGGACGTCCCGGCGCTGGTCGAGGGAGCGCTGAAGCAGCAGCGGCTGCTCCAGATCGCGCCCCGTCAGCCGCGGGCCGAGGACCTGGCGGAGATCCTGCTGGCGTCGCGCTGAACCCCCCCGGTCGGCGGCCCGGCGGGGGACTAGGCTGGCGGGAGCGGTCGGGACGTCGGCCGACGAGCCCGGAGGCGCGACAGCCCGTCGCGTCCAGGCGCCGGAGGCGATCCGTCAGGCTGCGAACAGGAGCGGTCCGCGCCCCGGATCCACCACACGCGACAGGAGACTGGCATGGCTGAGACGACGACGACCGAGCTGCCGCTGCGGGTGCCCGCGAGGAGCCTGATCGACGGTGAGTGGACGGCGCTCGATGGTGCCACGTTCGCGGTCACCGACAAGGCTGACGACAGCGAGCTGGTGCACGTTCCCGACGCCAAGCCGGAGGATGTCGACGCGATCATGGAGGGCGCGTGGGAGGGGTTCGTCGCGTGGCGTGACACGCCGGCGCGGGAGCGGGCGGAGGCGTTGCGGCGGGCGTTCGATCTGGTGGAGGAGCGGTCGGAGGAGTTGGCGAGGTTGATGTCGTTGGAGATGGGCAAGGCGTTGCCTGATTCTCGCGGCGAGGTCGCCTACGCCAATGGGTTCCTGCGCGAGTACGCGGAGCGGGCGACGCGGATCGAGGGTCGTAACGCGTTTCACGAGTCGACGGGTGGGCGGATCTTGACGCAGCGCGATCCGGTTGGTCCGTGTGTGTTCGTGACGCCGTGGAACTTTCCGTTGGCGATGGGGACGCGGAAGATCGCGCCGGCGTTGGCGGCGGGGTGTTCGGTGGTGGTCAAGCCGCCGCATCAGACGCCGTTGACGATGCTCGCCCTGGCGGGAATCCTGCTCGAGGCCGGGGTGCATCCGAAGGCGATCTCGGTCGTGACGACGACCGATTCGCGGGGTGTCACGGCGAAGTTGATCGATCATGAGCGGACGGCGAAGTTGTCGTTCACGGGGTCGACGCCGGTGGGGCGGGCGTTGGCGGAGCAGGGTGGTCGGGCGTTGTTGCGGATGTCGATGGAGTTGGGGGGCAACGCGCCGTTCTTGGTCTTCGACGACGGTGACGTGGCGGCGGCGTTGGAGGCGGCGAAGATCGCGAAGTTCCGCAACGGTGGCCAGGCGTGCACCTCGGCCAACCGGTTCCTGGTGCACGAGGCGGTGGCGGAGGAGTTCACCAAGGGGCTGGTCGAGATCGCCAACGGATTCGTCCTCGGCCCCGGCACCGATCCGAAGACGACGCTTGGGCCGATGATCGACGACCACGCGGTCGCGAAGGTCCGCGAACTCGTCGACGACGCCGTTGCGCGTGGCGCGACGGTTGCGGCGGGTGGGTGTGAGAAGGCGGAGGGCCGCTACTTCCCCGCGACCGTTCTCACCGATGTGCCGCCGGATGCGCGGATCTTGCACGAGGAGGTCTTCGGCCCCGTCGCGCCGGTGACGGTGTTCCGGGACGAGGAGGAGGCGATCCGGTTGGCCAACGACACCGAGTACGGCCTCGTCGCCTACTTCTTCTCCGAGAGCAACAGCCGCGTGCTGCGGGTGTCGCGGTTGCTGGAGGCCGGGATGATTGGCGTCAACGTCGGCCTGGTCTCCAACCCCGCCGCGCCGTTCGGTGGGGTCAAGGCGTCGGGGTTCGGTCGTGAGGGCGGACCGGAGGGGCTGGACGAGTACCTCAACCACCGCTACGTCGCCATCCCCGACCCTCGTTAGCCGGGCCGCACCCCCCGTGGCCCCACCCCAGGGGCCTCGGGGGCCGTTGTGGCCAAAACACTGCCACCGCGCGGCCGTGATCGGCGAGGCTGCGGGCCATGCCCTCCGCGGACTACGTCATCGTCGGTGCCGGCTCGGCGGGCTGCGTGCTCGCCAACCGCCTGTCGGAGGACCCCTCCACCCGGGTCCTGCTGCTGGAGGCCGGCGGCAAGGACGCCGGCCCGAACGTGCGGATCCCGGCCGCCTTCGCCAACCAGTTCCACACCAAGCTCGACTGGGACTACTCGACCGAGCCGGAGCCGGGCTGCGCCAACCGCCGGCTCTACATCCCCCGCGGCAAGATGCTCGGCGGCTGCAGCTCGATGAACGCGATGCTCTACGTCCGCGGGCGGCCGCTCGACTACGACCTGTGGGAGGCCCAGGGAGCGACCGGCTGGGGCTGGGACGACGTCCGCCCCTACTTCCTGAAGTCGGAGGACAACAGCCGCGGGGTCAGCGAGCACCACGGCGTCGGCGGGCCGCTGAAGGTCACCGACCCGAAGGATCCGCGGCCGCTGAACCAGAAGATCCTCGATTCGTTCGCCGCCGCCGGGGTGCCGCGGACCGACGACTACAACGGGCCCGAGCAGGACGGGGCCACGATGTTCCAGGTCACCCAGCGCAACGGCCGCCGCTGGAGCGCCGCCGACGCCTTCCTGCGGCCGGCGATGAAGCGGCCGAACCTGGAGGTCGTCACCCACGCCCACGTCCAGCGGGTCGAGCTGGACGGGACGAAGGCGGTCGGCGTCCGCTACCGCGACAAGAAGGGTGCCGAGCACGTCGCCCACGCCGCCCGCGAGGTGATCGTCGCGGCCGGCGCGATCGGCTCGCCGCAGATCCTGATGCTGTCCGGGATCGGCCCGGCGCAGGAGCTGCAGGACGTCGGCGTGCCGGTCGTCCACGACCTGCCCGGCGTCGGCCGCAACCTCCAGGACCACCCGATGCTGACCGTCCTGTGGGAGGTCAGCGACCAGCAGACGCTCTACGGGGCCGACAAGCCGGCGAAGCTGGTCCAGTGGCTGGTGCGGCGCAACGGCCCGCTGACCTCGACCGCCGCCGAGTCGGTCGCCTTCTGGCGCAGCCGGCCCGGCCTGCCCGCGGCCGACATCCAGTTCCACAACGGCGCGCTCTTCTACGAGCAGCACGGGGCGGTGACCTTCGACGGCCACGCCGCGACGATCGTCCCGGTGCTGGTGGCCCCGAAGAGCCGCGGCACGATCACGCTGCGCTCGCCCGACCCGGCGGCGGCGCCGGCGATCCTGACCAACTCGCTGACCGAGCGCGAGGACATCGACGCGATGGTCTCGGCGGTCAAGTTCGCCCGCCAGGTGGCCGCCGGCGGCCCCTTCGCCTCGACGATCGTGCGCGAGCTGCACCCCGGGGCCGAGGTCCAGAGCGACGACGAGATCGAGGCCGCGGTTCGCGAGCGGATCGAGCTGATCTACCACCCGGTCGGGACCTGCCGGATCGGCACCGACGCCGACGCGGTCGTCGACCCCGAGCTGCGGGTGCGCGGGATCGAGGGCCTGCGGGTGGCCGACGCGTCGGTCTTCCCGGTGATCCCGGGCGGCAACACCAACGCGCCCACCTACATGGTCGCCGAGCGTGCGGCCGACCTGGTCCGCGGCCGCGTGGCCGCGCCGGCCGCGGCCTGAGCGGGGCCGGGGCAGCAAGCGGCGTCATTTCGCCCCTCCTTCGCCGGGGGAGGGGCGAGATGACACCACTTGGCCTTGCATACCGGTCGGTATCCGAATACTCTCCGGTACGTGAACTCGGTCGCCGAGCGCCACAGCTTCCTCTTCGCCGACCTGGTCGGCTTCACCACGCTGACGGCGGAGGACGGCGACGACCGCGCGGCCGAGGTCGCCGTCGGCTTCTTCGCCACCGTCCGGGAGCTGCTGCCCGCGCACGCGGCCGACGAGGTCAAGACCCTCGGCGACGGCGTGATGCTGCGCTGCGACGACCCGCTGCTCGCCGCCCGCCTGGGGCTGGCGATCGTGGCCGAGCACGAGCGCCGCGACGCGCCGCCGGTCCGGGTCGGCATCCACACCGGCCCGGCCGTCCGCCGCGGCGACGACTGGTACGGCATGACCGTCAACGTCGCCGCCCGGCTCTGCTCGGCGGCCGGCGGCGGCGAGGTGCTGGTCAGCGCCGCCACCGTCGAGGCGGTCGGCGACCCCGGCGGCGGGCTGGCCTTCGGCGAGCGCCGCCTGCACTGGCTGAAGAACGTCAACGACCCCGTGCCCGCCCATCCGGTCCTCGCCGTCGAGCGGCGCGTGGTCCCGTGGTGCGACGGACGGGAGCGGCGGGCCGTGGCGGCCTGGCGCGGCGGCCGCGAGCGCGGGCGCGCACGGATCCAAGGAGCGACCACATGAGCACCACCAGCCTCCCGCCCGGCCCGCGGATGCCGCGCGCCCTCCAGACGACCGGGTTCATCACCCGCGGCCCGTCGTTCCTCAAGCGCTGCCAGCAGCGCTACGGCGACATGTTCACGCTCCGGATCAGCGGCGAGGGCAACTGGGTGATGCTCGCCGACCCGGCCCACGTCAAGCAGGTCTTCACCGGCTCGCCGCAGGTCTTCCACGCCGGCAAGGGCAACCAGATCCTGCTGCCGCTGCTGGGCGACCACTCGGTGCTGCTGCTCGACGAGGACGCCCACATGCGCCAGCGCAAGCTGCTGCTGCCGCCCTTCCACGGCAAGCGGATGGCCGGCTACGGCGAGCTGATGGAGCAGGCCGCCCGCGACGAGATCGCCAGCTGGCCGATCGGCGAGCCGCTGGCCGCCTGGCCGCGGATGCAGAACATCACGCTCGAGGTGATCATGCGGGCCGTCTTCGGGGTCGAGGACGCCGCCCGCCTGGACGAGGTCCGGACCGTCCTGACCACGCTGCTGGAGCGGGTCACCCACCCGGTGACGATGGCGATGGTGGCCACCCTCGGCCCGCACCGCTTCCGCGAGCTGGGGATCGTCAAGCGCCACTTGGAGCCGGCCGACGAGGTCGTCTTCCGCCTGATCCGCGCCCGCCGCGAGGCCGCCGACCTGGAGCAGCGCGAGGACATCCTCTCGCTGCTGCTGCAGGCGACCCACGAGGACGGCCGCCCGATGAGCGACCAGGAGCTGCGCGACGAGCTGATGACGCTGCTCGTGGCCGGCCACGAGACGACGGCGACGACGCTCGGCTGGGCGCTGGAGCGGCTGGTCCGCCACCCCGACAAGCTGGCGCGGCTACGGGCCGAGGTGCTGGCCGGCGAGGACGCCTACCTGGACGCGGTCGTGACCGAGACGCTGCGGCTGCGGCCGGTGCTGGCGATCGTCGTCCGCGAGCTGCAGGAGGACGTCCAGATCGGCGACCACCTGCTGCCGAAGGGCACCCGCGTGACGCCCTGCATCCAGCTGGTCCACCGGCGGCCGGACATCTACCCCGACCCGGACGCCTTCCGGCCCGAGCGCTGGCTCGACCAGAAGCCGGGCACCTACACCTGGTTCCCCTTCGGCGGCGGCGTCCGGCGCTGCCTCGGGGCCAGCTTCGCGCTCTTCGAGAGCAAGCGGGTGCTGGCCGCGATCGTGGCCGGCGTCGACCTGGTGCCGGAGACGCCGGAGGGCGAGCAGATCCGCCGCCGCGCGATCACCCAGACGCCGGCCCACGGCGCCCGGGTCGTCGTCCGCGAGCGGCTGGCGCCGCCGCCGGCGCCGGTCGCCGAGCCGGTCGCCGCCGGGGCGGGTGGGCGATGAGCGGGGAGCGCTTCCGCGACGGCGTCCCGGCGCCACCGACGCCGCCCGACCCGCCGGCGCCGCCCGGCCGCCGGACCCGCAAGCAGCAGCAGGAGCACACCCGCACCTGCCTGCTGCGCTCGGCGGCGACGCTCTTCACCCGCAAGGGGATGCAGCAGGCGTCGATCGACGAGATCGCCCAGGACGCCGGCTACACGAAGGGCGCCTTCTACGCGAACTTCAAGAACAAGGAGGAGCTGTTCCTCGCGATGCTCGACGAGCGCTTCGCCGAGCGGTTCGAGGAGATCGACCGGGTCGTCCACCAGGACGCCGCGATCGAGGACCAGGCCCGCCAGGCCGGGATCGACTTCATCCGCGCGATCCGGGCCGACGAGCAGTGGTCGCGGCTGTTCTTCGAGTTCGCCGTCTACGCGTCGCGCAACGAGGAGTTCCGCCAGGAGCTGGTGACCCGCCACCGGGCGCTGCGCGGCCGGATCGCCGACCTCTTCGAGGAGCGCGCCCGCCAGCTCGACTGGACGCCGCCGATCAGCGCCGCGGAGGCCGCGCGGATGACCTTCGCGATGGCCAACGGCGTCGCCCTCGAGCAGCTGCTGGAGCCCGAGGCCGACTCGGCCGAGCTCTACGGGACGATGCTGACCGCGTTCTTCACCGGCCTGCGGGCGGCCTCGGCCGACGCCCCCGCGCCCCGCTGAGCCGCCCCGCGGTGACGTTCCGGACGCCTGGCGACCGCAACGTCACAGCGGGACGCGCAACTTCGGGCCGCGCCGCGGGTCGAACCCGGCAGATGCCCCTCCGCGCCCTGCTCCTCGCCGGCCTGCTGCTGGCGCTCCTCCCCGCCACCGCCGCGGCCACGGAGTGGGGGATCGCCGACCAGAAGCCGCAGACCTTCGCCAACCCGCACTGGCCGGCGCTGCAGGCGGCCGGGATGGTCCACGCCCGCTACGTCGTCTCCTACGACGCGCTGCGCTACGCCCGCACGCCGGGGCTCGAGCACCACGCCCAGCGGCTCGACGCCTGGCTGCTGGCCGCCCGCGCCGCCGGCGTCCGGCCGCTGATCAGCTTCCAGCGCTCGGCCAGCCCGTCGCGGTCGCTGCGGACCTCGGTCGCGCGGACCCGCACCCGCTTCGTCGGCGAGCTGCGACGGTTCCGCGCCGCCTACCCGTGGGTCCGCGACTTCTCGATCTGGAACGAGCCGAACCACAGCGGTCCCTACCAGCGGCGCCCGCGCGACCTCGGGCGGCTCTACCGGCGGGCGGCCGACGAGCTGCGGCGCGACTGCCGCGGCTGCCGGCTGGTGGCGGGCGACCTCCAGGGACGGCCGTCGGTGGCGACCTACGCGCGCCAGATCGAGCGCGGCGCCGGCCGCCCGATCCGGCTCTGGGGACTGAACAACTACTTCGACGTCAACCGCTTCAACGTGCGTGACACCGCGGCGATGCTGCGTGCGGTCCGCGGCACGCTCTGGCTGACGGAGACCGGCGGCGTCTACTCGCGGCTGCCGGGCTCGGAGGCCCGGACCCCGTTCGCCGCCCAGCGGGCCGGCGCCCGCAGCGACGAGGCACGGCTGGGGTTCCAGAACCGGGCCACCCGTCAGCTGGGCGCGATCGTCCGCCGCTACCGGTCGCGGATCGGCCGCGTCTACGTCTACCAGCTGCAGGGAGCGCCCGATCCGGCCTGGATCCCCGGCGCCGCCGAGACCACGTGGGACTCCGGCCTGCTCGACCCGCGCGGCGTGCCCCGCTGGTCGTACGGCTACCTGCTGCGGTCGCTGCTGCCCGGCCCGGCGCCGTCGACCCCCACCCGCCGCGCGACCGTCGCCCAGTCGGCCGGGCCGTCGAGCGCCGGCAGGTCGCCCGCGGCCGCCCGCCGGCGACCGACGTCGGTCGAGCAGTAGCGGGGATCGGGCACCAGCCCGACGCGGCCGATCAGCAGCCGGTCGGCGTCCCAGCAGACGCCGATCGTGGGGTCGGCGCTGACCGTCCCGCGGGTGTGGTCGCGGAGCGCCTCGTGCAGCCGCTCGTGGCGGTCGGGCGCCAGCCGCAGCGTGCCGTCGGCGACCAGCTCGTCGAGCAGCAGCGCCGCCCGCGGGCCGTGGTCGGGGTCGTAGCCGTCGTCCTCGCGCAAGGCGTCGTGGAGCAGCGCGAAGAGCAGCAGCAGCTCGCCGTCGGGGGCGCCCGCGGCCGGGTCGGCGGCGCCGGCCAGCTCGGACGCGGTCGCGCCGACCGCCCGCCAGTGGCTGGGGCCGTGGATCGTCGATCCGAGGTGCGTCGCCCGCTGCTCGACGAGGTCCACCAGCCGGTCGAGGTCCTCCCACGGGCGCGCCATCGGCGCCATCTTCGCAGCGCGCGACGCGACAGGGTGTCCTCCGACGACCGGCGGGTGACGACGCTCGTGACGTTGCCGGGCGCCGACGGCATCGCCGACGATCCGGCCCGTGCCTGGCCAGATCCTGATCGTGGGCGAGAGCGCCCTGGCCGCCGGCGTCGAGGCGGCGCTCGGCGTCGCCGACGCCCGCGTGCGGCGGCTCCGCCACCCCGTCGACCGCGAGCTGCGACGGGCGCTGGCGGCCGAGGTCGACGCCGTGGTGGTGGTCGACCGCGACGACGTCCAGGCGCTCCGCAGCGCGCTGCTGGTCGAGTACGCGCGGCCCGGAGTGCGGCTGATCGTGACCGTCTTCGACCGCACCGTCGCCGAGCAGATGCGGCGGGCGATCCCCAACTGCCACGTGCTCTCGATGGCCGACGCCACGGTCGGCGCGATCGTCGGTCCCTGCCTCGACCGCGAGCTCGTCGCCGTCCACCGGGCGGCGGCGCTGACCGGCGTGGTGGCGGGGGAGGAGGGCCCGCGGACCGTCCACCTGGACCATCCCGGCCCCTCCCGCGGGCAGCGCTGGCGGCAGCGGGCGGTGGCCCAGCTGCGGCCCTACGACCGCACCTCGCGGCTGCTGCTGTGCAGCATGGTCGGGCTGGTGGCGCTGGTCGTGGCCGAGGCGACGATCACCGGCCTCAGCCACCACGAGCCGGTCGGGGTCGCGCTCTACACCGCGCTGAAGGCGACCACGACCGTCGGGCCGAGCCCGGTGATCGACGCCTCGCCCGGCTGGCTGCAGGTCTACGGGATCGTCTCGATGGCGCTGGCGCTGGTGCTGGCCGCGGTCTTCACGGCCGCGCTCACCAGCCGCCTGATGAGCCGCCGGCTGACCGGGATCGTCGGCCGCCGGACGGTGCCGCGGATCGACCACGTGGTGGTCGTCGGGCTGGGGCAGGTCGGCTTCCGGCTCTGCCTCGAGCTGCACGCGCTCGGCGTCGGGGTGGTGGCGGTCGAGCGCGACCGCGAGTCGCGCTACCTGCGGATGGCCAAGCGGCGCGGGATCCCGGTCGTGGTCGGCGACGGCGGCGACCGCTTCGTGCTCGAGGGGCTGTCGCTGGGGCGGGCGCGGGCGCTGGCCGCGGTCACCAGCGACGAGCTGGCCAACATCGCCGTCAGCGTCGCCGCGCTGGCCGTCGCGCCGGGCGTCCGGACGGTGCTGCGGGCCGGCGGCGGCGAGGTCACCCAGGAGACGCGGGCGCTGTTCCCGGTCGGGGTCGCCCAGGACCTCCAGCGGATCGCCGCGGTGGCGCTGGCAGCGACCGCCCTCGGCGAGCCGGTCGAGCAGGCGTTCCTCCACGAGGGACGGCCGTTCGTGCAGCGGACCGACGGCCGGATCGTGCCGTTCGCGGGCGCGGCGCACAGGCCGGGAGCGGCGGTCGACTAGCATGCAAGCGTGCCGCCGGAGCTGAAGATCGCGCTCGCGGACCGCGCTCGGGGCGGGACGCGCGGTCGCGTCTACAGCGCGCTCCGCGACGCCCTGGTCGCGGGGCGGCTGGAGCCCGGCCGCCGGCTGTCGGAGAACGAGCTGGCGGAGTGGCTCGGCGTCAGCCGGACCCCGGTCCGCGAGGCGCTGGTGCGGTTGCGCGACGACCGGCTGGTGGAGATCGTCCCCCAGCTCGGCACCTTCGTCTCCAAGATCTCGATCGCCGCCGTCGCCGACGCCCAGTTCGTCCGCGAGGCGCTGGAGTGCGCCGCGATCCGGCTGGCCGCGCGGCGGGTCACCGAGGCCGAGCTGCTCGGCCTCCAGCAGCTGATCGCCCAGCAGGACGAGGCCCACGCCGCCGGCGACCTCGACCGCTTCTACCAGCTCGACGACGGCTTCCACTCGGCGCTCTGCGAGAGCTCGGGCCACGCGATCGCCTGGGCCCTGGTCCAGCGCGCCGACGGTCACCTGAACCGCGTCCGGCGGCTGAGCCTGCCGGTCCCGGAGTACGTCGCCGAGATGATCGACGAGCACCGCTCGGTGGTCGCGGCGCTGGCCGAGCGCGATCCCGACAGCGCCGAGGCGGTCCTCCGCCACCACCTGCGGATGGTGCTGTCGGGGCTGGCGCCGATCCAGGCCGAGCATCCCGAGTACTTCGAGCAGGAGGCGTGAGGCGCACGTCGACACGTCGCATCTCGCCACCTGGTTCGCTCGGCAGTACGAAGTACGGCTCTCGCTCCCCGGCGGCGACCTGCTCGGTCGACGTGCGCCTCACATCCTCCTGCTGAGCGCGGGTAGGCTCCCGCCTCATGTCCGACACCCCGATGCGGTTGGAGCGCGAGGGCGACCTCGCCGTCCTGACGATCGACAGCCCGCCGCTCAACCTGTTCGACCGCGCGATGTTCGAGGCGCTGGTCGCCGCCGCCCGCGACCTCGGCGCCGCGCCGCCGCGGGCGCTGCTGATCCGGGCCGAGGGGCCGGTCGTCTCCGGCGGGGTCGACGTCCACGAGTTCTCCGGCCTCACGCCCGAGACCGGCGGCGACCTCTGGCGGTCGCTGTTCGAGCCGCTGCACACGATCGAGCGGCTGCCCTGCCCGACCGTCTTCGCCGCCCACGCCCTGACCCTGACCGCCGCCTTCGAGCTGTCGCTGGCCTGCGACCTGATCGTCGCCGGCCGCGGCGCCAAGTTCGGCCTGGTCGAGACGGTCGTCGGCCTGACCCCGTCGATGGGCGGGCCGCAGCGGCTGGCCGAGCGGGCCGGGTCGGGCCGCGCCCGCGAGCTGGTGATGACCGCCGGGCTCTACGACGCCGAGACGCTCGAGCGCTGGAACGTCGTCAACCAGGTCTGGGAGGACGACGAGGTCGACGCCCGCGCCCGCGCGCTGGCCGAGCGGCTGGCGGCCGGGCCGACCCGCGCCCACGACGCCACCAAGCAGATCGTCCGCGCCTGGTGCGACGGCGGGATCGGGCTGGCCGACGAGGTCGTGCCCGAGGTCTCCGGCGCGCTCTTCGCGACCGAGGACCTGCAGACCGCGGTCGCCGCCTTCATCGAGCGCGGCCCGAAGCACGGCACGGCCTACCAGGGCCGCTGAGCCGCCCGTCGGGGGCGCCGCGGCGCCCCCGGAGCGCGCTCACCAGACGACGTCGTGGTGCTCCATGACGCCGAAGGCGGAGCGCAGCTCGACCCCGCCCGGCAGCGTGCCGGTGACGGTCCCGAACGGCTGCTCGTAGGACTGGCGCATCACGATCAGGTTCTCGCGGTGCTCGCGGACCGCCTCGCGGTGGAAGCGCAGCGCCACGCCGCGCTCCTCGTCCGGGACCGGCGCCTGGCCGTCGCGCTGGCCGAGCGCGTCGTCGACCGCCGAGAGGTCGACGGCGAACCGGACCGGGCCGACGTGGCGCGGCACCCCGTCGATCCAGACCGTCTGCTCGCTGGCGCCGGCGTCGTCGTGGATCCCGGTCGCCAGGTTCCAGGCGACGGCCCGCCCGCGGACGTCCTCGCCGACGCCGGCGGCCCAGTTCCAGACCGTGTGCCGGGGCGGGTAGCCGCCCGAGTCGTCGATGATCCCGGGGCCGTCGATCCGGTGCTCGCGACCGCCGACCCGGACCGTGCCGCGGAGCGCGATCGCGCCGCGCTTGACCGTCCAGGCGTAGGCGCCGCCGTAGGGGGTGACCGTCTCCATCGGCGCGCCGTCCTGCTCCGCGAAGCGCAGGTCGAAGCCCACCTCGCGGGTGCTCAGCGCCGCGTGGCCCGGCGTCATCCGGACCCCGGCGGCGTGGCGGTAGGTGCGCTCGTGGAGCCGCCCCTCGCGGCGGTCCCAGACGGCCCAGAACGCCTGCCGCAGCGGGCCGACGTAGGCCAGCGCCAGGCACAGCGACAGCTCCTCGCCGAAGTAGCCGACGTAGCGCCAGCCCTTGCGCAGCCGGCGGTCGCGGACCAGCGGCAGCCGATCCGGCGGCAGCGGCACGCGCGGCCGCGCCGCGGTCGGGGCCGCCAGCGGCCCGCGGTACGCGGTGGTGACGGTCACGACGCGATCATCGCCGAGCGGTGGGCGGCCGTGCGGCGGCCCCGGACGGTCGCTCGCGGCACGCTCAGCCCTCGCCCTCGGCGCGGAGCGCGGCGATCCCGAGCCCGACGGCGACCGCGGCGGTCCCGCCGGCCATGATCGCGGCCTGCTTCGGCAGCGAGCCCTCCTTGCCGCTGAGGGCGGCGGCGGCCACGTCGACCGCGTCGGTCAGCACGCCGAGCTGCAGCCACAGGCGGCGGGCGCCGGGATCGCTCGTGGTCAGGGTCCCGATCCCCAGCACCGCGTCGCGGACGCCGAACAGCCGCGTTGGGTAGGCGGCCTGCGGGTTCGCCTCCGGATCGAGGCCGAAGAGCCGGCCGGTCAGGTTCGGCGCCGCCCAGGCACCGACGCCGATCGCGAGCCGGATGCCTTGGAGGATCTGATTGGGAGCCATCGGCGGACGGTATCCGGCGGCGGCCGGAAGCGGCAAGCAACGGGACGTCGATGGTCGCGTTGCCGCGCGTGGACGCCGTCACGGGTCACAGCAGCCGCAGCAGCGTGCGGACGCCGACCGCGCGGGCGCCGCGGTCGCCGACCCGGCCGACCAGCTCGCGGTCGGACGTGACGATCAGGTCGTCGGGACCGGCGAGGGCGGCGATCGCGTCGTCGGCGGAGGGGGCGAAGCGGACGTCGGCGACGGTCGCCGGCAGCTCGTGGGGGCGGCCGTCGAAGACCACCACCGGCGGCCCGGCGACCGCGAGCCCGGCCTCGATCGTGTCCGCGGCGGCGTCGATCTCGCGCACCAGCCGGCGGCGGGCGGCGGGCCGGTCGCGCCACCAGCCGTCGGGCCGGGCACCCATCACGTTCGAGCCGTCGACGATCAGCCGCACGGCCCGATCTTCGCGGCTGGCGGTCAGAAGCGGCGGACGCCGCCATTGACGAGCACGAAGCCGTGGCCGTCGCGGTTGCGGCAGGTCAGGCCGCTGGCGCTGCGGATCGTGCAGCTGATGCCGCGGGCCTTGCGGCGCGGCTGCCAGCGGTCGCCGTAGTGGAGCGTGCGGCGGGCGGTGGTGTAGCCGGGGTAGTCGCCGCGCTCGCCGTAGCGGGCGCGGCCGCGCGGCTTGAGGGCGATGTACGGGTCGAGCTCGCCGATCCGGCGCAGGTAGCTGGCCGAGCACTCGATCCCGCCGCCGTACTGGACGGCGTAGCAGCGGATCAGCTTGGTCGGCGAGACGATGTTGTCGGCGTGGACGGTGCGGGCCTCGGCGGCGGCGGCCGGGCCCAGCAGCGCGGCGGCGGTCAGGGCGGCGATGGTGCGGACGCGGAGCATGGCGAGAGCATCGCGCCCCGCTGACGTGCCGTCGATCGTCCGCGCGGGGGAGTCGCCTCCCCCGGAGCGGCTAGCGGAAGCGCAGGGCCAGCCGCTGACCGGGCACCCGGACCGTCACCCGCCCGCGACCGGCGCGGCGCAGGCGGACGCTGAACCGCTGGTCGCGGTTGGCCCGCCGGCGGACGACGACGTCGCGCGAGCGCTCGCCCTGGACGACGTGGACGCGGATCCGGACCTTGCCGCTGGCACCGGGCCAGGCGATCCGCACCCGCAGCCGCAGCGAGCGGCCGTGGCGGCGGGCGTGGAGCCGCAGCCCGGAGGCGCGGCCGACCGGGTCGGCGGGCGTTCCGGAGGGCGAGCCGCTTCCGGAGCGGTCGGGATCGGTGGCGGCCGGCGACGCGGGCGAGCGCGGGCAGCCGGCGGCCTGCCCGCCGGGCCGGGCGACGTGCAGCGGCCGGGCGACGACGAGCACCCAGGTCGGCCCGGGCACGGCTCCGACGCCGCCGGTGGCGATCCCGACGCCGATCTCGGTCGCCTCGCTGCCGACCAGGTTGGCGCAGTGCCCGGCGCTCGACAGCCAGCCGGCGAGCACCGCCCGCGGCGTCGCCTGGCCGGCGGCGATGTTCTCCCCGACCGCCGACCACGAGTAGCCGGTCGCGCTGACCCGGTCGGCCGCCGTCGCCCCGAACGGCGCCGGCGCGGGAGCGGTGTGGTCGAAGTAGCCGCGGCCGACCATGTCGTCGGCGTGGCGCTGGGCGGCGAGCGCCAGCCGCGCCTCGGCGGTCAGCGCGGGCAGGCCGACCGCGGCCCGCTCGTGGCGGACCAGGCAGCGGACGGCGGCCGCGGCCTTCGCCGTCCCGATCGACGCCGGCCGCCCGTCGGCCCCCGGGCAGGCGGTCGCCGCACCGGCGCCCGGAGCGCCGGCCAGCCCGGCGGCGACGGCCGCGCCGGTCAGCCCCAGTGCGGTGGAGAACGGCAGCCGACGACCCATCGCTCCAGCCTAGACGGCGGTGGGGCGCGCCCCAACCCCTTACCCGAACCGCAGCGTCTGCCGGACGCGGGCCGCGCGGATCGTGACCGCGCCGCCGGCCGCCCGCCGCAGCCGCAGCCGCATCCGCTGGGCGCCGGCGCGGCGGCGGACGTCGAGGGCGCCGCCGGCTCGGCCGTGCTGGCGGACCCGGATCCGGACCCGCACGCGCCCGCGGGAAGCGGCCGCGTCGGGGACCGTCACGCGCAGGCGCAGCGTCCGGCCGCGGCGGCGAGCGGCGACGGCCAGCAGCGGTCGCCGGTCGCCCGCATCGCGGGTGGTGGTGACGGGCGCGGCGACGGGGGCGCCCGCGGGAGCGGCAGGACGGGCCCAGGGCATCGCCTCGCCGGGCGGCATCGGCCCGTCGACCGGGGCCGGGACGGCGGGGGCGCGGGGGCAGGGCGGATCGCCGTCGTCCGATCCGGCGCTGCCCGCGGGCCGGGTCAGCTCCTGGACCCATGCGGGCGCGGGCGGGCCGTCCTCCTGCTCCGGCCCGGTCGCGATCCCGAAGCCGACCGCGGTCACCTGGGTCCACATGATGCTCTGGCAGTGGCCGCGGCTGGCCAGCCACTCGCGCATCACCCAGCGCGGCGTCCGCTGGCCGGCGGCGATGTTCTCGCCGAGTGCCGCCCAGGCGAAGCCGGCCGCCTCGACCCGGTCGGGCGGGCGGGTTCCGAACGGGGCCGGCGCGGGGGCGTCGTGGGAGAAGTAGCCGCGGGTCAGCATGTCCTCGGTGTGCCGCTGGGCGGCCAGCGCCAGGCGCGCGTCGGGACGCAGGGCGGGCAGCCCGGCGGCCATCCGCTCGTGGTTGGTCAGGCAGACGAGGGCGGCGACGGTCGCGTCGTGGCCGAGCGCCGCCGGATCGCCGTCGGCTCCGGGGCAGGCGGTCGCGGCGGGGGCGACGGCCGGCAGCAGCACGCCGGTGGCCAGCGCGCCGGCGAGCGCCAGCGGGAGCGTCGGGAGCGGGATGCGCCGGGACCGGGCCATCTGCCGATCGCGTCGGCGTCCGGCCGCCGCGAGTGTACCCCGTCTCGCTCCGTCTAGAACATCTGCCCAGTGGCGGCTAGATCATCCGTTGAGGCATCGCGATCACGGCCGCGCCTCGTCGTCGATCGCCGCGACCGTCCGCCGGAACTCGTCGAGGGCGACGGCGGCGCCCGGCCCGAGGTCGTCGCGGCGGGCCTCGAACGCGCGCGCCAGCGAGCGGTAGTACCAGCGCACCTGGTCGCCGCCGCCGGCCGCGAAGCGGTGCCAGAGGTCGTCGCCGTGCAGCCGCAGGTCGAGCAGGATCGAGCGCGCGTTGTGCAGCTTGTCGGCCAGCGAGACCCGCAGCTCGTCGGGTCGCTTGTGGGCGATCGCGTCCAGGTAGGCCTGCTTGCGCGGCCGCCAGGGACCCTTCGGGCCGGCACCGTCGACGCTGTCGCTGTTGGCCAGCACGATCCGGGCGACGTCGGGGCCGAAGCGGCGCTCGATCTCGTCGCGGGCGGCCAGGCCGCCGCCGTCCTCGACCACGTCGTGCAGCAGCGCGCCGATCGCCTCGTCCTCCGAGGCCTCCATCTCCAGCACGATCGCCGCGACGGCCAGCAGGTGGGCGACGTAGGGGACGGCGGTGCCCTTGCGCAGCTGCGGCCGGTGGTGCTCGGTGGCGTAGTGCAGCGCCTCGTCGAAGCGCGCGGTCAGCAGCGGCGTGTCGGTGTACTTCTCGGGCATCGACCGCCAGCCTCGCCGACGGCGGGGACGGACGCGCGCGGGCCGCTAGCGCTGGGGCGAGTCGAGCGCGGCCAGCCGCTCGTCGGCGTCGGTCGCCTCGCCGCCGTCGGCCTCCAGCTCGATCGCCCGCCGGTAGGCGGCGCGGGCCTCGGCCAGCTCCCCGATCGCCTCGGCGGCGCGGCCGTACCAGCACCAGTTCCAGGTGCCCATCGGAGCGATCTCGGTGTAGTGGCGCAGGTGCCGGTAGGCCTCGGTCGAGCGGCCCAGCTCCAGCAGCGTGTAGCCGAGCGCGAAGTGGGCCATCGAGTCGCCGGCCTCCAGGCAGTGGCGCCAGCGCTCGACGGCCGCCTCGCCCTCGACGTCGGCGGCCATCGCGAAGATCGAGCGGTTGATCGAGTCGTGGCCGTCGAAGTGGCTGCGCGCGGCCAGCACGATCTCGCCTGCGCTGGCGTCGACCAGGCCCAGGACCGGGGCGTCGAAGCGCGGCTCGCCCCAGATCGCGGCCACCTCCGGCGCGTCCTCGTCGAACTGCGGGAAGTCCTCGATCGCGAAGCCCACGATCCGCCCGCCCGGCTCCTCCGCCAGGTACGCGAACGACTCGCTCAGCGGCTGCCAGCAGTCCTCCGGCTGGTCCTCCGTCACGCGCCCGAACTCGACGGCCCGCAGCCAGTCGAAGTCGGCGTCGTGGTTCAGGTAGAGGCGCGGGCGCGGGCTCACCGGCATAGGGTCGCGCATCGGCGACCCGGGCTGGTTGGGAAGCGGTTTCGGCGCCGCTCAGCCGTTCAGCGCCTCGCGCACGAGCGCCGAGACGCGCTTGCCGTCGGCCTGCCCGCCGACCGCGGCCATCACCAGCTTCATCACCGCGCTCATGTCCTTCGGCGAGCTGGCGCCGGACTCGGCGATCGCGGCGGCGACCTGCTCGCGGAGGGCGTCGTCGGACAGCTCCTGCGGCAGGTAGGCGGCGATCAGCTCGGCCTCGCGCCGCTCGGCCGCCTCCAGCTCCGGGCGGTCGGCGTCGGCGTAGGTGTCGGCCGACTCGATCCGCCGCTTGCGCTCGCGCCGGAGGACGGCGATCTCGTCGCCCTTGCCCTCCTTGGCGTCCTTCTGGAGCTCGGAGAGGAGCAGCCGCAGCGCCTGGACGCGGTCCTTCTCGCCGGCCTTCATCGCGGCGGTGACGTCGCTCTTGACCTGCTCGGTGATGCTCACGGATCGAGCCTACGCCAGCCGCCGGCCGCCCCGCCGGGCCGTGACGTTCCGGTCGACCGGCGACCGGAACGTCACCGCCGAGGCGCGCTCAGCCGGCGAGCGTCGCCTCGAGCGTGATCTCGGGCACGCCGGCCAGCGCGCGCGAGATCACGCAGCCGGCCTTGGCGGCGGCGGCCTGCTGCTGGAAGGTGGCCTCGTCGATGCCGGGCACGACGCCGACCGTGGTCAGCGCGATCGCGGTGATCGTGGGGCCGTTCTCGGTCTGGCGGAGGGTGACCTTCGCGTCCGTCTTGACCGACTCGACCGGGGTGCCGGCCTCGGCGAGGATGTGCGACAGCGCCATCGAGAAGCAGGACGCGTGGGCGCCAGCCAGCAGCTGCTCGGGGTTGGCGCCGGGGCCGTCCTCGAACCGCGACTTGAACGAGAACTCGCCGCTGATGGTGTCGCCGGCGGTGAACGTGCCGCTGCCGGACTTCAGATCGCCGTTCCACTCGGCGTGACCCTTGGCGGGCATGGGTGCCTCCTCGATCGCTGATGGGCTGCCGTGCGAGCCTAACCCGCCGCGACACGCGGCCCGTGAGCAGGCGGGGAACCGCCGATCGGCACCGCCGGCGGATGGTCGGCGTAGGGTGGTCTCCATGCGTGAGGTGACCAGGAGGGGCGGTCGGCGGCGCCGGACCGCGGCGTGCGCGACGGCGTTGGTGACGATCGCGACGCTGGGGCCGGCCGCGGTCGCGACCAGCGCGGCGTCGGCGGGCACGATCGTGCTCGGCAGTGCGGCCTACGCGCCGAACGGCAGCGGCTTCGGGACCGCCAAGCCGCGGGTGATCTTCAACGGCGGGGCGCCGAGCGGGCGGGTCGAGCGGATCCGCTGGCGGGGCTGGGGCCACGCGGTGACCTACGGGCGCGGCTACATCCCGATTTACCGGCCGAACGGCGGCTACTACGCGCGGCTGGGGCGGATCGAGCTGCGGGCCAGCGGCCGCGGCACCTGTCCCGGGACGAACGGCCAGCGGGCCTACCTGAAGCTGCGGGCGCGGGCGGTGTCGAAGCCGGGCGGGCGGCTCGGCAAGTGGTTCAGCTGGAGCGGCAGCCGCCGGATCTGCACCTTCGACTGACGGTCGCGGGGGAACTGGCTCGTCCTCGGGGGGACCTTTGCGATCCTCGGAGGCATGGACCACCGGACGCCCTCACGCCTCCGTCGCGCGCTGACCTGCGCGCTCGCCGCCACGGCCGTCGCCACGGGGGTGAGCGCGGCGCCCGCGTCGGCGGCGCCGGTCAAGTCGCTCGAGGACGACGCGATGGTGCTCTCCGACGACCAGGCGACCCGTGATCGGTTCTGGGCCTCGGCCGAGGCGCTGGGCGTGCGCCAGGTGCGGATCCTGATCACCTGGGACGCGGCGCGGACGACGATCGACGACCCGTCGCGGATCCGGCTGCGGCGGGCCACCGAGGAGGCGAACGCGCACGGGATCCGGCCGCTGATCGGCCTCTTCGCGCCGTTCTCCAAGGCCAAGGGCGTGAGCCGTTCGAAGGTCCTGAAGGTGATCAAGGCCTACCGGCCGTACGCCGAGTCGCTGGCGGCGTCGGTGGCTGATCTGCAGGTGGCGGGGTACATCACCTGGAACGAGCCGAACTGGCCCTCGCAGTGGCCGCACAAGTATCCGCAGCTGTGGGCGAAGGCCTCGAACGCGGGGTACGCGGGCTACAAGGCGGGCGATCCCGACGGGCCGGTCCTGGTCGGCGAGTTCTCGCCCTACGCCTCGTCGAAGAGCGTCTACGACCCGGGCGACTTCCTGCGACGGGCGCTGTGCCTGACCAGCGGCTACCAGCGGCTGGCGAAGTCGCGGCGCTCGAAGGACTGCCAGACCAAGGTCCGTGGCGACGCGATCGGCATCCACCCCTACGACTTCCTCAAGAAGCCGATGGCCAAGCCCAAGAGCAAGGACGTCTGGACGATCGCCAACCTGGCCGAGGCCAAGCGCGCCTGGCGCAAGGCCGCCAACCGCGGCGCCGTCGACAAGAAGGCCACCAAGGACTTCCGGATCACCGAGTTCGCCTTCCTGACCGCGGGCAAGAAGAAGATCTCCACCACCCGCGCGGCCAAGTACCTGGCCAGCGCCTGGAAGATCGCCAAGCGCGAGCGCGTGACCAGCTTCTCCTGGTACCAGCTGCAGGACCCGGTCGATCCCAAGACCGGCTGGCAGTCGGGCCTGCTCAACCGGCTGGGGGCGGAGCGGAAGACGTACAAGGTGTTCGCGGGGTTGAAGTAGGGGTGGTCGGCCGCCCGGCGCCACCGGACGTCCGTCCGTTCCCCACGCCGTCGGCGCGATCCGGTCGCCGTCGGTGCCGACCAGGGAACGGTGCCGCCACGGACCCATTCGCGTTCCCGGAAGCGCCGGCGTCGTGGCGACGAGGCGGTCGTCTCCGGCGTGGTCGCGTTGGCGATCCTGGGCGGTCTCTGGCTGCTCCGAGACGACGGCGCGCAGAGCGGCGGTCGTACGACGCCGGCGTCGCGGGGCGGGACCGCTCTGCGGATCGAGGTCGCGCGCACCGGCGACGCCGCGACGGTGCGGGTCCGGGGACGGGTCGGAGCGCCCGCCGGCCGCCGCACGACGGTCCGGCTGCTCGGGCTGACGGACGTGGCGGGGGACTGCCCGACGCCGCGCGTCCTGCCGTCGACCCAGTTGCGGCTGCCGGCCGGGACGGAGCGCCTCGGCTGGCGAGGCGGGAGTCGGCGGCCCGGGACGCGGCTGCCCGGCGGGCGGGCGTTCGCGGTCCGCGGCCGGGTCGGCGTCGGGAACCAGGCGACCACGGTCTGCGCCTACCTCGTGCGCGGCGGTGCGGCCCCGGCGGTGCTGGACGTCGCGCGGGCGACGGTGCCCGATCCGCTCGGCCTGACGCCGCTGTCGGTGCGGGCGCGTCCGTTGCTGGAGTGGGTGCCGGCGGTGCTGCGGGCGCTGCTCGGCGTGCTGATCGCGATCGCCCTGGCGCGCGTGGCTCAGCTCGCGTGGCGTCGCCGTCAGCGGCGGCGAGTGGTGGAGCGGTTGGTGACGGCCGGCGTCGGTCGGGCGGGGCCGTCGCCGTCGGTCACGACGGACGGGGCCGGGGCCGGCGCGAGCGCCGCTCGCGCCGCTGAGAGGATCGAGGCGGCGGCGGTCCGACGGGCGGCGGCGGGCGATCTCGTCGCCTCGGAGCACGCGCACGCGGCCGCCCGGCAGTGGCGTCGCGGCGCCGAGGGCGAGGCGTGGGCCGCGGTCGCGTTCGAGACGCTGCGCCGCGGGCGCTTCCCGCACGTCGCGGTGCTCCACGATCGCGGCATCCCGGGCCGCCGGGCCAACCTCGACCACCTGCTGATCGGGCCGGGCGGCGTCGTCGTGGCCGACAGCAAGAACTACGTCGGGCGGGCCCGGGTGCGGGACGGCGAGCTGTGGGTCGGCGGCCGCCGGCGCCCGAAGCTCGCCGCCGGCGTCCACCGGCAGACCGAGCAGGTGCGCCTGGCCCTCGCCCGCGCCGGGCTGGGGCAGGTCCCGGTCCACGGCGTCCTGCACTGGGTGGCCGCCGACGAACTGCCGCCGGAGCGCGCGGTCGTCGACGGCGTGCCGCTGCTCGAGGCCGAGGACTGCCTGCTGCTGGCCGCCGCGGGCGGCGTCGAGGCGGCCGTCGTGGCGCGGGCCGTGACGGCGATCGAGCGGGCGTTCCCGGTGGCGTGAGACCGCTCGATCGCCGTCACGTGCTACCCGATCGCCGGCGCCCCCGCCGGCAGCTCCGCCAGGGCCCGGTCGCGCTCCTCGGCCGAGAACTCCGGGTCCTCCAGGTCGCCGGCCAGGTAGGCGTCGTAGGCGGCCATGTCGAAGTGGCCGTGGCCGGAGAGCAGGAAGAGGATCGTGCGCTCCTCGCCGGCCTCGTCGGCGCGCTCGGCCTCGATCAGGGCCGAGCGGACGGCGTGGGCGGATTCGGGGGCGGGCACGATGCCCTCGGCCCGGGCGAAGGTCAGCGCGGCGTCGAAGGTCTCGTTCTGACGGATCGCGCGGGCCTCGACCTCGCCGGCCTCGACCATCGCCGAGAGCAGCGGTGCCATCCCGTGGTAGCGCAGGCCGCCGGCGTGGACCGGGGGCGGGACGAAGCCGTGGCCGAGGGTGTGCATCGGCAGCAGCGGCGTCAGCCCCGAGGCGTCGCCGAAGTCGTAGCCGTAGACGCCCTGGGTGAGGGTCGGGCAGGCCGCCGGCTCGGTCGCGACGAAGCGCAGGTCCAGGCCCCGGCGCCGCTTCTCCCGCCACCAGGGGAAGGCGATGCCGGCGAAGTTCGAGCCGCCGCCGGCCGAGGCGACGATCACGTCGGGGGTGTCGCCGGCGAGCGCCAGCTGGGCGATCGTCTCCTGGCCGATCACCGTCTGGTGCAGCAACACGTGGTTCAGCACCGAGCCGAGCGAGTAGTTCGTGTCCGGGCGCTGAGCGGCCAGCTCGACCGCCTCGCTGATGGCGATCCCGAGCGAGCCGGTCTCGAAGGCCGCGTTCTGGCGTCCGGCCTCGGTCCGGTCGCTGGGCGAGCGGTGCACCTGGGCGCCCCAGGTCCGCATCATCGAGCGGCGGTACGGCTTCTGGTCGTAGGAGGAGCCGACCATGTAGATCTCGACGTCAAGGCCGAACATCGCCCCGGCGAACGACAGCGCGCTGCCCCACTGGCCGGCGCCGGTCTCGGTCGTCAGCTTCGTGATCCCGGCCTGCTGGTTGTAGTAGGCCTGGGCGATCGCGCTGTTCGGCTTGTGCGAGCCGGCGGGGGAGACGCCCTCGTACTTGTAGTAGATCCGCGACCGCGTCCCGACCGCCTCCTCCAGCCGGCGGGCCCGGAAGAGCGGCGTCGGCCGCCACAGTCCGAGCGCCTGGCGGACCGGCTCGGGGATCGCGATCTCGTGCTCCGACGAGACCTCCTGCTCGATCACCTGCGGCGGGAAGATCGCCGCCAGGTCGTCGGGGCCCGCGGGCTGCATCGTCGCCGGGCTCAGCGGCGGCAGTGCCCCACCGGGCAGCTCGGGGAGGACGTTGATCCAGTGGCTCGGGATCTGGTCCTCGGGGAGCAGGAACTTCGTCGTGCGGTCGCTCATGCGGATCTGGTCGGGGTCGGGGGTGGCCCTGGTGCCGGCCGATCGTACGGGCGGAGCGGGGTGGTGGGGGAAGAACGGGGCGGCCGCTGTCGCGCCGGCCGCCCCGCTCGCCGGGCTAGGTCAGGCGGTAGCGCCGGACCTTCGCGTCGTACCTGGTGCAGCGGTAGCCGTAGCGGCGGTACTGCGAGTCCGCGGCGCGGGCGCAGAACTGGCCGCGCCTCAGGCACTTGGTCTGTCCGTTGATCTGGGCGCGCTTGTAGCCGCCGCTGCAGCTCTTGGCCTGCGCGACCGCGATCGGCCCGCCGTCGACCACCGGCAGCGCCGCCGAACCCACGGCGAGCAGCGACGTGGTCGCCAAGGTCGCCACGATACGTCGATACATCTCTTGTCCCCCCAGGACGCGTGTGAACGCGGCCACTGTAGGCGAAGAGCCGTCGGTGTGTCGAGTGGACGACGTCCGCGCTCTCGGTTGCAACACGCCAGCGGCTCCGTAAGGATGCGCGCATGCTCGACCGACGCCGTCTGCTCACCCCGCTGCTCGTGGCGGTTCTCGCCGCCGGCACCACGGGCGTGGCCGCGTCACCGGCGGCCGCCGCCGGTCAGCGGGCCTGCGGGACGATCACCGCCAAGAAGGGCAAGAAGCGCGTCCGGGCCGGCGTCTTCGCGCCCCGCACCGTCTCCTGCCGCTCGGCGAAGACGGTCGGCACGCGGTTCTTCCGCCACTGGAAGCCGTCGCGCGGCTCGGGGCAGTTCGCGGTCGGCGGCGGCTGGCGCTGCGCTGGCTCGCCGGGGGCGGCCCAGGGCTTCTGCCTGCGTGGGAAGCGCACCGTCTACATCACGACCAAGCGCCAGCGGGGGCGGTGGGTCTGAGCGCCGCGCCGTTCAGCGGCGCCGCAGCGCGAGCGTCCGCCGGGTGCTGGTGGACGCCGCCCCGGGCGTCGTCCAGGTGACGCTGATCGAGAGCTTGCGGCTGGTCCGGAGCAGGCGGCGGCCGGTCGCGTTGAGCCGCAGGCGCAGCCGTGCCGACGAGGCCTCGCGCACGCGCCCCTTGGCGATCGTGACGACGCGCGTCCGCGGCGCACGGCCATGTCGCGGCGCCGCCGTCCGCACCCGGGTGGTCACGGCGACGGTGCCCTTGCAAGCGCTGTCGGTGCACGTCACGGGGATCGCGAAGGCCCCCCGTGGCGAGACCGCCCCCGGCAGCCCGAGGACGACGTCCGGAAGCGTCGCGGGGGTCCGGGCCAGCAGTTCCGGCGGGACCATGCTCAGGAGCATGTCGCGTCCCTCGCCGTGGCCGCCCGGCGTGCTCGGCGAGCCGTACGACCCGTCGGGATGCTCGATCAGGTAGAGCCCGGCGGCGCAGAGCGTCTCGCGGGTGAAGCCGGCGAGCTCGAGTGGCACCGGGACCGGCGCGGCGCAGCCCTGGGTCACGTAGATCACGGCGACCATCTGCCAGGGCCACATGCCGACGCGCGGCGGACAGCCCGGGTAGTAGCCGTCGGGACGGGGGCCGTCGGTCCCGGCCACGAAGGTCCCGTCCGGATCGCACATGTCGTACTGGGGCCGGGGCGCGATCGTGACGATCACGTCCCGCACCACCTGGCCGGCGACGACCGTGACGGTCGTCGCCGTCTCGAAACTGGTCGCCCCGTTGGCCCAACCCTCGCGGTGCGACGTCCCGCCGTTGGCGTACAGCCGGTAGGTCCCCGCCGGCATCTCGAACGAGAACGAGCCATCGGGCTCCGTCAGCCCGCCCCACGAGCCCTCATGCTCCCCGGGGACGAACGCCACCGACGGGGTAGCGATCGGCTTCCCGTCGCTGCCCACGACGCGGCCGGTGACGGTGCCGCGGTCGCTTTCGACCGGCGGGTCGTCGGCCCGGACCGTCGCCGTTGGGAGCAGTCCGAGGACCGCCGCGACGAGCAGCGCTAGCAGGATCGGGGTGCGGCGGGTAGCGGTGAGGGACACGACGGGCTCCACGGACGAACGCGACCGTGCGCGCGACGGCCTCCCGGGACCCATCGTCCCACCGCCACCGGTCCTCGACGCGGCGACCGAGACCTGGACGAACGGCCCCTACCGCCGCACCCGGTACCGCACGTGCGTCACCGTCGGCGCCGGCAGCACCCGGTCGATCTCCATCCGCAGCATCGCCGGCGTCACGCCCTCGAACAGTCGCTCGCCGCCGCCCAGGATCTGCGGCACGACGTGCAGGTGGACCTCGTCGACCGCACCTGCGATCAGCAGCTGGTTGGCGATGCTGGCGCCGCCGGCCACGCGGATCCGGCGGTCGCCGGCGGCCTCGCGGGCCTGCTCCAGCGCGGCCTCCGGCCCCTCGGTGACGAAGTGGAAGGTGGTGCCGCCCTCCACCGTCAGCGGCTCGCGCGGGTAGTGGGTGACCACGAAGACCGGGACGTGGAACGGCGGGTTCGGCCCCCACCAGCCGGTCCACGGCTCGTCCTCGCGCCAGGGGCCGGGCCCGCCGCCGAACATCTGGCGGCCCATCACGTAGGCGCCGACGTCGCGGAACGTCTCGGCCACGACCTTCGCGTCCGGGTCGTCGACGGTCTCGGGGTCGACCGAATCGTCGAACGGCAGGTCGCGGGCGAACATCCAGCGGTGAAGGTCCTCGCCGCCGACGCCGAGCGGCGTCTCCGGGCTCTGGTCGGGACCGGCGACGTAGCCGTCGGCCGAGATCCCCAAGTCGATGAACACGCTGCTCATGTCTGCTCCTCCTGGTCGGGCGGGCCGCTCGGTCGGCGGTCCGCCGACAAAGACCGCGCCCGGCCCTGGAACTCATCGGCCGCTAGCGCGAACGCCGGTCCGGATCGCGTCCCCGCTCACGCTCCATCCGCCGCCGGTCGCGCTTCGTCGGCCGGCGTCCGAGGTCCGCCCCCAACGGGGCGGCCAGCCGTCGCTGCTCGGCCAGCCGCTCACGCTCGGCGCGGCTCTCCGGTCGCTCCTCGTAGAGCAGCGCCGCCTCGCTCGCGGGACCGCGCCGCTGGGCGGTGGCGCGGACGAGGACCACGAACCGCTGCTGGCCGACGGTGATCGTCAGCTCGTCGCCGGGTCCGACCAGCCGCGACGGCTTCAGCGGCTTGCCCTCCCGCTGCACGTGGCCGGCGCCGATCGCCTCGACGGCCAACGGCCGCGTCTTGAAGAACCGCGCGGCCCACAGCCAGCGGTCGATCCGGACCGGGTCGCTGGGGTCGGCCATCGGGGCCATCCTCGCATTTGGCCCGGCGCTGTCACGGAATTGGCACGAAGATCCGTTGTTCCGGCACAGGCGGGGCTGGCACCATCACCGCATGGCCACCGTCAGCACCTCCGAGACCGATCCCGCGGCCCCGTCCGGGGACGCCCTCGAGGCCCTGGCCGGACTGCTGGCGGCCGGTGATGCGCTGGTGCTGAGCGGGGCCGGGATGTCGACCGACTCCGGGATCCCCGACTACCGCGGCCCGGACGGCGAGCGTCGCGTGACGCCGATGCAGTACCGCGAGTTCGTGGCCAGCGCGGCGGCCCGGCAGCGCTACTGGGCCCGCGCCTACGTCGGCTGGCAGCGGTTCTCGAGCGTGCGGCCGAACCCCGCCCACGACGCGGTCGCGCGCCTCCAGCGGGCCGGGCGGATCGGGGCCGTGATCACCCAGAACGTCGACGGCCTGCACCAGCGGGCCGGCAGCGACGAGGTCGTCGAGTTGCACGGCTCGCTTGCCGACGTCGTCTGCCTGACCTGTCGCGACCGCAGCGACCGCGTGGCGCTCGACCGGCGGATGCGGGACGACAACCCCGGCTTCGTCGCCGCCGACCACGAGATCCGGCCGGACGGCGACGTCGCGCTGAACGATCTCGAGGTCGCTTCGTTCGTCGTCCCGCGCTGCCTGGTCTGCGGGTCCGACACGCTCAAGCCGGACGTCGTCTTCTTCGGCGAGTCGGTGCCGCGCGACCGGGTCGAGCGGTGCTTCGCGCTGACCGACGAGGCCCGCTCGCTGCTCGTGCTCGGGTCGTCGCTCAAGGTCTTCTCGGGCTACCGCTTCGTGCGGCGGGCGGCCGAGCGGGGGATCCCGGTCGCGATCGTCACCCGCGGACCGACGCGCGGCGACGGCGAGGCGACGATCCGGATCGACGGCGGTCTCGCGGACGTGCTGCCGCCGCTGGCCGATCGGCTGGTCGTCTGAGGCGGTTGTCGATTTCGTGATGACGCGGTTGTCGGAGAGGTAGAAGGGGCCGCCGCGGCGGCCCGATCCGACGACGGGAGCAACGACGATGCCCGAGCAGACCGACATCCGATGGGAGCAGGTGCTCCCCGGGACGCCCGACCAGGTGTGGCAGGCGATCACGCAGCGTGCCGACGGCTGGCTGTGGCCGATCGAGTACGAGCCGCGGGTCGGCGGCGCCGAGCGCGGCCTGACCTCGTCCGGCGGCACCGTGACGGCGTGGGAGCCGGGCCGGCACTTCCAGACCCGAGCGACCCGGCCCGACGGCTGGCACAACACGCTCGACTACCGGCTCGAGCCGGACCCGGGCGGGACCGCGGTGCGCTACCGGCACCTCTCGCTGCTGACGGCGGAGGAGCACGACGCCTGCGTCCGGCACACCGACTTCTACCGCCACGCCCTGACCACGTACGTGCGCGACTTCGCGGGACGCGTGCCCGCCTACGTGAGCGTCGAGGTGCCCGCGACGCTGGCCGACCTGCGGCGGGCGATCGGCGTCGACGAGGAGGCGCGGGTCGGCGACCAGGTGCGGGCGCCGCTGACCGGCGCGGCGCTCGACCTGCGGATCGACTACGTCGCCCCGGCCTTCCTCGGGCTGCGCGGCGACGACGCGCTGATCCGCTGCTTCGGCCGCGAGGCGTGGGGCGGCGGGCTCGGGATCACGCTCCACCTCTTCGCCCCCGGCGCCGACGCTCAGTCCGCGGCCGATGCCTGGCGGGCACTCGCCTCCACGACCACGACCACGACCACGACGACCACGGCGGTGGCCTGATGCCCCAGTACGCGATCATGATCTATGAGCGGGTGCCGCCCGCCGAGCTGCCGGCGGAGGTGATGGACGCCCACCGGGCGCTGCCGGGGCGGATCGCCGAGGCCGGCGGTCGCGAGGTCGCCGGCCTGGCCCTGGAGCCGCCGGAGACGGCCACGACGATCCGCGACGGGGTCATCACGGACGGCCCGTTCGTCGAGACCAAGGAGGTCCTCGGCGGCCTCTTCATCATCGAGGCGCGCGACCTCGACCACGCGCTCGAGCTGGCGCGGATGACCCCGATCATCGACGGCGCGGTCGAGGTCCGGCCGCTGCTCGGCTTCGAGGTCGCGGAGCGGTCCTGACCGCGGTCGCCGAAGCCGTCGCCGACGCGCACCGTCGCGAGTGGGCCGCCGTGCTCGCCGCGACGGTCCGCGTCACGCGCGATCTCGACGCCGCGGAGGAGGCGGTGCAGGACGCGTACGTCTCGGCACTGGCGGCGTGGGCGCGCGATGGCATCCCGGAGCGCCCCGGCGCGTGGCTGACGGTCGCGGCGCGGCGGACGGCGCTCAACGGGCTCCGCCGCGGGCGGACGCTGCGGGAGAAGCTGCCGCTGCTGATCGAGCCCGAGGCGCGCGCCGGGGCGGGGGAGGAGGGCACGCTGCCGGAGGACGACCCCTTCCCCGACGACCGGCTGCGACTGGTGTTCGTCTGCTGCCACCCGGCCCTGGCGCGCGAGGCCCAGGTGGCGCTTACCCTGCGGCTGGTCTGCGGGGTGGCGACGGCCGAGATCGCGCACGCCTTCCTCGTCGCCGAGCCGACGATGGCCGCGCGGCTGACGCGGGCGAAGAAGAAGATCGTCGCCGCGCGGATCCCGTTCGCGGTGCCCGGGCCGGACGACCGCCGGGCCCGGCTCGACGCGGTCCTGACCGTCGTCCACCTGCTCGCCGCCACCGGGCACGCGGCGCCGTCGGGCGAGGAGCTGGTGCGGATCGACCTGGCCGAGCGGGCGCTCGACCTGGCGCGGATGCTGCGGGCCCTCGTCCCCGACGACGGAGAGGTGGCCGGGCTGCTGGCGCTGCTCCTCGTCCACCACGCCCGGCGAGCGACCCGCACCGACGAGCGCGGTCGGCCGCAGCGGCTGGAGGACCAGGATCGCGGCGTCTGGGACCGGCCCGCGATCGAGGAGGCCGACCGGCTGATCGTGGCCAGCCTGCGGTCGGCACCGCCGGGACGGTTCGTGCTGCAGGCGGCGATCGCGGCGCTGCACGCGCAGGCGCCCCGCTACGACGAGACCGACTGGCCCCAGATCCTGACCCTCTACGACGAGCTGGCGCGGGTCTGGAGCTCGCCGGTGGTGCGGCTCAACCGTGCCGTGGCGGTGGCGATGGTCGACGGGCCACAGGCTGCGCTGGCCGAGGTCGAGGCGCTGGAGCGGGAGGGGCGGCTGGACGGCTACCGCTACCTGCCGTCGACCAAGGCCGAGCTGCTGCGGCGGCTCGGCCGCGACCGCGAGGCCGCCGACGCCTACCGCGCGGCGCTGGCGCTGACCGAGAACGCCGCCGAGCGCGAGTTCCTGGGGGAGCGGTTGGAGTAGGCGGTCCGGCGGACCTCCGGGCCCGCGCGTCAGGCGGCCTGGCCGCCGAGGATCCGGATGAAGCGCTCGATCCGGTGGCGCTCGTCGTCGGGCAGCGGGCCGGTCGCCTCGACGAGCAGCGTCATCGGGGCCCGCTTGGTCGCCCAGGCGCGCGCCTCGTCGCTGAAGCCGCCGGCGACCCAGATCAGGGCCAGGCCGTCGGCGTGCGCCATCACCGTCCGCTCCTGCTGCTCGGGCGTCGGCTCGGTCCGCACGACGGCGATCGCGGTGGCGTCGATCGCCCGGGCCACGGCGTCGATCGCGTCGAGGCCACCCTCGTCGACCAGCACCGCCACCTCGCCGTCGCGCAGCATGTCGGCCGCCCACGAGGCGGGCGTTCCGTTGAGGGCGGCGGGGACGGCGACGAGGCGGAAGAGCGGCGCGGGCACGGCTCCACGCTAGCGCGGGCGAGCGCCCGGGGAGGTCCCGACGGACGGACGGCCGCGTCAGTCCCGCGCCAACCGCCGCCGCTCGGCCCCGGTCAGCGCCACCAGGTCGTCCGGGGCCAGCTCGATCTCCAGCCCGCGGCGTCCGGCACTGACGGCGATCGTGCGGTGCTCGTCGGCGCTCTCGTCGAGCAGGGTCGGCAGCCGCCGCCGTTGACCGAGCGGGCTGATCCCGCCCGTCACGTAGCCGGTCAGCGACTCGGCGCGGCTCGGGTCGAGCATCGCCGTCCGCTTGCCGAGCGCCCGCAGGTCGAGCGTCGCCGAGACCGGCAGGACGCAGACCGTCGGCTGGTCGCCGCGCTGGACCAGCAGGGTCTTGAAGACGCGCGCCGGGTCCAGGCCCAGGGCCTCGGCCGCCTCCAGGCCGTACGAGGCGACCGCGGGATCGTGCTCGTACTCGTGGATCTCGAAGGCGATCCCGGCGGCGCGGGCGGCGCGGGTCGCGGGGGTCTCCTGGCCGGCCATCGTGCCCAGGATAGGCAACCGCCCTTGACTTCAACCGTGGTTGAAGGCTCATGGTGGTCGGCAGGCACCCGTCCCCCTCCGAGGAGCAGCGATGACCACCGCCCCGTCCCCGACCACCTCCGCCAGCGCCCGCATCACCGCCACCGTCGGCGACTGGCCCGGCGTCCACCACGGCCTCGGCGAGCGCGGCGAGCTGTCGTTCCGGCTCGGCCGCCGCGAGATCGGCCACCTGCACGGCGACCGCGTCGCCCACTTCGGCTTCCCCAAGGAGGTCGGGGCGGCCCTCCGCGCCGCTGGTCGCGTCGGCCCCCACCCGGTCGCGCCCCACAAGCCGGCCTGGGCCGCCCGCGCCCTGACCACGGCCGCCGACGTCGACGACGTGATCGCGCTGATGCGGCTCAACTACGACCGCGTCGTCGCCAAGCACGGCCTGCCCGACGGCGACCCGGTCTGATCGACGGCCCTCAGCCCCCGACGCCCTCCAGCCGCTTCCGCAGCGCGGTCAGGAACTGGGCGGCGTACATCCCGTCCAGCGCCCGGTGGTCCCAGCTCAGGCAGAGGTTGGCCATCGGGCGGATCGCGATGCTGTCGTTGCCGTCCTCGTCGGTCACCACCACCGGCCGCTTGACGATCGCCTCGAGGTCGAGGATCGCCACCTGCGGGACGTTGATCACCGGAGTGGCGATCAGCGCGCCGGCGGCGCCCGGGTTGGTGATCGTGAACGTCCCGCCGCGGACTTCGTCCGGCAGCAGCTGCTTGCCGCGGGCGCGGCCGGCCAGGTCCTTGATCCGGCGGCCGAGGCCCTCGGCGCTCAGGTCCTGGGCGTCGTGGATCACCGGCACGATCAGGCCGTCCTCGCCGAGCGAGACCGCGATCCCCAGGTGGACCCGGTCGTAGCCGGTCAACACGTCGCCGTCGAGCGTCGCGTTGAGGCCCGGGAAGTCGCGCAGGGCCGCGATCGCCTCGACCGCGATCAGCGGCAGCGCGGTCAGGCCGAGCGCCCGCCGCTGGCGTTCGATCCGCGACATGTCGCACTCGACGACCGTCGTGCAGTGGGCGGCGCTGTCGAGCGCGCGGCGCATCGCGGTCCCGATCGAGCGCCGCATCCGCGACATCGGCGTGACGGTGCCGCCGAGGTCGTCGGGCGGCGTCGCCGGGGCCGGGGCCGGGACAGGGGTCGTGCCCGCCGCGGAGGCGGGCTTCTGACGCGGTGAGGAGGAGCGCGGCTCCGCTCCCGCGACGGGCACGTTCGGGTCGTGGCGGTAGGGCGATTCGATGTGCATCGGCGGCTCGTCGCCCCCGACGCCGTCCTCGATCGCGCGCAGGACGTCGCCCTTCGTGACGCGGCCGTTGCGGCCGCTGCCGGTCACGGTCGCGACGTCGAGGCCGTGACCGGTCGCGATCCGCAGCGCCACCGGCGACGACCGCTGGAGCGCCTGCCGGCGGTCGCCGCCGTCCGCCACGACGGCCGTGACACTCTCGGCCGCGACCTCGTCGCGCGGGTCGGCGGGGTCGCTGGCCGGGGGCGCCTCGGCGGGCGCCGCGACGACCGCGCCCTCGGGCGCGATCCGGGCCAGCACGGTCCCGACGTCGACCGTCTCGCCAGCCTCGACCAGCAGCTCGATCACGGTCCCCGCGGCGGGCGAGGGGCACTCGCTCTCGACCTTGTCGGTCGAGATCTCGCAGATCGTCTCGTCGGCCGCGACCACGTCGCCGACCGCCACCCGCCAATCGACGATCGTGCCCTCGACGACCGAGGAGCCCATCGCGGGCATCACGACGTCGACGGCGGTGGCCAGGTCAGTAGGCGAGGAGCTCACGGGCGGCCTCCAGGATCCGGTCGGGAGTGGGCAGGACCGCCGGCTCCAGCGTCGGGCTGAAGGGGATCGGCGCGTCGGGGGTGGCGACCCGCCGCAGCGGGCCGTCGAGCTGGTCGAAGGCGCGGTCGGCGATCAGCGCCGCCACCTGGGCGCCGGCGGCGCAGGTCTCGTTCGCCTCGTCGACGATCAGCACCTTGTTGGTGCGGGCGACGCTCTCCAGGATCGCCTGCTCGTCGAGCGGCACCAGCGTCCGCAGGTCGAGCACCTCGACGTCGGCCTCGTCGGCCAGCCGCTCGGCGACGTCGAGCGCGGCGTGGACCATCGCCCCGTAGGTGACGATCGTCAGGTCGCGGCCGGGGCGCGCGATCCGGGCCGAGAACGGCGTCTCGTAGCGGCCCTCGGGGACCTCGCCCTTGACCCGCCGGTAGAGGTTCTTGTGCTCCAGGAAGCAGACCGGGTTGGGGTCGCGGATCGCTCCGATCAGCAGCCCCTTGGCGTCCTCCGGCGTCGACGGCGCCACCACCTTCAGGCCCGGCGCGTGCATGAACCAGGCCTCCGGGTTCTGGGAGTGGAAGGGGCCGCCGCCGAAGCCGCCGCCGGTCGGCAGCCGCACCACCATCGGCGTCGCCAGCCCGGTCCGGTAGTGCATCTTGCCGGCCACGTTCACCAGCTGGTCGAAGCCGCAGGCCACGAAGTCGGAGAACTGCATCTCGCAGACCGGCCGCAGCCCGGCGATCGCGGCGCCGACCGAGGTGCCGATGATCGCCGCCTCGGCGATCGGGGCGTCCTGGACGCGGTCGGGACCGAACTCCTCCTGGAGCCCGACCGTGGCCTTGAAGGCACCGCCGAAGGCTCCGATGTCCTCGCCGACCAGCAGCACCCGCTCGTCGGCCCGCATCTCCTCGCGGAGGCCGTCGGTGATCGCCTGCAGGTAGGTCATCCGGGCCATCAGGCGGCCTCGCGCTCGAAGCCGCTCCAGGGCGCGCGGCCGGCGCCCAGGCCCTGCGGATCGCCGACGCAGAAGACGTCGTCGGCCGCTCCGGCGGGATCCGGCATCGGGCTGGCGAGGGCGGCGGCGACCGCCTCGTCGACCCGCTCGGTCACCGTCCGCAGCAGGGCCTCGACGTCGACCCCGTGGGCGCCGGCGACCGTCGCGTGGGCGGCCAGCGGGTCGCGGTCGGCCCAGGCGCTCAGCAGCTCGGGGTCGACGTAGGAGGCGTCGTCGTGGGCGCCATGGCCGTGCATCCGCATGCTCTCGGCCTCGACCAGGGTCGGGCCGCCGCCGTCGAGCGCCCGCTCGCGCGCCCGCCGGACCGCGTCGAAGACCGCGCCGACGTCGTTGCCGTCGACCACCTCGGCCGGCATCGCGTAGGCCGCGGCCCGCTCGGCGGGACGGACCCGGAACTGGCGGGCGGTCGGGGTCGAGTAGGCGAGCTGGTTGTTCTCGCAGACGAAGACGACCGGGTCGCGGCGGACGCTGGCCCAGTTCATCGCCTCGTGCCAGTCCCCGCGCGAGGTGGCGCCGTCGCCGAAGAAGCTCAGCGCGCAGCGACGCTCGCCGCGGATCCGGAACGCCATCGCGACGCCGACCGCGACGACCATCATGTCGGGCAGCATCGAGACCGGCCCGACGACGCCCAGCCGGCGGTCACCGAAGTGGATGTTGCCCTCGCGGCCACGGCTGATCGCGTTCTCGCGCCCCAGGTAGTGGCGGAGCAGCTCGGTCAGGTCGGTGCCGCGGACGAGGTGCGCGCCGAGGTCGCGGATCAGCGGCGAGCAGACGACGTCGTCGGCGCCGAGCGCGTAGGTGGCGCCGACGCTGATCGCCTCCTGGCCGCGGCCGTCGTAGAACGACCCGGGGATCTTGCCCTGCTTGTACAGGCGCACTCCCCGCTCCTCGACGGCGCGGGTCAGCAGCAGCAGCTCGTGGAGCGCGGCGTGGTCGGCCGCCGTGAGGTGGGTCGGCGACGGCTCGTCGGCCGCGGGCCGGGCACCGGCGCTGCGACGGCGGCCGCTGCTGCGGGTGCGGCTGGGGGTGGCGGTGCTCATCTCGGGCTCCCGGGTGGCGCGGTCAGGCCGCGAGTCGGACGTCGGGCGTGGGGCGGGCGGCGGCGATCCGGGCGCGGGCGCGCTCGACCGCCTGGTCGAGCGGGGGGCGGTGGGCGCGGGCGGCGTCGTGGAGCACGCGCTCGACGCGGTCGCCGATCGCCAGCACCTCGGCCTCCAGACGGCTGGCCGACCAGCCGGCGCGGAGGGCGTGGATGTGGATCACGCCGCCGGCGTTGATCAGGAAGTCGGGGACGTACGCGATCCCGGCCCGCCGCAGGCCGTCGGCCAGCTCGGCGTCGGCCAGGACGTCGTTGGCGGCGCCGGCGATCGCCCGGCAGCGCAGCCGCGGCAGCGTCGCGCGGTCGATCACCCGCGCGGCCGCGCACGGCGCCAGCACGTCGCAGGGGGCGGTGACGATCTCGTCGGCGGTGACGACCGTGCCGCCGACCTCGGCCGCGACGTCGGCGGCCCGCTGCCCGTCGACGTCGGCGACCAGCACCCGGGCGCCGTCGCGGGCGACCCGCCGGGCCAGGTCGGCGCCGACGTGGCCGACGCCCTGGATCGCGACGGTCAGGCCCCCGAGGTCGTCGCGGCGGTCGAGCTGGCGGGCGGTCGCGCAGATCCCGGCCCAGACGCCGAGCGCGGTCCAGCCGGACGGGTCCTCCTGGTCGCAGGCGACGTCGGGCGCGACCCGGCCGACCTCGGCCAGGTCGGCGGTGGTGGTGCCCATGTCGACGCCGGGCAGGTAGGCGCCGCCGGTGCGGGCGACGAAGCGGCCGAAGGCCCGCATCAGCGCGGCGCGGTCGGCGATCGGTCCGTCGGCCACGATCACCGCCTTGCCGCCGCCGTAGGGCAGCTCGGCCGCGGCGTTCTTGAGCGTCATCGCGGCCGCCAGCCGGCGGGCCTCGGTGACGGCGTCGGCGTCGCTGGCGTAGGCCTTCAGTCGCACGCCGCCGAGCCCGGGGCCGAGCGTCGTGTCGTCGATCGCGATCACGGCCCGGAGCCCGGTGGCGCGGTCGTCGCAGAGGACGAGCTGTTCGGTGCCGGGGAAGACGGGTTCCATCGTGGTGCCAGTCAACCCCCGGCCCGCTCCCGCGAGCAAGCGGATTCCGGAGAACCGGCCCGACCGCGCAAGAAACAGAAGGCAGATGTCTCGTAGGTGGCGATCGGTTGCGTCGGAGCGCTACGGTGCGGCCATGCCCGATCTGCCCGAGCTGGACGACGTCGACCGCGAGCTGCTGGCCGCCCTCGAGCGGAACTCGCGCCGCCGGCTGGCCGACCTGGGCGAGCAGGTCAGCCTCTCGGCGCCGGCGGTCAAGCGGCGGATCGACCGGCTGGAGCGGCTGGGCGTGATCACCGGCTACACGGCCGTGATCGACCACGCGAAGCTCGGCTGGGGCCTGGAGGCGTTCACCGAGCTGCGGGTGATCGGGAACACCCGGCTCGAGGACATCGAGGCGGCGGCCCGTGACCTGCCGGAGGTCCAGCAGGTTTTCACGACGGCCGGCGATCCGGACGCGCTGGTGCGGCTGCGGGTGCAGGACATGACGCACCTGCGGCGGGCGATCGACCAGCTGCGCCGGAGCGGCCGCGTGACGGGGACGAAGACCCTGATGGTGCTCAGCACCTGGTCGCGAGCGGACCGGACGACCGATCCGGACGCGCGTCCCGCGTGAGTGGCGCGGCTCGCGGCGGGCCCAGCCGCGCCGCCGGGTCGTCGCCGGGCCAGGGGCCGGCGAGCGCGGCGCCGTGGACGTCGAGCACGCCGACCAGGCTCCGCAGCCGGTCGCCGACCAGTGCCACCCGCCCGGCCGGGCCGTCGAGGGTCAGCGTCGCCCGCGCCGGCCGGTAGTCGAGGGCCGCGATCGCGCAGCCGCGGGCCCGGCAGAGGACGACGATCCGCTGGAGCACGGTCGGCTCGCGAGGGTCGAGGGTCAGGTCGATGGTGTGGAACACGGCGTCTCCTCCGGTCCCGTCGAACGACCCGCCCGGCGTCGGCGCCGCCGGTCGTCCGCTCGCGGGACGACGGGCCTGCGCGCGGCGGCGCAGGCTCAGGCGGTAATGGTCAGGACGATGGCGGCGGCGAGCCGACCGCGGGTGCGGGCGGCGAGCGCGTCGGTGCGGGGGCGCCGGGCCATCGCCCGCCACCATAGCGGCCGCTGTCACGAAGTTGGCACGAGATCGGCGTCGAATCGGCGCGCTTCGCCCCTGGTTCCGTCACCGGTGCTCCCGGCACGATCCCGCCATGACCACCCGCCACGCCCCCCGTCCCCGGCCGACCGCGCGGGAGCACGACCAGCCCGCCGTCGACCGCCCGGCCGCGGGCCGCTCGGTCGGGTGGATCGCGGCGTCCGACATGGTCTTCCTCGCCGGCGAGCTGGTCGACCTGTCGATCGGGCAGCTGCGCACCTGGGCCCCGCGGCTGGCCGACGCGCTCGACGCCGAGCTGCTGGCCTCGAACGTCTGCGGCCAGTGGTTCACCGGTCCCTGCGGGCCCGGTGCGGCGCTCGAGGCGCTGGTCGGCGAGCAGCTGGTCGAGGCGCTCGAGGTCGGGGCCGACCCGCCGGCGGTGGCGGCGCTGAGCGCGCTCGCGGCCGCGGGCAGCGCGGCGGTCGCGGAGGACGCCGGGCGCGCCGCCGAGCGGTTGGTCGCCGGCGGCCTGTCGCGGCCGATCTGGTGGTCCCAGCTGCCGAGACCCGTCCGGTCCGCGCCGCGCGGCTGACCGCCGCCGGCCAGCCGGGCGTCCAGACGCTGGTGGTCGAGTTCGCCCGCGCCGTCGCGCCACCCCACTGCCTGGCGGCGGTCGTGATCCCGGAGCGCGGCGGCCCGGCCACGGCGCTGCACCTGACCGGCGCGCTCGACCGGCTCTGCGGCGAGATCGACGCGATCGGGGGCGAGCCGGTGATCGACGCCGCGCCGCTCACGCTGGCGGAGGCCCATGCGGCGCTCGCGGCGGCGATCGACCGCACCGAGCAGCGCGGCGATCCGCTGCTGACGCCGGCCTACGGCGAGGTCCGCGGCCTGGCCCAGCAGCGGCTGGCGCTGCTCGGGTCGGTGCTGGCCGCGTCCGACGATCAGGTCAGCGGCAGCCGCTCGAGCGGTTCGTAGCGGGCGCCGGAGGGCTCCAGGTGCGAGCGGTACAGGATCACGGCGTCGGGGACGAACGTGGCCGCCGGCGTGGCGGGCAGCGTCCGCCGGTCGGGCGCGGCGTCGGAGCGCATCCGGGCCAGCGTCAGGTGGGCGCGGAAGGGGCGCTCCTCACGCCAGCCGATCGCCCGTTCGAGCGCGGTGGCGATCGCGGCCTGCAGGTCGTCCAGCTCGCCGGCGTCGTCGTGGACCTCGGCGGCCAGCACCCGCGGGCGTCGCGGCGGCAGCCACAGCGGGCTGCCCAGCCGCAGCTGGGGGAGCGGCCGGCCGCCGCGCTCGGCGACGGCGGAGGCGAGGGCGTCGGCGATCGGGTCGATCTCGGCCACCGTCCGGGCGCCGAGGAAGGCCAGGGTGACGTGCAGCTGCTCGGCCGGCACCGGTCGCGTCCCCGGCGCCTGGCCACGGCGGTCACGGGTCCACGCCAGCAACGCCTCGCCGACGGCGGCCGGCGGGGCGAGGGCGACGAACAGCCGCTGTCCGGGACGACGTCCGCGCGGGCCGGCCATGCGCGGGACCGTAGCGGGCCCCGCGCCGGCAGCGGCTACGCGGCGGAGGCGGCGGTCGCCGGGCGACGACCGAGGACCAGCAGCACGAGGCCGGCGACGGCGAGCGAGATCGACGCGGCCAGGTCCAGGTACAGGCCCCAGCCCGGGTCGGCGATCGCGGCGGCGAAGGAGTCGCCGCTGACCGAGCCGATGTCGGCGATCGCGATCACGGCGCCGAGGACGCCGAGGACGAGCGCGGCGATCGCGGGCCAGCGGGCGGTGCCGCCGCGCCAGAGGAGCAGGCCGCCGGCGACGACGCCGAGGCCGATCAGGAGGGCGCCGTCGTTCGAGGTGCCGTGGGCGAGGGTCTTCGCGCCGACCACGACCCACGGGCCGAGACCGCCGACGATCATCAGCAGGGCGGAGCCGACGCCCCACCACTTCACGGAGGATGTTCGCGAGTTCATACGGCCACCGTAGGACGCCCGAGCGCGCGCGCAAACAACCTCTAGGGTGGTTCGCCTAACCCTGGGGAAGGCCTAGGGGTCATGCGGCGCCGACCAGATCGTGAGCGGCGGTTGAGCCGTCCTTGACGGTGGCGAACTAGCGTCCAGCGCAACCTTCCCCCGCCGGCGCCCGGCCCTGGCGCCGCCCCCGATGCTCGACCACGACCGCAACCACTGCCCGCAGTGCGGCGAGCGGGTGACCGCCTTCGCCGCCGGATGCTCGTACTGCGGGGCCACGCTCGATCAGCAGCGCTTCCGCCGCCGCGTCTCGCCCGGCGACCGGGTCCGCGGGTGGGCGCGGCGAGTGACCGACCGCTCGCCGCGGGCCGACGCGGACGAGGACGGCCGCGCCACCAGCTACCGGATGCGGCGCTGACGGGGGCGCCATCGCGCGCGCCACCCGACCGGCCCGCCTGCGAGGCTGGCTCGACCGGATGGCGACGACGATCGATCCAGCGCACGCGCGGCGGGCGCGGCAGCACTACGAGCTCCCCTCCTACCAGGCGTTCCTGCGGCGGCTGGGCGAGCGGCTGTCCGAGCACCTGCTGGAGCTGATCCGGGGCGTCGGGATCCCGCCCAGCCAGTACGACCTGGCGTGGCGGATCAAGTCGCCGTCGTCGTTCGAGCAGAAGGCCGGGATCGAGGATCCGGAGCACCCCGGGCGGCTGAAGTACCGGCTGCCGTGCGACGAGATCACCGACCAGCTGGCGCTGCGGGTGGTCTGCTTCCTGCCCGCCCAGGTCGAGGCGGTGGCGCAGGCGATCGGGGAGGACGACGGGCTGACCGTGCGCGAGCTGCGCAACAAGGGCTCGCGCAACGCGGAGGAGCGGCAGTTCGGCTATCAGAGCCTGCACGTGCTGGTCGATCCCGGGCGCTCGCTGGCGATCCCCGACCCGCCCAAGGACTACCGCGTCCCGCGGGTCGAGATCCAGCTCCGCACCCAGCTGCAGCACGTCTGGGCCGAGCTGGAGCACGCCTCGCGCTACAAGGGCGCCGCCGGCTCCCGGGTCTCGCGCAAGTTCGACCGCGCCGCCGCCCTGATCGAGATGGTCGACGAGCTGCTGCAGGAGATCGACGACGCCGCCGCCGGCGCGCCGGTCGCCGGACCGCCCGACCCGGCCGTCGCCCCGCCGTCCTCGGTCTCCGCCTCGCCGGGGGAGGGGCCGGCGCCCGCCGCTCCCGCCCGCCCGGTCGGCAACCGCCTGACCGCCCGGGCGCTGCGATCGCTGCTGGCCGAGCTGTTCCCCGACGCCCCGCCCAGCCGCGGCACCGGCAGCGAGGAGTGGATCCGCCGCCACGCGCTCGAGCTCGGCCTCGACACCGTCGAGGCGCTGCGGTCGACCGTCCGCAGCGTCGACCTGGCCGCGATCGACCGGACCTTCCGCGAGGGCGTCAGCTGGGAGCGCAACCAGGTCCGCTGCCTGGACGACGCGCTGCTGGTCGCCGTCGGCCGGCCCTACATCGAGCTGGCCGAGCGGCTGGTGCCTGAGGACGACGAGACCCAGCGCGACAAGCGCCCGCGGGTGCTCGGCTGGCGCTGGAAGACGCTGCGCGAAGCCGGCGTGGCCGACTGATCGGCCGGCCAGCCGACCCGCCCCGGCCACCGCGTCCGTCGGGAGCTGGCCACGGCTCTGGACGGGTGGTCAGCGGCGACGCGCCGAGAGGTGGACGGACGTCCTGTCGAGCTCCGGACCGTGTTCCAGCCCACAGAGAGAACGCTCAAGCCCGGGCCCCTCGGTGACGATGGACTGGGTGTGTCATCCCCCGATGCACATCCCCCCATCCCCACCACCATCGATCGGCCCACGGGCGAGGTCGTCGAGCGTGCGCTCGCCGGGCCCGTGCCCGGGGCGCTGCTGACGCGGCTCTTCGCCGAGCCGCTGGTCGGCGAGCCCGAGGTCGTGGCGGAGGACCGGCGCGTGGTGCCGGCCCCCAGCCCCGACGCCTCGGTCAGCTGAACTCGGCCAGGTAGCGCTCGAAGGTCCGCATGTGGCCTTCCTCGTCGCGCAGGATCTCGATCACCATGTCCTGCGTGGCCCAGTCGACCCCGTCGGTCGCCTCGATGATCCGGTTGTAGTGCGCGATCGCGCCGGCCTCGGCCTCGATCACGCCCTTGATCACCGACACGACGTCGGTCGGGTCGTCCTGCGGCTGCAGGAACGACTGGGCGCTCGGGAAGTCGGCCGAACCGGGCGGCGTCCCGTACAGCTCCTTGATCCGGGTCGCGAACCGGCGCGCGTGGCCGAGCTCCTCCTCGACGTCGGCGTCGAGGTCGTCGGCGACCTCCTTCGCGCGGATGCCGTCGAGGTTGGCGGCGTTGGCCAGGTAGTTCGTGACCGTCTCGAGCTCCATCCAGTAGGCCTCGGTCAGCAGGGCGACGATCTCCTCGCGCTTGCTGGCGTTGGCGTCGGAGAGGATTCCGGCCTGGGCGTGATGGGTAACAGCCATGGTGTGCTCCTTCGTAGGGGCGACTCCCGGCCACTATAACAAGTTCCTACAATTAACGTGGGACTTAGGACAGCCCAAATCGTCCCCTCGCCGGGGCGGCGAGCGGTCGGCGAGGGCACGGCCGGCAGCCCGGCGGCGAGCCGGGATGGGGTCGATCGGCGGGAAGGGCGAGCAGGCGGCGCCGTCGGCCGCCGGACCTCAGCGGTCGCCGTCGCGGGGTGCGTCGGCGCGGTCGCCGATCGCCTGCGTGGCGCGCCAGACGGCGAACTCGCCCTCCGACGTCAGCAGCCAGGCGCGCAGGTCGCGCTCGAAGCGCATCCAGCGACGGGCGCGGAAGCCCGCGCGGGGGAAGGCGTCCGGCTGGTGGAGCTCCCGCTGCTGCACATCCCCATCGTAGCGAAGGGCGGCCTAAGACCAACCCCTGAGGACGGAGAATCTTCGGGCGCCCTGGGCTGCGGCTCGGACACGGTGACCGACGAGCACGACGTTCGTTGAGAACCGGCCCGCCGAGGGCGGCTCGCGCCTGGCCCATCCGTCCACTCGGGGTCGCCGCGGGCGGCGGGAACGTCGATCACTGCCCCATGACCGGTCCGGAGGTGAACGACGAGACGCTGATCGTCCTCCGCGACCGCAGCGTGACCACCGCCGCGCCGACCGTCGACCGGCTGGTCGTCGGTCCGGCCGGGATCGTCGTGCTCGACGGCCGCGGCTACGCCGGCCGGCTCCGCGGCCACCGCTGGCGGCCCTGGCTGTCGGCCAGCGAGCGGGCCCGGATGACCGGCGGCCTGCTCTGCCAGGTCGACGCGGTGCGCGGCACCCTCGACGGCCTCGGCCTCGACGACGTGCCGGTGCGGGGCGTCCTGCTCGGCCGCCCCTGGGGCCGCCGCGTCCGCCGCCGGCTGCGCCGCTGGACCAGCGGTCCGCCGGTGCTCGACGCCGACGAGGTCCGCCAGGTGGCGCTGATCCTCGGGGTCTGAGCGGCCACGCCGCACGGGCAGGCCAACCGCCGCCGGCGCGTGAAGCGGCGTCATCCCACCCCTCCCTCCTCGAACTGGCTTCACTCCGCCGCGGTATGCGGGGCGGAATGACGCCAGTTCGCGGGGGCGGGGGCGGGCTGACGCCGCTTTGGCCGGCGGCCTCAACTGCCGCCGCGGGCCCGCAGCGCCCGCACCACGGCCAGGCTGACCGGCTCGACGTCGCGCGCCCGTCCGTCGACCACGGCGTCGATCAGCTCGCGCTTCTGGCGCAGGACCTCGCCCATCTCGCGGTCGACGCCGTCGGGCGCCAGCAGGTACCAGGCGGTCACGGCGTCGCGCTGGCCGATCCGGTGGCAGCGGTCCTCGGCCTGGTCGTGCATCGCCGGCGTCCAGTCCAGCTCCAGGAAGGCGACGTTCGAGGCCCGCGTCAAGGTGATGCCCTGGGCCGCGGCGCGCATCGAGCAGACGATCAGGTTCGCGCCCGCGTCGCCGGCCCGGCCGCGGGTGGCCGCGGCGCTCGCCAGGTCGACGACCGTCGGGTCGCCGCCCGCCGCCGCCCTGACACCGTCACGGTCGCCGGTACCGCCGAGGTCCCCGTCGACGCCGGGCTCGGCCCCCGGCGGCGCGGGCACGAACGGCACCCCGGCCGGCACCCCCGCCTGGAACCGCTGGACCGCCTCGTCGCGGGCCGCCGCGCCGTCGTCGCCGAGCACGTGGACCGCGCGCGGGAAGCGGTCCAGCAGCGCCTGCTGGACCTCGCGGTGCTGGGCGAAGACCACCAGCGGCTCGCCGTGGGCCAGGAAGTCGGCGACCCAGGTCAGCGCGCCGGCCAGCTTGCCGCGCGCCGACAGCCGCCGCAGGTGGTTCAGCCGCACCAGCTGCTCGGCCCGGATCGCCGCGGCCACCTGGGCGTCGATCTCGCGCAGGTCGAGCGGCTGGGTCCGCAGCCAGGCGATCACGTCGCGCTCGGCCAGCCGGTACTCCTCCAGGTTGTCGAGCGGCAGCGGCACCTCGACCTGGCGCTTGGCCGGCAGCTGCGGCAGCACGTCCGCCTTCAGCCGCCGCGCGTACCCGTGGGCCCGCAGGTGCCAGTGCAGCCGGTCGTGGCCCCAGTCGCCGTTGGCGGTCCGGAAGCGGCGCGCCAGCTCAGCCCCCGAGCCGAAGTCGCGCAGGCGGTCGATCAGCCGCAGCTGGCTGGTCAGCTCGCGCGGCTGGTTCAGCACCGGGGTGCCGGTCAGGGCCAGCTTCAGCCCGTCGGCGGGCACGGTCGCGGCCAGCCGCAGCGCGGCCTTCGTCCGCTTCGCCGTCGGCGCCTTGCAGTAGTGCGACTCGTCGAAGACGACCGCCCGCGCGGCCCGCGCCGTCAGCGCCTCCAGGTGGTCCTCGACGATCTCGTAGTTCAGCACCACCAGGTCGGCGGCGGCCGTCTCCGGCGCCAGCCACTGGGCCGGGTCGCGGCCGTGCAGCACGGCCACCGTCCGCTGCGGCAGCCAGCGCGCGGCCTCGCGCTGCCAGGTCAGCTTCATCCCCGCCGGGCAGACGACGACCGCCGGCAGCGTCCCGGCCGCCTCGATCGCGGCCAGCGCCTGGACCGTCTTGCCCAGGCCCTGCTCGTCGGCGAGGAAGGTCCGCCGCTGCCGCAGCACGTAGCGGACGCCGGCGTGCTGGAACGGCTGCAGCTCGCCGCCCAGCCGCAGCGGCTCGCCGGCCACCGTCCGCGTCAGCGGGTTGGCCCGGACCGCGGCCGAGAGCGCGATCGTCTCCGCCCGCTGGTCGCGCTGGACCCGCATCGTGGCCAGCTGGTCGCGGGCGGTGCCGGTGACCTGGATCCGCGGGTGCTCGGCGAGCAGCGCGTCGAGCTCGTCGACGATCGCCGGGTCGGCCGGGACGGCGATCGTCGAGGCCGGGTCGATCGGCTCGTCGCCGGGCCGGTACGAGGGCCGGTGGTGGGTCTCCAGCGACTCGGCCTCGGGCAGCAGCGCGAACCCGCGCTGGGCGCGGCCGCTCCAGCCGGGCAGCAGCTCCAGCCGCGGCTGGTCGTGCTGGTCGCGGCCCAGCCGCAGCGTGGCGGCGGCCGGCATCCGCCCGATCCGCAGCTCGGCGGCGGCCAGCATCACCGTCGCGTCGATGCTCAGCTCGGGCAGCCGGTCCATCGTCGCCACGCCGTCGGCGTCGAACGGCAGCAGGTGGACCCGCTCGGCCGGTGCGCGCGGGTCGGCCGAGGCCGCCGTCGACAGCTCCTCGCCGGCCGCGACCAGGCTCGCCGGCGGGGTCCCGTAGACCGTGGCGATCGCCAGCCGCGGGCCGCGGTCGGTCTCGCGGACCGTCGCCTCGCCCTGCCAGCCGGAGAGCCCGCTCAGCCACTCGGCCGCGGCGGCGTCGGTCCGCAGCTGGGCCTGCTCCAGCAACTCGCGGACGATCGCCGCCGCCCGCGCCGAGAGCGGGGCCCGCCAGCGCCGGTTCGACCAGTCGAAGTAGCGGCCGGGGATCCGCCGGACGGCGTCGTTCAGCGACCGCGGGACGTCGAGCACCAGCTCGGGCGCCCCGCCGCCGCGGGTCTCGATCGAGATCGGGAAGTCGTCCAGGGCGGCGATCCGTCGAGGGTAGGGGAGCGGGCGGCTCGCCCCGTCGCTCACCCGTCGCCGGCGGCCCAGAGCGCGGCGCTGTCCCGCTCGGCCTCGGCGTCGTGGGTGCGCTGGAAGTTGCGCCCGCCGCGGCCGAAGGTCGCCGCCACCGCGGCCGGGACCTCGTCCTCGGCGAAGCGGCGGTCGAGCCAGGCCGTCGGCCGCACGTGCGGCAGGTCGACGGCGGCCGAGGCCTCGGTGGCGTCGTAGTGCCAGGGGCCGCGGAGCCGCCCGAGCCGGTAGCCGCCGTCGCGGTCGCGGGTCCAGACGAAGGCCCCGACCGGCACGTCGGCGAACCGCCGCAGCCTCCGCGCCGCCCGTTCGCCGTGCTGGTCGGCGACGGCGGCCAGCGCGTCGTGGAGGTCGTCCGGAGTCGGCGACACGACGCCGCCGATCGCGCAGACCCCGCGCCCGATCGCGTGCTCGGCCCCGATCCCGGGCGCCAGCTCGAGCGTCCGCGAGCGCATCGGAGCGCGGAAGACGGGGTCGGGGTCGGGCATCGCGGGATCAGTCGTCGGAGCTGCTCTTCGGCGTCAGGGTCCGCGCCTTGTCCGAGCCCATCGCTCGCAGCACCAGCCACGGCGCGGCGCCGCGGAGGGCGGCGGCCAGCTCGTACTTGCGCGGCACGTAGCGCTCGGCCTTGCCCTTCAGCCCGGTCGCGACCACCGCCTCGGCCACCTGCTCCTGGGTGCCGAGGATGTACTTGCCGAAGCGGTGGTTGACCAGCTCGGTCTGGGGGAAGCCCTCGGTCGGCACGAAGCCGGGCAGGACGTTGCCGACGTGGACGCCGTAGGGCGCCTCCTCGGAGCGGAGGCCGTCGCTCCAGAGCGCCAGCGCGGCCTTCGACGCCGAGTAGGCCGCCGCGCCGGCGCGGCCGACCCGGGCCGCGGTCGAGGAGATGTTGACGATTGCGCTCGGGGCGGCGCTGCGCAGGTCGGGCAACAGCGCCTCGGTCAGCCGGACGACCGCGTCGAAGTTGATCTCCATCGTCTTGCGGACGTTCTCCCAGCCGCCGCGCTCCTCGCCGAAGCGGGCCCGGAAGCCGGCGCCGGCGTTGTTGACCAGCAGCGTCGGTGCGCCGTGGTGCTCGCGGACGTGGTCGCGGACCGCGTTCGGCGCGTCGTCGGCGGTCAGGTCGACGGCGACGTAGGTGATCGACCCCGCGGGCCGGCCGGCGCCCAGCTCCGCCGCCAGCTCGGCCAGCCGCTCGGCGCGGCGGGCGACGAGCACCAGCCGCGAGCCCGGCTCCTGGATCAGGCGCTTGGCGATCGCGACGCCGAAGCCGCTGGAGGCACCGGTGACGACGGCCACCAGCGGGCCGGCGGGACGGGACGCGGACGTGCTCATGCCGTGCATCACAGCGCATCGCGGGCTCCCTCGCGACCCCCGTCGCGCGCCGCGTCGCGGGCCAGGTCGGCGGCCAGCCGCACGCGCAGCTCGCCCCGCAGCTCCTCGAGCGTCGTCTTCAGCTCGTCGATCCGGTCCTCGACGGCGACGATCAGGTCGTCCTCGCGGCCGGCGGTCGCGGCCGCCGCCGCCCGCTCGCGGATCCGCTTCTCCTCGCGGTCCTGGGCCCGTGCCTCCTCCATCGAGCCGATCACGATCCCGATGAAGAGGTTGAAGACCAGGAACGACGCGACCAGCACGTACGACAGGTAGAAGAGCAGCGTCCAGTCACTGACCTCGCGTCCGGCGGCGATGTAGTCGGGCAGGTTCTCCAGCGTCAGCAGGACGAACATCGTCACCATCGCGCTGCCGATCGTGCCGAACTGCTCCGGGTCGTGGTCGTGGAAGATCACCCACCCGACCATCCCGTAGACGTAGATCAGCAGCGCGCTCATCACGGCCAGGCTGGCGACGCCGGGGACCGAGCGCAGGACCGCACCGAAGATCACCTGCAGGTCGGGGAGGAACCGGACCACGCGCACGATCCGGGCCAGCCGCAGCAGCCGCAGGAGGGTCGCGTTCTCGCGCAGGCCGGGCAGGAAGCTGGCGACGATCACCGCCAGGTCGAAGAGGTTCCAGCGGTTGCCGGCGAACCGCCGCAGCGTCGCCCGCGGCCCGGCGGGATCGAGCGAGGCCGTGATCCGCAGCAGCAGCTCGGCCACGAAGACGGCGAGGAAGACGTCGTTGAGGGTCCGCAGCAGCGGACCCTGGGCGTCGACGGCCGCGGGGTAGGTCTCGGCGCCGAGGACGAGGGCGTTGGCGACGATCACCACCAGGATCGCCGCGTCGAAGCGGGGAGAGGCGACGATCCGTCGCAGGCGCTCGATCATGCCCGCGGAATCGTGGCACACCGGCGCTCGTATGGCGCTTCTCCGCCGGTCGGGCGGGAGCCGGTCGAGCGCGGGGGAGGGAGGGAGGTCCGCGGGCGCCGTCCCGTGCGCCCGCGGTGCTGCTCCCGATCCGGCGCGGCGGCGCCGGGGACGTGCGCTACTTGGTCGTGGCCGGCTTCTTCTTCGCGCGGCTCTGGTCGACGACCGACTTCGCGGCCAGCGGCTGGGTCGCCTCGGCGCCCTTGGCCAGGCGGACGTGGACGACGAGCTTGTCGCCGACCTGCAGGTCGGCGGCCTCGTTGCGCTTGCCGTTGCCGTCGTTGTCGCGGGCGCGGATCCGGGCGTCGGCGATCGAGAAGTCGACCGTCTGGCCCTTGTAGTCGCGGGCGGCGCGGTTGCCGCTCTTGATCGTGACCGAGATCGTCTTGGCGCCGGCGTCGGACTTGGCCAGCGTGCCCTTGAAGATCAGGTTCCGCCGCGCCTTCTTCGGCGTGGTCGCGATCACCTGGCGGGCGACGAGGGTCGGGGCGTCCGCCGGGGCGCCGGCCGCCGGGGTCGTCTTGGTGGCGATCACGATCACGTGGTCGCCGACGCGGACGTCCTCGATCTCGCCGCGGGTGCCATCGCCGTCGTTGTCGGGGGCGACGATCCGGGCGCCATCGAGCGAGACGGTGACCGTCTCGCCGGCGCCGCGGCCGGCCTTGTTGCCGCCGTGGACGCTGAGGGTCAGGGTCTTCGCGCTCGCGTCGACGGCGGTCACCCCGCCGCTGACGACGACGGTTCGGCCGACCGGCCGCTTGCCGTGCTCGGGCTTGGTCGACGGGCCGTCCTCCGGCTTGCCGTGGCCCTTGCCGTGGTCGGCGAGGGCGACGGTCGGCAGCGCCAGGACGGCGACGCCGGCGACGGTGGCGATGGTGCGGGTGGGGGTCATGTGGTCCCTTCCGATCGGGGGATTCGGCACCGGGAACGCCGTCTCGCCGTCGGGGCGAGCACGGGGTGCCACTGCTTACAACGCGGCGGCGTGGCGAAGGTCAGGGACGATCGTCGGCGATCGTGATCAGCGGCCGGCGGACGCGGCGTCGTCGCCGGTCGCGGCCCGGCCGCCGCCCTTGACGCCGGCGCCGCTCGGACCGGAGGCGCCGTCGGCCACCGCGGCCTTGCCCTTGGCGGTCGCGGCCGCCGCCGCGCCGGCGCCGCCCCGGTCCGGCCCCGGCC